>NZ_DATJLI010000063.1:0-46518 GCF_035490575.1 Sphingomonas sp. | reverse complement strand
CCTGCTGGCCGGTGCCTCCCGACGGTGCGCCCCCGTCACACGTCGCCACGGTGTCAAGCCGGGCCACGATTTCATAGAAGCAAAGCACGGCAGTGCGAAGGCCTTGGATCTTCGTTTGAGCATCGGTTGATACTGCCCTTTCACCCATCGAACCCGTCACATCGAGCACGAACATCACATCGGTGTTGGGCAGGCGCATCTCGGATTCGCACGTCACCGACAACTCGGCCGAGGTCTTGCCGAGCACGCGCATCAGCGTCATCGGCAGGTCGGCGGACGCCGTGCCCGTCACCTTGCCAGCAGCCTCCGAAAAGCTGCGGGTAATGCTCTCGGCACCGTAAATGTCCTGGCGGATGTTGGCGTCGAAAAAGCGTTCGGCCATCTGGCGCGGCAGGTTGCCTTGCTGTGCCCAGGTGCCGCCACCCATCGACTTGCGTCCGGCCAGCGCGCCCGCGTCGCAGGCATGTTGCAGCCGGGTCTTGACGATATACATGCGCGACAGGTCCAGCCCGCCGCCGATCATCCCGCACAGCGGGATCAGCGCGGCGGCGACCATCGCCAGCACGTTGCCGCGCGTGTCACGGGCCAGCCGCGTCAGCAGGCCTGCCGGTCGCCGTCCGCTGTTGCTCGATCCGATGATACGCTTGCCCATGCCCCGCCCGTGTTTGACAATTCGGTCCAATCCGGGCCTATGCGCGACCAAGCGATAAGCCGGATTGAAGCAGCATGGTTAACGCCGCGTCCACCTTTGCGCCCGGCGCAGAAGCCCGCGCGGCGGAGCGGCGGCTGATCCTGTCCTATGCCCCCGCCGACACGCGGGCGGGGGTTGCGGCTCTGTTCGATCTGGATGCAACGCTTGCCGATGTGCTGCGCCAGGCGCGCGAGCCGATGATCGCGCAGATGCGGCTGACATGGTGGCACGATGCGCTGTCTCGGCTCGACAGCGCGCCGCCACCCGCGCAACCCGTGCTGACCGCCTTGGCAGGTGAGGTCCTGGCGCACGGCGTGGCGGGCGCGGAGCTGGCCCGGCTGGTCGAGGGGTGGGAAGCGCTGCTGGACGGCGATCCGGCCGATCCGACGGCGCGGGCGTCCTTTGCCCATTCGCACGGCGGGCGGCTGTTCCGGCTGGCCGCGCGGCGACTGGCCGTCGACAGCGCGCTGCCCGATCCGGCCGGGCAGGGTTGGGCGCTGGCCGATCTGTCGCGCTCGCTTTCCGATCCGGCAGCGGCAGCGGCGGCGGCGGATGAGGCGCGGGCGTTGCTCGACCAGGCGCTGGCGGTGCGCTGGCCGCGTCGGCTGCGTGTGCTGGGCGGTTTTGCGCGGCAGGCGGCGATGGATCTGGCCGAACCGCGCGACCGGCCATTGCCCGCTGCGACGCCGGGCCGCATCGCCCGCCTTGGCTGGCACCGGCTGACGGGGCGATAGGCGCGGACGCCATCGCGCGCTAACCTGTCCTTGGACAGTCAGGGAGCAGGGCGATGTGGCGATATTGGGTGGGTGCGCTGGCGGGCGTGCTGATGGCGGCGGCGGCATTGTTCCTGTTCCGCGCAAGCGCGACCGACGATGTCGTGGTGCCGCCCCCGCCGATGCCCGCAGTCGTCGCCGATCCTGCTGAAACGCCGCTGCCCGACCGCTTGCCCGAAGCAGCCCCGGCGACACGCGAGGAGCGGCGTTTCAACCGCTATGACAAGGATCGCGACGCCAGAATCACGCGCGACGAATATCTCGCCAGCCGCCGCAAGGCCTTTGCGAAACTCGACAAAAATGGCGACGGGCGGCTGGATTTCGAGGAATGGGCGGTTCGCACCACGACAAAGTTCGCGGGTGCCGACAAGGATCGATCGAACAGCCTGAACCGCGCCGAGTTCGCGACCACGGCGGTCAAGCGGCGTGCCCCGCGCCGCCGCGCCGACTGTCCGCCCGCGCCTTCGCCCGCCGACGCGGACGAGGGTTAAGCGATCATCCCGCCGCCGCGCGCCAGTCCGAAAAGGCGGTGCGCGCGCGGGCGGTATACATCAGCTTGCGATCAGCTTTTTTCGTGCGCCCCTCGATCGGGGGGAACAGGCCGAAATTGACGTTCATCGGCTGATAGCTGTCCGCCTCGGCCCCGCCGGTGATGTGCGCCAGCAGCGCGCCCAGCGCGGTCTCGACCGGCGGTATCGGCAATGTGCGCCCGGCCAGCTCGGCGGCAGCAAAGCGGCCCGCGATCAGGCCGATCGCCGAACTTTCGACATAGCCCTCGCACCCGGTGATCTGCCCCGCAAAGCGCAGATTGGGCCGCGCTTTCAGTCGCAATGTCGGGTCGAGCAGCACGGGGGAACGGATGAAGGTATTGCGGTGCAGCCCGCCCAGCCGCGCGAACTCGGCATTCTCCAGGCCGGGGATAGTGCGGAAAATGCGGACCTGCTCGCCATATTTCAGCTTGGTCTGAAAACCGACCATGTTCCACAGCGTCGCGGTGGCATTGTCCTGCCGCAACTGGACGCACGCATAGGGCCAGCGTCCGGTGCGCGGATCGTCCAGCCCCACGCCCTTCATCGGGCCGAAGCGCAGCGTTTCCACCCCGCGCTCGGCCATCACCTCGATCGGCATACAGCCGTCGAAATAGGGGACATTCTCCCATTCGCGGAACTCCGCCTTTTCCCCGGCCATCAATTCGGCGTGGAAGGCGTGATACTGATCGCGGTCGAGCGGGCAGTTGATGTAATCCTTGCCGTCGCCCGCCGGTCCCGCCTTGTCCCAGCGCGACTGTTTCCACGCAATGCTCATGTCGATCGATTCGGCGTGGACGATGGGCGCGATCGCGTCGAAGAACGCCAGCGCATCGGACCCCGTCGTCGCGCCGATGGCGTCGGCCAGCGACGGCGCGGTCAGCGGCCCGGTGGCGACGATGGCGGGCGTGTCGGTGGGCAGCGTGTCGACGCGTTCGCGCACGACGGTGATGTTGGGGTGATCGGCCAGCGCGCGCGTCACGCTTTGCGAAAACGCATCGCGGTCGACCGCCAGCGCCGACCCGGCTGGCAATTGATGCTTGTCGGCCATCGCCATGATGAGCGAATCCAGCGCGCGCATTTCCGAATGAAGCAGGCCGACGGCATTGCGTTCGGCATCGTCGGAGCGAAAGCTGTTGGAACAGACCAGCTCGGCCAGCCCGTCGGTCTGGTGCGCGGGCGTCATGTTGCCGCCGCCGCGCATTTCGGACAGTTTCACACGGATGCCCGCTTGCGCCAGTTGCCAGGCCGCTTCCGACCCGGCCAGCCCGCCGCCGATGATATGGATGTCGTGGGTTGTCGTCATGACGCCGCAGATAGGGATGTCAGCGCCAGCTGTCGAACCACATCCAGTGATTGAAATCCTGAGGGTCGGCCAGCGGCGCGCCGCTGATGATCGGATAGAACCACGCAAAGGCAATGACCGCCATCAGCGCGACTGCCCCGTCGACCCATCGCAGGCGCGCGGGCAGCAGCGCCAGCGCACCGGCGCCCGCCAGCGCGACGAACACGCCCGACAGGTGGTAGTAGTAATAAAAGCCCAGGCTTTTCGGGATCGCCGCCCAGATCGCGACCGAAAACAGCCACAGCAGCGCCAGCACCAAGTGCCCCGTGCGCCCGCGAATGCCCGCCCACAGGCACGCCGCGACGCCGGCAAGGCCGCCCCACATCACCACCGGATTGCCCAGCAGCAGCACGCCGCGCAGTACGCCCAGATCGGGTTCGTAATGATACCAGATCGGCCGGATCATCAGCGGCCAGCTCCACCAGTCCGACTGATAGGGGTGGTCGCGCAGAATCTGCGTCTGCGCTTCATACATGCGCTGTTGCAGCGTGATCAGGCCGCCGGGGGTATTGGGGTCGGCGGCGTAGGAAAAGGTCGGCACGAACGTCGCGAAATAGGCCGCGATGGCGATCAGGCCCATCGGGATCGCCAGACCCAGCGCCGCTACCGGCGTGCGCCGATGCGCGACCAGCACGCCGACGCAGGCCAGCGCGACATAGGGCGCGGCGGCCCATTTCACCGCGACCCCCGCGCCCAGCAGCACGCCCGCCAGCGCGATGCGCCCCGCGCGCCGTCCCGGCGGCGCCTTGACCGCCCATAATGTCGCCGCCAGTCCGCCGGTCACGAATGCACCCAGAAAGCCATCGAGCATCGCGATGCGGGCCTGGATGAACACCGTCTGGTTCACCGCGACGAACAGCGCGCCCAGCGCCGCCGTCCGCACCGATCCGAACAGCAGCATCAGCATGGCAAAGCCCGACAGCACGGTGGCCGTCCCCGCCAGCGTCGCCATCGCGCGCCAGCCGATCGCATTGTCACCGAACAGCGCGATGCCGACCGCGATCAATTCCTTGGCCAGCGGGGGGTGTTCGGTGTTCGCCGGGTGCGCCAGGTCGAGCATGGCGCGTGCGGCGGGCACATAATGCACTTCATCAAAGACCAGTCCCGACGGGCGGCCAAGGTGCACGCTGAACAGCAATTGCGCGGCAATCGCGATCAACAGGGCAACCAGTGCGGGGCGATCGGCAAGGCGCATCGGGTGCGGGCCTTAGCGCAGCGGCGCGTTGATGGGAACGCATACCCTTGCCTCGACGCCCTGCGCGCGCCAATGAAGCGGGCATGAAGCGCAACACCGGCCAGGACCGTTCGATCACCCAGCATTGGCGACCCGCAACGCAGGCGGTGCGCGGTGGCACCCGGCGTTCGGAGTTCGGGGAGACGTCCGAGGCGATCTTCCTGACGTCCGGCTATGCCTATGACTGTGCGGGCGATGCCGCCGCGCGGTTCGCGGGCGAACAATCAGGCATGACCTATTCGCGGTTGCAGAACCCGACGGTCGAGATGCTGGAACAGCGGATCGCCCTGCTTGAGGGGGCGGAGGCGTGCCGCGCGACGGCCAGCGGCATGTCGGCGATGACGGCCGCGCTTTTGTGCCAGCTGGAACAGGGCGACCATGTCGTCGCGGGCCGTGCGCTGTTCGGGTCGTGTCGCTGGCTGACCGACACGCTGCTGCCAAAGTTCGGGATCGCGACCACGATCGTGGACGCGCGCGATGCACAGGCGTTCGCCGATGCGACCAACGACCGCACGAAATTGTGGTTTTTCGAAACGCCCGCCAATCCGACGATGGATATCGTCGACCTGAAGGCAGTGTGCGCGCTGGCGAAGCAGTGCGGCGTCCGCACCGTGGTCGACAACGCGTTTGCCACGCCCGCGCTGCAACGGCCGATGGATTACGGGGCCGATATCGTCGCTTATTCCGCGACCAAGATGATGGACGGGCAGGGCCGCGTGCTGGCCGGGGCGGTTTGCGGGACCGAAAATTTCATCGTCAACGAACTGCTGCCCTTCACCCGCAACACCGGCCCGACGCTGAGCGCGTTCAACGCGTGGGTCGTACTGAAGGGGCTGGAGACGCTGGACCTTCGCATTCGCCGCCAGTCCGAAAATGCGCTGGAAGTCGGCCGTTTCCTTGAGGGGCGGGTGGCGCGCATCAATCATCCCGGCCTGCCCAGCCATCCGCAACACGCGCTGGCCGCATCGCAGATGGTAATGGCCGGCCCGATCTTTTCGCTTGAGGTCGATGGCGGGCGGGCACAGGCGCACGCGCTGCTCGACGCGCTGACCCTGATCGACATTTCGAATAACATCGGCGATTCGCGCTCGCTGATGACGCATCCGGCGTCGACCACGCATTACGGCGTGGCGGAGGAGAAGCGGATCGAGATGGGCGTGACCGAGGGGTTGTTGCGCCTGAACGTCGGTCTGGAGGACCCCGCCGACCTGATCGACGATCTGGATCAGGCGCTGCGGGCGATCGGCCTGTGAAGGCATTGTTCACCGGGGAAGCGCGGACCGAGGGCATCGTTGTGCGAACCGCGGTCAGTTACCTGTCCGAACAGTCCGAACCGGATCGGGGCCGCTGGTTCTGGTCCTATCACATCCGCATCGAAAATGACGCCGACATGGGCGTGCAACTGCTCAGCCGCCGCTGGATCATCACCGATGGTCGCGGCGCCCGCCATTCGGTCGAGGGCGAAGGGGTGGTCGGCGAACAGCCGATGATCGCGCCGGGCGACAGTTTCGATTATGTGTCGGGATGCCATCTGGCGACACCGACGGGATCGATGCAGGGCAGTTATCAGATGCTGGGTGAGGACGGATCGATGTTCGACGTGGCCATCCCCCGCTTTGGGCTGATCGCCCCGACGGTGGCGGGATGAAGCGCACGCACCTGCCGCTCAACGGGCTGCGCGTGCTGGACGCGGCCGCCCGGCACCTGTCGTTCACGCGCGCGGCTGACGAACTGGCGGTGACGCCTGCCGCCGTCGGGCAACAGGTGCGCGCGCTGGAGGACACGCTGGGCGTCGTGCTGTTCCGCCGCACCACGCGCGGGCTGGAACTGACGCCGGAGGGGGAGCGCGGGCTTGAGGCGCTGCGCGACGGCTTCCTGCAGTTCGAGGAAGCCGTGCGCGCGATGCAGGCGGGGCAGTCGTCGCGCTCGCTGACGATCGCCGCGCCGCGCGACCTGACGCACAAATGGCTGATGCCGCGCCTTTCGGAGATTTCGGCGCGCGAACCCGAACTGCGTTTCGTGCTGGTCGTGGCGGACGAGGGCGTTGATTTCGCACAGGCCAATCTCGACCTCGCCATCCGCTGGGGCGAAGGGCCGGGCGAACATGAGGGCGAGGCGATCGAATCGGACGGTATGATCGCTGTCGGGCGGCCCGGCGGCGGCGCCGATACGCGCATCTCGTGGCCGGGCTGTCTGAACGAGGAATCGGTGTCGCGCGTGATGGTCGGCGACGCGGGGCTGGCGATCGAGGCGGCGGCGGCGGGTCTGGGTCATGCGACCGTCCCCGAATTGCTGGCGCGCGCCGATATCGCGGCAGGGCGGGTCGAGGTGCTGGGCGAGCCGAAGCCTTATCCGCGCGGTTACTGGATGGTCGCGCCGCTGCCGCAATGGCGCCAGAAGAAGGTGCGGGCGCTGGTCGACGCGCTGGCGGCGTGACGGCCCGTCCCACGCCGGTGCTTCGCACCGCGCGGTTGGTGCTGCGCCCGCGCGTGGTGGAGGATGCCGACGCGCTGTTTCCCGCGTTCGCCGATGTCGATGCGATGCGTTACTGGTCCGGCCCGCCGCATATCGACCTGGCCGAAACGCGCCGCGTGCTGGCGCAGCGCGATCCGGCCTGGCGGTGCTGGGCGATCACGCGGGCGGGTGGTGACGCGGCGATCGGCTTTGTCGCGGTGGGGGAGAAGCGGCAGGGCAATGTCAGCGAACTCGCCTATCTGCTGGCCCGCGCGCATTGGGGCACCGGCATTGCAGGCGAGGCGGTAAGCGCCGTCATCGACCGGCTGTTTGAAGAAGGGCAACGGCGCGTGTTTGCCGATGTCGATCCCGACCATGTCGCGTCGCGCCGGTTGCTCGAAAAGCTGGGGTTCACGCTCGAAGGCATCCTGCGCGCCGAATGGGAAACGCATATCGGTGTGCGCGACACGGCGCTTTACGGTCTGCTCGCCAGCGACGGGTCAGCGCGCGGTGCCGAGCAGGTCTAACGCCCGCGCCACCAGGTTTTCAAGCGCTACCGGATCGACCGGGCCATCGTCGCGGTGCTGGCTGGCGACGACCGCGAACCAGCGGCCGGCACGGTCGCGAGCCAGGTGGTTGAGGCTGAGCACCCCCGGCTCCGAACCGCCCTTCGACCCTGTATAGGGCAGGCCGTGCTTGCCCTGACGCGCGGTCGACAGAATGCGGTGCACGCGTGCACCGCCGTTGCGGGACAGCCAGTCGAGCGTGCGCGCCATTGCGCGGGGGCTGGCGAACCATTCGATATCGGGGCGAACCGGCCTGTCGCCGAACAGCGCCGGGTCCAGCGGCGCACGCGCCAGTGCCGGGTGGCGCAGCCGTGCGCGCCGTGCATCGGGGGTCAGTGACGCCCAACCGTCCGACAGCGCCGCTGCGTCGGGGTGCTTCAATCGGAACGCCTCCGCCGTGGTCAGCACCGGCAGGCCGCTGGCGTCCGCACCCAGCGCGGCGGCGCGTTTGTCGACGGCCGCGCGGCCCAGCAACGCAATCAGCGTGTCGGTCGCGCTGTTGTCGCTGATCGCGATCATCAACGTCGCCAGTGACTGCACCGTCATCGGCGTGCCCGCCGGCCAGTCCTGCGTGATGCCGCTGGGCAGCGATGGCGGGCCGAGCGGCACCACCTGTTCCCAGTTCACACGACCCGCATCGACCTGTGCCGCCAGTTCGGCCAGCACCCATAATTTGAAGCCTGACCCGATCGGCGCGGCAATATCGCCGCGCTGTTCGATCAACGCACGCGGCGATGGCGGCTCCAGGGCATAGACGCCGAAGCCGACCTGCCCCGGCAGCGCGGCGGCTTCGGTCGAAATGGTTTGGAAGCTGTCGTTCAGCGGCGCGGTGCCGATGATCGCAAATCCCGCCACCTGCCGGTCGCCGCCGGGCATCAACGTCAGCCGGACGCGTGCACGACCGCGTTCGAACGTCAGGCTGGCATCGGCCTCCAGCGCGTTGTGCCGCTCGACCCGGCCGACGCCGGTCGGGTGGCCCATGCGCGCACGAAGCTGCGCGGCGATCGCGTCGAAGCGGACCTTGGGCACCTCGGCCCGGAAACGCGGACCGAAGGTCGCGTCATAGTCGCCCCGCCCGTCGAGCAGCGCGACGATCTGGGCCAGCCGCATGTTCGCATCGACCTGAACCGGCTGGATGGCGACAATCGCGGGCGGGAAGGGCAGCATGAAGCCTTCCTCGCCCAGAACGCGCGCCGGGGCAATCAGGCAGTGACGATCTCCCGCAGGATCGCTTCGAGCACGGGCATTCCGGCGGGGGTGACGGTCAGCCGTCCGGCGTCGCGAACCAACAGGCCCTGCCGCGCCAGCAACGCCACACGCGCTTCGTCCAGCGGCATGGCGCCGCCGCCGAGCGTCGCGATGCGGTGAAGGTCGACGCCTTCATCCAGCCGCAGCCCCATCAACAGCGCCTCGACCGCTTGGGTGGTAGGCGACAGCGCGTCGCTGGTTTCCATGCCATGGGCGTTGCGTCCGACGGCGCTCAACCAGTTTTCGGGCTTTTTCCGTCGAAACGTCGCTTCGCCGCCGCGTCGCCCATGCGCGCCCGGCCCGATGCCGACATAATCGCGGTAACGCCAGTAAGTCAGGTTGTGGCGGCTTTCCTGACCCGGACGCGCATGGTTGGAAATCTCGTAGGCCGGGATGCCCGCCGCGTGCGTGATGGCGCGCGTCGCCTCGAACAGGTCTGCCGCACTGTCGGCATCGGGGATGGTCAGGTCGCCCCTGGCCGCCAGCGTGGCAAATCGCGTGCCCGGTTCGATCGTCAGCTGGTAAAGCGACAAATGACCCGTGCCGAACGCCAGCGCGCGGCTCAACTCTTGCGTCCACGCGGCGAGGGACTGGCCGGGGCGGGCATAGATCAGGTCGAACGACACGCGGTCGAACGCCGATTGCGCGGTGTCCAGCGCCGCCAGCCCCTCGGCCACAGAATGCGCGCGGCCAAGGAACGACAGCGCCTGATCCTCCAGCGCCTGTAGTCCCAGCGATACCCGATTGACGCCCGCCGTCGCGAGATCGGCAAAGCGCGATGCTTCGACCGACGACGGATTGGCCTCCAGCGTGATTTCGCAATCGCTGTCCAGCCCCCAATGCCGGTCGGCGGCGGTGATGATCGCGGCGACGGTGACGGGCGGCATCAGCGACGGCGTGCCGCCCCCGAAAAAGATCGATCCCAGCCGCCGGTCCGGCGTCAGCGCCGCTTCATGCGCCAGATCGGCGAGCAGGGCGTCGCGCCACAGCCCCTGATCGACAACATCGCGAACATGGCTGTTGAAGTCGCAATAGGGGCATTTGGAAATGCAGAACGGCCAGTGGACATAGAGCGCAAGGGGATCGGTGGTCATCACCCGCCAATATGTGCCTGGCCCGCGCGGCGAAAGCATGGCGCGCAAAAGAAAAGGAGGGCCTTTCGACCCTCCCTCTCCCGATTTCGATCTGCCGCCCGGTCGGCGGGCGGCGGAGCGCGATCAGTTGCTGTCGGGCAGCTCGTCGCCGTCATTGGTCAGGCCAACGACGAGGATCGCAACGACGCCAGCACCGATCACGGCCGGGAACAACATCGAGCCGGTGGCCTTGTTGCTCTTTTCCGAAGCGGTCGAAGCGCGAACCTGCTTCGCAACCGACAGGCTGCTGGCGGGGGCGGCGACGACGGGTGCAGCGGCGATGGTGGTCGCGGCAACCGCGGTGAGGATCTTACCAAACATATTATGCATCTCCCTTAACAAACAAATGGCCGGTCGCGACCCGCTCATAAGTCGAGAAAGTCACTAAACCGTATCCACGCCCCGCTGCAACAAACGAAGTGCGTTTCGGGTCCGTGGCGATCACGTTATTCGCCCGGAACGGTCAGAACATTGTCGACCAGTTGCCGAAATGCATCAGCGCGGTGGCTCATCGCGTGCTTTTCGGCGGCATCCATCTCGCCAAATGTCTGGTTATGGCCGTGCGGTTCGAACATCGCGTCATAGCCAAAGCCGTTGGTGCCGCGGGGCGGCCACACCAATTGGCCATCGACCCGGCCCTCGAACCATTCGACATGCCCATCGGGCCAGGCGAGTGCCAGCGCGCAGACGAAATGCGCGTCGCGGGCAGGCGCAGGGTGGATCGCGGCCAGCCGATCCTCGACCAACTGCATCGCGGCCGCGAAATCCTTGCCCGGCCCGGCCCAGCGCGCCGAGAAAATGCCGGGTTCGCCGCCCAGCGCGTCGACGCACAGCCCTGAATCATCGGCCAGCGCGGGCAGGCCCGACAGGTCGGCGGCCTGCATCGCCTTCAGCTCGGCATTGGCGACAAAGGTCGTGCCGGTTTCTTCCGGCTCGGGCAGGTCCAACTCCGCCGCCGACACCGGCTCGATGCCATAGGGACCGAGCAGATCACGAATCTCACGCACCTTGCCTGCATTATGGCTGGCGATCACCAGCCGCCCCGGCGTCAGACGTCGGATCGCCTGGTGGCCCGAGCCCTCGCCGCTCACCGGCCCACCGCCTTGCGCTGCGCCGCGAATATGTCGTTGCAGCCGATCCGTGCGAGGCGGAGCAGGCGCAGCAGCGATTCCTCGTCATAGCACGCGCCCTCGGCCGTCGCCTGCGCCTCGGCAATGCGGCCATCGCCCAGCAGAACGAAATTGGCGTCGGCATCGGCGGCCGAATCCTCCGGGTAATCGAGGTCGAGGACCGCCTGGCCGTTGTGGATGCCGCAGCTGACGGCAGCGACCTGATGCAGGATCGGGTCGGTTGCGATCTTGCCCTCGGCCAGCAGCTTGTCGATTGCCAGGCGAAGCGCGACCCATGCGCCGGAGATCGACGCGGTGCGGGTGCCGCCATCGGCCTGGATCACGTCACAGTCGAGCGTGATCTGGCGCTCCCCCAGCAGCTTCAGGTCGGTGACGGCGCGCAGCGAGCGGCCGATCAGGCGCTGGATTTCCTGCGTGCGGCCCGACTGCTTACCCTTGGCCGCTTCCCGGTTGCCGCGCGTGTGCGTGGCGCGGGGCAACATGCCGTATTCGGCCGTCACCCAGCCTTCGCCCTTGCCGCGCAGGAACGGGGGCACGCGTTCCTCGACACTGGCCGTCACCAGCACGCGGGTGTCGCCAAAGCCGATCAGCACCGATCCTTCGGCATGGCGGGTGAAATTGGGTTCGATGGTGATCGCACGCATTTCGTCGGGGGCGCGGCCGGATGGGCGCATCTATTCAGCTCCTGTTTGGTTGAGCGTGGCGATAGCGGCCCCGGCCGCCCGGCGCCAGCACCCCGAAAGGAAATGCCATGATGCTCCGCCCCCTGATCCTCGCCGCGCTGCCGCTGGCGGCGGCGGGCTGTGCCACCGATATGTCCACCGCCCCCGCCGCACCGATCCCGGTCGAGCGCCAGGCGATCACTTATTCGACGCAGCCCTGTTTCGGCACCTGCCCGGTCTATCGGGTCAGCGTCACGCCGGAGGGGCAGGGGGTTTTCATCGGCGAGCGCCATACCGCCGCGACGGGGGAGCACCGGTTCCAGGTGACGTCCGAAGTCGCGCGCCGCTTTGCCGACCATCTGGCATCGGTGCGCCCGGCCAGCGGCGACCGGCGGATCGACATGCAGAGCGAGGATTGCGGGATCGCGCCCACCGACATGCCCGGCATTGCGGTCGAATGGGCGAGTAATACCGGTGCCGCGCCGCAGACGCTGAGCCTGTATCTGGGCTGTCGCAGCGTCGAGGCGCAGCGAGTGGCCGGCGTGCTGCGCGCCGCGCCCGACATGTTGCCCATCGCCGACTTCATCGGAAAGCGTTGAGCACGCGTCGCCGCGCGCCTACATCACAGGCATGACGCCCCCGATCCAGGAGATGACCGACCGCGCGCGCGACGTGTTCAGGATTGTCGTTGAAAGCTATCTCGACACCGGGCTGCCGGTGGGTTCGCGCACCCTGTCGAAGATTTCGGGACTGAACCTGTCGCCCGCCTCGATCCGCAATGTGATGCAGGATCTTGAGGAAGCGGGGCTGCTCGCCGCCCCGCATACCTCCGCCGGGCGGATGCCGACCGAAAGCGGGCTGCGCCTGTTCGTTGACGGCATGATGCAGAGCCACGAGCCGTCGGTCGAGGAACGCACCGCGATCGAGCGGGAAGCGCGCGAGAACGGCCCGGTCGAGGATGCCATCGCCAATACCACGGCCGTGCTGTCGGGCCTGTCGGCCTGTGCCGGGCTGGTGCTTGTGCCCAAACGCGAGCCGCGGTTGCGCCAGATGGGCTTCGTCCCGCTCAGCCATGACAAGGCGCTGGCGGTGCTGGTGGGGGAGGACGGATCGGTCGAGAACCGCGTCGTCGACCTGCCGCCCGGCCTGCCGCCTTATGCGCTGGAACAGGCGGCCAATTACCTGTCGGCCATGCTGGCGGGCCAGACCCTGACCGAAGCGCGCACGCGGCTGACCGGCCAGATCGCGCGCGAACGCGCGGCGCTCGACGCGGCGGCGCGCGACCTGATCGAACGCGGGCTGGCGGTGTGGAGCGAGGATGGCGACCAGCGCCCGGTGCTGATCGTGCGTGGCCAGGCGCGCCTGCTGGACAACAGCGCTGCCGACGACCTGGACCGGGTTCGGCTGTTGCTCGATGAACTTGAGGGCAAGGAGGAAATCGCCCGCCTGCTCGATTCAGCGCGGGAGGGGGATGCGGCGCGCATTTTCATCGGATCGGAGAATAAGTTATTCTCGCTGTCCGGGTCGTCGGTGATCGCCAAACCGGTGCGCTCGCTGGACGGGCGCGTGGTCGGCGTGGTCGGCGTGATCGGGCCGACGCGGTTGAACTATGCCCGCGTCGTGCCCATGGTGGATCTGACCGCCGCGACATTATCGCGGCTCTTGAGTTGACTGCGTCACAGGGGCTTATGGAACAGAATGAAACGACGGCGGCCGAACCCGCCGCTACCAATGACAGCGAAGTGCTGCGCGAAGCGACGGCGGAGGCCGCGCCCGAAGTCGCGGAGCATGACCGGGTAAGCGCGCTGGAGAGCGAGTTGGCCGATGCCAGGCGGCAGGTGCTGTATGCCCAGGCCGAGGTTCAGAATGTCCGCCGCCGGGCGGAGAAAGAAGCGGCCGATGCGCGCACCTATGCCGCGACCGCCTTTGCCCGCGACGTGCTGTCGGTCGCCGACAATCTGACGCGCGCGCTGGCTGCGATCCCCGAATCGTTGCGCGAGGACGACAAGTTCAAGGGGCTGGTCACGGGTCTCGACGCGACGGGCCGCGAACTGGACAGCATCTTCGCGCGGCACGGCATTAGCCGCATCGTGTCGGTCGGCGAATCGCTCGACCCCAACCGCCATCAGGCCATGTTCGAGGTTCCCTCCGCCGAAACCGCGCCCGGCACGATCGTGCAGGAAGTACAGGCGGGTTACATGATCCGGGAACGGTTGTTGCGCCCGGCGCTGGTCGGCGTGGCCAAGGCGGCCGAATAGGCGACCGTATCGCGGGACCGGCGGTGTCCGGTCCCGTCATCCTGACCGGGCCGCGCGACAAGCGCTTCGCTGCCGTTTAAGCAGAGGGCCATGCCGAACCGCTTTTCCAACCTGCCCAATCGTCGCGCGATCATCGACCGCCGCGCCATCGCCGATCGGCTGGCCGAATTGCCCGCCGGCAACACCAGCGATCTGCGCCAGGCATCGGCCCGGATGCTCAAGGACGCGCTGGATGCCGGACGGGCGGAAATCATGCGCCGGTTCGAGGAGCATCCGACACGCGGGCTGGAGGCAGCGGCGGGGCAGGCGTTTCTGACCGACCAGTTGCTGCGGTTGCTATGGGACTTCACCGTCCAGCGGCTCTATCCCAACAACAATCCCACCGCGGCGGAGCGTATGACGTTGATCGCGGTGGGCGGCTATGGCCGGGGCGAAATGGCGCCGCATTCGGACATCGACATCGGTTTCCTGTCGCCGTGGAAGCGCACGGGCTGGTGCGAGCAGGTCATCGAATCGATGCTCTATTCGCTGTGGGACATGGGCCTGAAGGTCGGCCATTCGTCGCGCTCACTGGACGAGATGATCCGCATGGCGAAGTCCGACGTGACCGTCCGCACCGCTTTGCTGGAGGGGCGCTATGTCTGGGGCGACACCGAACTTTACGACGAAGCGTCACGACGCTTCCGGCTTGAGGTGCAATCGGATACGCGCGGGTTCATCGCGGAAAAGCTGGCCGAGCGCGACCAGCGCCACCGCAAGATGGGCGACAGCCGATATGTCGTCGAACCCAATGTGAAGGAGGGCAAGGGCGGGCTTCGCGACCTGCACACCTTGTTCTGGATCGCCAAGGACGCTTACGGCGTCCAGCGCGCCGCCGAACTGGTGGAAAAGGGGTTGCTGACCCGTCAGGAATATCGCCGGTTCCACCGTGCGGAAAACTTCCTGTGGGCAGTGCGTTGTCACCTGCACCGGATGGCGGGGCGGGCGGAGGATCGCCTAACCTTCGACATGCAGCGGGAGATTGCCGCGCGCATGGCCTATGCCGACCGGCCGGGCAAGTTGGCGGTCGAGCGGTTCATGCAATTCTATTTTTTGCAGGCGAAGACGGTCGGCGACCTGACGGGCGTGTTCCTGGCGCATCTGGACGAAACCTTTGCCGCGCGCGGGCGGCGGTTCGGGTTGCCGTTTATCCGCCGCTCGCCGCGCAAGCTGCACGGGTTCGTCCTCGATCGCGGGCGGCTGGCGCTGCCGCGTGACGACTTCTTTCGCGAGGACCCGGTGCGGTTGATCGAGCTGTTCTCGCTCGCCGACCTGCACGGCGTCGAAGTGCACCCGCTGGCGATGCGCGCGGCGTCGCGCGATGCCAAGCTGGTCGACGATTACCGGCGCGACAAGCGGGCGAACGCGCTGTTCCTCGACCTGCTGACCAGCCCGCGCGACCCCGAAACGGTGCTGCGCTGGATGAACGAGGCGGGGGTGTTCGGCCGTTTCGTGCCCGATTTCGGCCGCGTCGTCGCGCAGATGCAGTTCGACATGTATCACCATTACACCGTCGACGAACACACCATCCGCGCCGTCGGCCTGTTGTCGCGCATTGACCGGGGGCTGTTGAAGGACGAACATCCGATTGCGACCGCACTGTTCCCGCAGATCGTGTCGCGTCGGGCGCTGTATGTCGCGGTGCTGCTGCACGACATCGCCAAGGGGCGTGGCGGCGACCATTCGATTCTGGGGGCGGAAGTGGCCGAGCGCCTGTGCCCGCGCCTGGGTCTAAGCCCCGCGGAAACCGAGACTGTCGCGTGGCTGGTGCGCTGGCACCTGCTGATGTCGGCAACGGCGTTCAAGCGCGACCTGTCGGATTTCAAGACGATCCTCGATTTCGCCGCCACCGTCGCCAGCCCGCAGCGGCTGATGATGCTGATGGTGCTGACGATCGTCGATATCCGCGCGGTCGGGCCGGGCACCTGGAACGGGTGGAAGCGCCAGTTGATCGGCGACCTTTACGAAGCGGCGGAGGAAGTGCTGCGGCGCGGCCACAAGCAGCGCGGGCGCGGCGAGCGTGTCGCGGCCAAACAGGATGCGCTGGCGCAGGCGCTGGGATGGGACGCCGCGGCGTTTCGCAAGCTGGTGAAGAACCTGCCTGAGAGCTATTGGGTCGCCGAGCCGGCCGATGTTCTGGAACGCAATGCCCGGCTGATCCAGGGTGCCGATGGCCGGAGACTGTCGGTCGATGCCCAGCCCGATGCCGAATTGGGCGCGACGCTGGTGACGATCTATGCCGCGGATCATCCCGGCATCTTCTATCGCATCGCCGGGGCGATCCATGCAGCGGGCGGCAACATCATCGACGCGCGCATCCACACCACGCGGGAAGGGATGGCGCTCGACAATTTCCTCGTCCAGGACCCGCTGGGGCGCCCGTTTGACGATCCCGGACAGCTCGACCGGCTGAAAAGCGCGATCGGCGACGCGCTGCTCAACCGCGCCAGGATCACCGAGCGACTAAAGGCAAAACCGCTGCCGCGCGCGCGGGCCGAGGCGTTTCAGATCGAGCCGGCGGTGTTGATCGACAACCACGCATCCAACCGTTTCACCGTAGTCGAGGTGAATGCGCGCGACCGCCCGGCATTGCTGTATCACCTGGCCAACGCGCTGTTCCAGTCGAAAGTCACGATCCATTCGGCCCATGTCGCGACCTATGGCGAACGCGCGGTCGATACCTTTTATGTGACCGACCTGATCGGCGACAAGATCGACGCCACGGTGCGGATGCGAACGCTGGAGCGCCGGCTGCTGGAGGCCGCGACCGAGGGGCCGTTGGCCGAAGCGGCGTGAACGGAGTGACAAGGGAAATGCTGATGCCGCCGTTCATTCTGTTGCTTGCCGCCCCGTTGCTGATCGCGGCGGCGCCGATCGAGGCGCTGGATACGCCCACCTTCCTGGCGCTGGTGACGGCGATCGTCGGCGTCGTGTTGTTGCGCGGGGTGTTGTTGCGCCGTCACCTTCGCAAGCGGCGCGGCAAGCCGCGGCCGCCCGAGTCGTCGGACGAAAGCGGCAACGATCGCCCCTGACGGCGGCAGCGGATGCGACTGATTTGCAACGCTTTGCCGCCTAGCTATTGAGAGTGACTTGCATCTTTAAGCGGTCGCGCTAAACGGCGCCGCAAAGGAGATGTCCGTCAATGTCCGCACCGCTGTTGCTCGCCGCCCTGTCACTCGTGTCGCCCGTTGATGAAGATCCGCAGGCGCAACGTGAGGAAATCGTCGTTACCGGCGTTCGTGACCTTGCCAGCGAGGAGGGCGAATATGGTGTGCGTGCCAGCCGCTCGGCAACGCGCCTGGGCCTGAGCCAGAAGGACACGCCGCAATCGATCAGCGTCGTGACGCGCGCGCAGATTGACGATTTCCAGCTTCGTGACGTCAACACGCTGCTCAGCACGACGACGGGCGTGAATGTCCAGCAGACCGAAACCGATCGCACCTATTATTCGGCTCGCGGGTTCGACATCACCAATTTCCAGCTCGACGGCGTGGGCCTGCCCTTTGCCTTCGGGCTTCAGAACGGCGCGCTCGACACCGCCGCGTTCGACCGGGTTGAAGTGCTGCGCGGCGCCAATGGCCTGCTTTCGATGACGGGCAATCCGTCGGCGACGATCAACTTCGTCCGCAAGCGGCCGGGCACCGAACTGGCGGGCAGCGTGCTGCTGACCGGCGGCACCTATGATACCAAGCGGATCGAGGGCGATGTGACCGTCCCGCTGGCTGCCGATGGCAGCGTGCGGTCGCGGATCGTCGGCGCCTATCAGGATGTCGGCAGCTATCTCGACCGTTACACCGGCAAGCGTTCGGTGCTGTATGGCATTGTCGAGGCGGACCTGACACCCACGACGACGTTGGCGGTCGGCTATCACCGGCAGGACAATCGCACCGATGGCGGCATGTGGGGTTCGCTGCCGCTGTTCACGACGGAAGGTGCGCCGACCGATTACGACCGTTCGACCAACACTTCGGCCGAATGGTCGCGCTGGAACATCCTCGAGCAGCAGATTTTCGGCGACCTGACCCAGCAGCTTGGCGGCGACTGGAGCGCCAAGATCTCGGTCCTTCGCAAGACGATCGACGAGGATGAGCGGCTGTTTTACGTCTATGGCAACCCCGGCGCTGCCGAGGGTGCCGGCCTGTTCGCCTATCCGGGCGCATTTCGTGGTCCGACCCGCGAGTTGACGCTGGACGGTTATGTGACAGGCCCGGTGAATATCGGCGGACGCGCTCATGAAGTGGTGGTCGGCGTCAATCACGGCACCGCGCATCTGATGCAATCCGCCAGCTATCCGCCGGCGGGCGCGCTGCTGCCTGGCGACAGCGCGTTCGATGGGAGTGTGGCGCTGCCCGACTTTCCGCCCTTCGTTCTGAGCGCCGACTACAATACCAGCCGCAGCTCGGTTTACGGGCTGGTGCGCCTGAACCCGTTCGACCGGCTCAAGATCATGGTCGGCGGCAACTATACCTGGATCGAGAGCGAGGGTTATTCCTACGGCGTCGACCGCGTTTATGATGAAAGCCGCGCGCTGCCGTTCGTGGGCGCGACGTTCGACGTGACGCCGAACATCAGCCTGTATTCGAGCTTTTCGGAAATCTTCAATCCGCAATTCGAGATCAGTGAGGCGTTCACCATCCTGCCGCCGGTCGAGGGCGACAATCTGGAAGCCGGGATCAAGGGAAGCTGGTTCGACAACCGCTTCTATGCCTCCGCCGCGGTTTTTCGCGCGCGCCAGAACGGTTTGGCCGAAGCGTCGATCTTTGACACGACGATCGGACAGCAACTCTATCGCACCATCGACGCGACCAGTGAGGGGATCGAGCTTGACCTGGGCGGCCAGCCGCTGGCGGGCCTGAACGTCACCGGCGGGTACACCGCGCTGCGCGTGCGTAGTCCGGAGGGTGATGCGGTGCGGACCTATGTGCCGCGCCACACCGGGCGCCTGAACGTCACCTATACGCCGCCATCGCTGCCTGCGGTGACGGTGGGCGGCGCAGTGCAATATCAGAGCGAGATCTCCCGCCAGCAACGTGCCGCCACGGATGCCATGGCGGAGATCCGCACGACGCAGGGCGATTACGCGTTGCTCGACCTGATGGCGCGCTGGACGATTACGCCTGCAATTTCGCTGACCGCCAATGTTCGCAACCTGACCAACGTCAAATACATCACCAGCCTGATGTGGGAGCAGGGCTTCTACGGCGCGCCGCGCACCGCATCGGCGACGCTGGGCTTCAAGTTCTAAAACCGCGCACGACTGGCAACAAAAAGGGGCGGCCCGCACGGGACCGCCCCTTTTTTTCCGCCGTCGGGCGTCACCGGTTATTTCGGCGACAGCACCATCAGCATCTGTCGGCCTTCCATGCGCGGATAGCTCTCGATCTTGGCATCTTCGGCGCAATCCTGCTGGACGCGCTGCAGAAGCTGCATACCGAGCTGGCCATGGCTGAGTTCACGGCCGCGAAAACGCAGTGTGACCTTCACCTTGTCACCTTCGCCGATGAACTTGTGGATCGCCTTGACCTTCACATCGTAATCGTGATCGTCGATGTTCGGACGCATCTTGATCTCCTTGATCTCCTGCGTCTTCTGGGTCTTGCGAGCCTGGTTGGCCTTTTTCTGGGCTTCGTATTTATACTTGCCCACATCCAGGAACTTGGCGACGGGCGGATCGGCATTGGGCGAAACCTCGACCAGATCGAGTCCGACTTCCTTGGCCTGATCCATCGCTTCGCGCGTGTACATCACACCCAGATTCTCACCGTCCTGGTCGATGACACGGACACGGGGGGACTGGATGAACTCGTTGAAACGAGGACCGTTCATGGGCGGGGGCGCCATGGGGCGCCGCATCGGGGGACGTATAGTGCAATCTCCTGAGGTAGTTCGACCATCGATATAATGATTCAACCCGCCCGATGAAAGGCGGTTGCATCTTTTGTTGCATCGCCTGTCACCAGTGTTGCCGATTCAGCGCAGGTCGGGCGGCGTGGCTTCGTCGCGCAGCATGGCGATTGCTTCGTCCAGCGACATCATCCGCTGCCCCTCGCGACCCAGCGTGCGGACGGCGACGGTGCCTTCCTCCGCCTCGCGCTTGCCGACCACCAGCAGGTGCGGAACCTTGGCCAGCGAGTGTTCGCGCACCTTGTAGTTGATCTTCTCGTTGCGGAGGTCGCTATCGACGCGAATACCCGCCGCTTTCATCCTGTCGGCCACGTCGCGGGCATAGGCATCGGCATCGGACACGATCGTCGCCACCACCGCCTGGGTCGGTGCCAGCCACACGGGCAGGCGGCCCGCAAAATGCTCGATCAGGATGCCGATAAAGCGCTCATAGCTGCCGAAGATCGCGCGGTGCAGCATGATCGGACGGTGGCGCTCGCCATCCTCCGCGACATAGCTGGCGTCGAGTCGTTCGGGCAGCACGCGGTCGGACTGGATCGTGCCCACCTGCCATGTCCGGCCGATCGCGTCGGTCAGGTGCCATTCCAGCTTGGGCGCATAAAACGCCCCTTCGCCCGGCAGTTCCTCCCAACCATATTCGGGCGTCGCCAGCCCGGCTTCAACCACGGCGTTGCGAAGCTCGGTTTCGGCCAGGTCCCACATCGCCTCGGTCCCGAACCGTTTTTCGGGGCGCAGCGCCAGCTTGATCGAGTAAGTGAACCCAAAGTCGCGATAGATGCGATCGGCCAGTTCGCAGAACCTGCGAACTTCATCCACGATCTGGTCCTCACGGCAGAAGATGTGCGCGTCGTCCTGCGTGAACTGGCGCACGCGCATCAGGCCGTGCAGCGCGCCGTGCGGTTCGTTGCGGTGGCAGCAGCCATTTTCATACAGGCGCAGCGGCAGGTCGCGATACGACTTGATTCCCTGACGAAAGATCAGGACGTGCGCCGGGCAGTTCATCGGCTTCAGCGCCATCCAGTCGGCGTCGTCGCTGACGATCGGGCCTTCATCCTCGGTGTTCGGGACCTCGTCGGGGATGACGAACATGTTTTCGCGATACTTGCCCCAATGGCCGGACGCCTCCCACTGGCGCGCGTCCATCACCTGCGGCGTCTTGACCTCGCGATAGCCCGCACCGTCGATCGCGCGGCGCATATAGGCTTCCAGCTCGCGCCAGATCACGAAGCCGTTGGGGTGCCAGAACACACTGCCATGCGCCTCGGCCTGCAAATGGAACAGGTCCATTTCCTGCCCCAGCTTGCGGTGGTCGCGCTTGGCCGCTTCCTCCAGCCGGTGCAGGTGCTGGTCGAGTTGCTTCTTGTTCAACCAGCCGGTGCCATAGATGCGGCTGAGCATCGCGTTCTTCTGATCGCCGCGCCAATAGGCACCCGACACGCGCGTCAGCTTGAATGCCTGTGGGTCGAGACGTCCGGTCGAGGGCATGTGCGGCCCGCGGCACATGTCCAGCCATTCGCCCTGCCGATAGACCGTCAGTTCCTCCCCTTCGGGCAGTTCGGCGGCCCATTCGGCCTTGAACGTCTCCCCCTGCTTCGTCCACAGCGCGATCAGGTCGGCGCGGCTCCACACCTCCCGCACGAAGTTTTCGTTGCGGGCGATGATGGCGCGCATCTCCGCCTCGATTGCGGGAAGGTCGTCTTCGGTAAAGGGTCGCTCTGCGGGCGCGAAATCATAATAGAAACCGTCTTCGGTCGCGGGACCGAAGGTGATCTGCGTGCCCGGAAACAGCTTTTGCACCGCTTCGGCCATGACGTGCGCGTAATCGTGGCGGGCCAGTTCCAGCGCATCGCCTTCGTCTCGCGCGGTAATCAGCGCCAGTTGCGCGTCGCCCTCGAACGGGCGGGACAGGTCGCGCACTTCGCCGTCGACGCGCGCGGCCATTGCCGCCTTGGCCAGGCCCGGCCCGATCGCGGCGGCCACATCGCCGGGCGTAGTCCCGGGCGCCACCTCACGCACGGAACCGTCGGGCAGCGTGATGCGGAACATGGCGGACATCGAAAAATCACCTATGGGCGTGGGAAGAACGGCGCATATGCCGCGTTGCACCACCCGAGCGCAAGTCAGGCGATGCCGAACGGCACCACGGTGTTGTCGCCGTCATGCCCCACCCGCGCGCGGCCCAGATAGGGCACGCCCATTTCACCGCACCACCGCGCCATGATCTGCTCCAGCGTTTCGCCGAACGCTTCCGGCCCGTCGCCTTCCGGCACGGCGGTGACGCTGCCCAGCCGGATGCCCGCAATGCCGCGCAACTGCGTCGATTGCGCGAGCTGGAACATCATCCGGTCGATCCGGTAATAGCTTTCGCCCACTTCCTCGATCAGCAGGACGTGGCCGGTCAGGTCTGGCACCCACGGCGTGCCCAGCATCGCGGTCAGGATCGCCAGATTGAATGCCGCCGCCGGCCGTCCATCGAGACCCGGCTCCAGCGCGCGTCGGTCCTTCGCGGTCAGCCACGCCAGCGCGCGCCACGCGGGGCCGCCGCGATTGCGTTCGGTCGCTTCGGTCGACATCGGGCCGTGGCACGGGTGGCCGATCCGCTTGGCATAGAGCGCACCCAACACGAACCCCATGTCCGAATAGCCCATATAGGTCTTGGCTCGCGCCGCGTCGTTCAACTGCGGCATCACGGCGCTCAGGATACGGTTCGACCCATAACCGCCGCGTGCGAACCAGATCGCGTCGATGCCGGGATCATTGGCGCGCGCGACAAAGGTTTCTGCACGCAGCGCATCCGGTCCCGCAAAATGCCCCGCATCGGCAAAGCATTGCGGGTCGAAGATCAGCTCAACCTCGGGAAAGCTGAGCGCGGCAAAGGCGGCACCGCGCGCGGCGGCCTCTGGCGTGATCGAACGGGCGGGGGCGACGACGGCGATCTTCATGCGGCCGGACCCTAAGCGCGCGGGGCGGGGCGTGTCGAGCGGGCTTGCCCTTGCCCGCGCAAGTGCCGATAGGCGGCACCCTATGCGCGAACGCTATTTCTTTGTCGGGATCGGCGGGTCCGGCATGATGCCGCTGGCCATGATCCTCGCCGGTCGCGGGGCGACCATCGCGGGGTCCGACCGCACGCTGGACCAGGGGCGGCTGGCGCCCAAGTTCGACGCGCTGCGGGCGATTGGCATCGACTTGTTTCCACAGGACGGCAGCGGGATCACGGATGGCGGCCAGACCATCGTGGCATCCGCCGCGATCGAGGACAGCGTGCCCGACATTCAGGCAGCCACGCGCGTCGCCGCCCCCCGGATGAGCCGCGCGCAGTTGCTGGCCGATCTGTTCAACGACAGCGCGCTGTCGATCGGCGTGGCGGGCACCAGCGGCAAGTCGACCGTGACGGGCATGATCGGCTGGATTCTGCACGCCTGCGGTCGCGACCCCACGGTGAT
This sequence comes from Sphingomonas sp., assembly GCF_035490575.1. GTDB lineage: Bacteria > Pseudomonadota > Alphaproteobacteria > Sphingomonadales > Sphingomonadaceae > Sphingomonas. The sequence continues at coordinate 23,111 of NZ_DATJLI010000063.1, read as the reverse complement.
GAACGGCGCGGTGATGAAGAACTTCGTCGCGCCCGACCGCCCGTTCGCCAGCGCATTGGTCGGCGGCGGCGATGCGTTCGTCAGCGAAGTGGACGAAAGCGACGGCTCGATCGCGCTCTATACGCCCGACATCGCGGTGCTGAACAATGTCAGCCTCGACCACAAGTCGCTGGACGAGTTGCGCGCGCTGTTCGGCGATTTCGCGGGCAAGGCGCGGATGTCGGTCGTGAACATCGGCGATGCGGAGGCGGCGGCGCTGGCCGCCCGTATCGGCAATGACCGCCGCATGACCTTTGCGGTTGAGGGCGATGCGGACCTGTCCGCACGCGACCTGATTCCCGAACCCTTTGCCATCGCCTTCACACTGGTGGGGGAAGGGCAATCATTGCCCGTGCGGTTGTCGGTGCCGGGTCGCCACAATGTCGCCAACGCGCTGGCCGCCATCGGCGCGGCGCGGGCGGCGGGCGTGCCGCTGGCCGACGCAGCGCGCGTGATCGAGGGCTTTGCGGGGCTGAAGCGTCGGTTCGAACTGGTGGGCATGGCGGGCGGCATCGCGGTGATCGACGATTTCGGACACAACCCCGACAAGATCGCCGCGACGCTGGACACGCTCACCGCCTTTACCGGTTCGCTGAAACTGCTGTTCCAGCCGCACGGCTATGGCCCGCTAAAGGTGATGCGCCGCGAACTGGTCGAAAGCCTGGCCGCCCGGTTGCGGCCGGGGGACGAACTGGTGCTGCCCGATCCCGTCTATCACGGCGGCACCACCAGCCGCGAAGTCACCAGCGCCGAAATCGTCGCCGATCTGACCGCGCAAGGGGCGCCCGCGCGCCACATTCCCGACCGCGCCGCCGCCGCCGCGCATCTGGTCGCGACTGCATCACCGGGCGACCGCATCGTCGTGATGGGGGCGCGCGACGATACGCTCAGCCAGCTTGCCGCCGACATGCTCACCCAGATCAGGATGAAGGAACCGTCATGAACCAGGACGCCCGCATCGCCTTTCGCGTGACCGAGGGGGCGGGACCGACCATCGTGTTCCTGCCCGGCTATGCCAGCGACATGAGCGGCACCAAGGCGCTGGCGCTGGAGGCATGGGCCAGGGAAAACGGCCGCGCCTTCGTCCGCTTCGACTATCGCGGCTGCGGCGAGAGCGAGGGCGCGTTCGAGGATTTCACGCTGGCCGACTGGCGCGACGATGCGCTGCTGGTGGTGGATCAGGTGGCGAAGGGTCCGGTGGTGCTGGTCGGGTCGTCGCTGGGCGGCTGGATCGCGCTGCTGGTCGCGCGCGAACGGCCCGACCGGATCGCCGCGCTGGTCGGGATCGCGCCCGCGCCCGATTTCACCGACTGGGGCTTTTCGCAGGCCGACAAGATGGCGCTGCTGACCGACGGGCGGCTGGAAAAGCCGTCGCCCTATTCGGATCAGCCAACCGTCACGACGCGCGCCTTCTGGTCGTCGGGAGAGGCGAACCGGCTGATGCACGGGACGATCCCGTTAAAGCTGCCCGTGCGGATCGTGCAGGGGATGCGCGACAGCGACGTGCCATGGGAACGCGCCGCGCGGCTGGCGCAACTGATCGAGGGTGCCGACGTTCAGTGCTGGCTGGTCAAGGACGGCGACCACCGCCTGTCGCGCGACGCCGACATCGCGCTCATCGTGCGCGCGGTCGAGGATGCGGCGGCGGCGATTCCAGCCTGATCCGGTTTGCGCCCGGCAAGCGCGTTCCCATATCGCGGCGAACGATCCAGAACCAAGGGAGCGCTTCGTTGAACTATCTCCACACCATGATCCGCGTCACCGACCCGGATGCCACCGTCGCTTTTTTCGAGCTGCTCGGCCTGAGCGAAGTGCGGCGTATGGAAAACGAAGCGGGCCGCTTCACCCTGATTTTCCTCGCGACGCCGGAGGACATGAATGGTCCCGGCGAACGCGCCAAGGCGGAGGTCGAACTGACCTATAACTGGCCGGCGCAAGATGGCAGCGCGCCGGAGGTTTATACCGGCGGCCGCAATTTCGGGCATCTGGCCTACCGCGTCGACAATATCTACGAGACCTGCCAGCGGCTGATGGACGGCGGCGTCACGATCAACCGCCCGCCGCGCGACGGCAACATGGCGTTCGTCAAGACACCCGACGGCATCTCGATCGAACTGCTTCAGGCGGGCGATGCGCTCGCCCCGGCCGAACCCTGGGCCTCGATGCCCAATACGGGTAGCTGGTAAGATGAGCGCGCCGCTTCAGGTCGTTTGCGTCCCCGCGCTGTCCGACAATTATGTCTGGCTGATCCATGACGTCGACACGGGCGAGACGGTGGTGGTCGACCCGGCCGAAGCGGCGCCCGTGCTGGCCGCCGCCGATGCGCGCGGCTGGCGGATCGGACAGGTGTGGAACACCCACTGGCATCCCGATCATACCGCCGGAAATCAGGGGGTGAAGGACGCGCATGGCGCGATCGTCACCGCCCCCGCCGCCGAAGCCGCGAAAATCCCCACCGCCGACCGGCTGGTGGGGGAGGGGGACGCCGTTTCCATCGGCGCCCACCGCGCGATGATATGGGAAACGCCCGCGCATACGGCGGGACATATCAGCTATCATTTCGCCGAAGATGCGATGGCGTTCGTAGGCGACACGATGTTCGCCATGGGATGCGGGCGGCTGTTCGAGGGGACGGCGGATCAGATGCACGCCGCGCTGCAACGCCTGGCCGCGCTGCCGCCGGAGACGGTCATCTACTGCGCGCACGAATATACGCTGTCCAACGCCCGCTTCGCTGCCCATGTCGAGCCGGACAATGCGGCGGTCGCCGCCCGGCTGGCCGAGGTCGAGCGGCTGCGTGCGGGTGGCGAGGCCACGGTGCCCACCACCATCGGTGCCGAGCGCGAGACCAATCCGTTTGTCCGCGTCGACAGCGCCGCCGCGCTTGCCGAGCGCCGCGCGGCCAAGGATAGTTTCATGGGGTGATGGCGCTCATTGCCGGTTCATGCGTTATTGGTTCTTCTGTGCCGAAACGGAGGACATCCATGCGACTCGCACCGCCGATGCTGATCGCCGCCGGATTGCTGGCCGGCTGCGCCGCGACACCCGAGCAACAGGCTGCTCAGGCCGAACGCGATGCCGGCCACGCCGCCGAACTCGCCCAGCAGCTCGACGGGTTCACTGCGGGGGACGCGCAGGCGTGCCTGCCCGTCAACACGACCCGGCGCACGCGCTATTATGGCGACACCATCCTGTATGAAGTCAGTGGTCGTCTGGTCTATCGCACCGATACGACCGGCGGCTGCAATCTGGAACGCGACGACATCCTCGTGACCCAAACGCCGATCGGCCGTCTGTGCCGCGGCGACATTGCCCGCACCATCGACCGCACGTCGCGGTTCCAGACGGGGTCGTGCGCGCTGGGCGCATTCGTGCCCTATCGCAAGACGACGGAGGGTTGAGCCGATGCGCCTGCTTCTGATCGCCGCAAGCGCACTGGCAATGACGGGCTGCGCCGCCGACGCGCAGCGCACCGCCGATGTGGAAGCGCGCAAGGTGCGCGAACTCGCCGCCGCCATCGAAGGGCGGATAGCGGGCGAGCCGACCGACTGCATCAGCGTGCAACGGACCGGCGGGCCACAGATTGTCGCCCCCGACACTTTGATCTTTCGCGATGGCGGCACGCTGTTTGTGACGCAGGCGGAAGGGTGCCCGTTCATCGACGCCAATGATTACGTCATTTCGCGCGTGTTCAGCGGCCGGTTGTGCCGAAACGACCTTTTCCAGCCCGCCCAACGCGGCCCTTCACCGATTGCCGGTCCCGTCTGCCGCTATGGCCAGTTCACGCCCTATCGGCGGCAGACGGACTGAGGCCGACTACAGCACGTAACGGCTGAGGTCGGTGTTGCGGGCGATATCGGCGAGTTGTGCTTCGACATAAGCCGCATCGACGGTCAGCTTTGCACCGTGGCGATCCTCGGCGTCGAAGCTGATTTCCTCCAGCAGTTTTTCCATGACCGTCTGCAAACGGCGAGCGCCGATATTCTCGATCTCGCCATTCACTTCCGCCGCGATGCGGGCAATGGCGCGGATGCCGTCGGTGGTGAAGTCGATGCTGACGCCTTCGGTGCCGATCAGCGCGCGATATTGTTCGGGCAGGCTGGCCTTGGTGTCCGACAGGATCGCGACGAAATCATCCTCGGTCAGCCCCTTCAACTCGACACGGATCGGCAGGCGACCCTGTAGTTCGGGCAGCAGGTCGCTGGGCTTGGCGACGTGGAACGCCCCCGATGCGATGAACAGCACATGGTCGGTCTTCATCGGCCCGTATTTGGTGGCGACCGTCGTGCCCTCGATCAAGGGCAGCAGGTCGCGCTGAACGCCCTCCCGGCTGACCGATCCGCCGCGCACGTCGCTGACGGCGATCTTGTCGATCTCGTCGAGGAACACGATGCCGTTGGCCTCCGCATCGGCCAGCGCAGCGCGGTGCACCTCGTCCTGATCGAGCCGTTTGTCGGCTTCCTCTTCGACCAGCTTGGCCCAGGCGGCGTGCACGTTCATCTTGCGGCGTTTCAGCTGCGGGCCGCCGAACGACTTCATCATCTCGCCCAGATTTATCATCTGCGGCCCGGCGCCGGGGATCTCGAACGGGGCGGCGGATGCGGCCTCCATCTCGATCTCGATCTCGGTATTGTCGAGATGCCCTTCGTTCAAGCGCTGGCGGAAACTCTCGCGCGTCGCCTGCGAGCTGTCCTTGCCCGTCAGCGCGTCGAGCAGGCGGGTCATGGCGGCGGCCTCCGCCTTGTCCTTGACGGCGGTGCGGCGGCGTTCCTTTTCCAGCCGGATCGCTTCCTCGACCAGATCGCGGGCGATCTGTTCGACGTCGCGGCCGACATAGCCGACTTCGGTGAACTTGGTGGCTTCGACCTTGACGAACGGCGCGTCGGCCAGCTTGGCCAGGCGGCGGCTGATCTCGGTCTTGCCGCAGCCGGTCGGGCCGATCATCAGGATGTTCTTCGGCGACACCTCGTCACGCAAGTCGGCGGACAGTTGCTGCCGCCGCCAGCGGTTGCGAAGCGCGACCGCGACCGCGCGCTTGGCGTCCCTTTGTCCGATGATGTGTGAATCGAGCGCGGCGACGATCGCCTTGGGCGTGAGTTGTTCGTTCATGATGTCCGGGAAAACGTGGGTTCGATGGACGCTAGATGGCGCGCCCGCGCCCCGCTTCAAGTCGCACAGCGCCAGGTCGATGCCAGTTGCGCGTGGTCGGCAACGATCCCGGCGATATCGCGCGGCTGCGGCATCGCATCCCACTGGCCGCGCTCGAACGTGCCGCCCAGCACCACGCCGTCGGCGCGCGGAAACATGTAACCCCACGGCCCGGCATAGGCATGCTGCAGCTCCGGCTGCGGCAACAGCACGGCCAGTTGCCCGCGCACCGGCATCAGATCGGCGTCGCCAAACAGGTGATGCGCGCCAAGCCCGGTGCAGTTGAACACCAGTCCTTCGGGCAGGGCGGCGACATCGGCTGGACTGGCGAAATCGCGAATGACGATGCGTCCGCCCGCGCGCTGGAAATCGGCGATCATCCGCGACAGATAGCGGCCGGTTTCGACATACATCGTATTGAAGCGGATCATGCCACGCGCGCCGAACGGATGCCGTCCCGCCGCCAGTTCGGTCATGCCAGGCTGATAGGCGGTCAGAAACGCTTCAGGGTCGTCACCGCCCCGCGCGCGCCGCGCGGGCTGCCATGTCGGCAGCCAGTGGATGCCGTAATCGTCGCCCACCATGATCTGGAACCGCCGCCAGCTATAATCCATCGCCGCGCGATACTGGTCGAACCATGCCGGGGTAACGCGGCCCTCGTCGAACACGCTGGTCGGCACGATCTGTCCACCCGCGATGTTCGAGGTCGTCTCTGGCGGCAACGCCTTGGCGTAAAGCGTCACGGCAAAGCCCGCCTCCTGCGCCAGCCGCGCAGTCGCCAGGCCGACCGCCCCCGCACCGATCACCGCGACGCCGCCCCGATGCCCCGGCAGCCCCAGCCCGATCGCCAGCCGGCTGGTCCCCCAACTGAGCGTGATGCCGCCGCCGCCATGTCCATAATTATGCACCAGCCGCTTGCCCGCCAGTGCATCGGCACGAACGACAAAGCCGGAGGGGCGATAGGGCCGCAGACCCGCGACGGTGCGGATGACCCGCCCCATTTCGGCGCGCACCGGCGGCAGGCAATCGCGCGCCTGCGCGACCGGAACGCGGGCGGTCGGCGCACAGGCGGGAAGCGCGAGTGCGCTGGCGATAAGGGAGCGGCGGGCGACGAGCATCGCCAAGGGGTTAGCGGCTCCCGTCGCGCCCGTCACCCCGCCATAATCAGGATGCGCTGTCCAGCGTCTCCACGGTCAGCCGGTCGTTGGTATAGACGCACAGTTCGGCGGCAATGCCCATTGCCTTGCGCGCCAGCACCTCTGGATCGGCCTCGTAATCGGCCAGCGCGCGTGCGGCGGCCAGGGCGAAATTGCCGCCCGACCCGATTGCCGCGATGCCGCCTTCCGGCTCCAGCACGTCGCCATTGCCGGTGACCACCAACGTCACGTCCTTGTCGGCCACGATCAGCATCGCTTCCAGGTTGCGAAGAAACTTGTCGGTGCGCCAGTCCTTGGCCAGTTCCACGGCGGCGCGCAGCAATTGGCCCTGATGCCGTTCCAGCTTGGCCTCCAGCCGCTCGAACAGGGTGAAGGCATCGGCGGTCGCGCCTGCGAATCCGGCGATGACCTTGCCATCACCCAGCGGGCGGACCTTGCGCGCATTGGGCTTCATCACGGTCTGTCCGGCGGAAACCTGGCCGTCGCCCGCGATCACAACCTTGCCCGATCGGCGCACGGAAAGAATGGTCGTGCCGTGCCACGCTGTCGATTTGCTCATGGCGGCGGATATGGGGGCGGGCGGGCGCCTGCCAAGGGCGCCCGCCCGCGGTTTACCGATCCCCGCCCTTCACCTTCCCCCATTGCCGCGCGGCAGTGTAGCCGAGATAGCCGGTGCCGAAGAGCGTATACAGTTCCTCCGGCAATGCCTTCAGATATCCGGTGATCCCCGCGATGATCGCCTGCGCTGCCGCCGCATCGGCTGCCGCGATCAGGCCCATGGGGATCGCCCACAGGAACAGCGCATACATGACATACAGGAATGCGGGGCGTGCGCGGCTGGTCCACGGGTCGGGCGATTGCGCCTCGGCAACGATCGCTGATAATTGCGTCCTGAGCCTGTCGAGTTCCTGCGTCCCCTCCAGCTTCAGCAATTCCAGCTTGGCCTGGTCGCGCGCCTTGGGGTCCGGGATGATCTTGTCGATCAGGCCCGCGACCGGGCCGATCACGGCGTTCAGAATGCTCATTCCAGACCCCCGCCATTGCCCAGCCGGTTGGCCAGCCAGCCATAGAGAAACGCTTCGTTGGCGGGCCGGCGCTCGGCCAGTTGCAGGTAACGCTCGCCCTGCATCGCCTCGACCGCCTTCAGCAGCACCACCTCGCCGCCGGGTTCGTGCAGCGCCAGAAACCGGTCGAGCGCCGTCAGCGTCTGTGGCCCCACCCGCCCGTCGATCGCCAGGTCCGGATAGTCGCGCGCGCCGCGATTGAGCGCCGTCAGCGCGCGTTGCAGAAAACGCGCCGCGACCGCCGGTCCCATGTTCACGCCGGTATCGAACAACTCGGCGGCAAGTGCTGGCGCGCGCGCGGCCACGGCGTCGAAACGCGGCGCCAGCCAGTAACGCGCGCGATACAGCGAAGCGGCGGCGCTGCGTGGATAATCGCGCATCGCGCCGTGATAACCCGTCTCGCGCGCCGTCGCTTCGGTCACGCCCCAGCGAGTTGCCCCGCCGCGATCGGCGGGGTGGTCGACGAAACCGCCCTCGCGTTCGATGAGTTCATCGATCAGTTCTTCGATATCCATGCTAAGTCCTCCGTGCCGACAGCGATTCGCGCATAACCCATATGGTTATGTGTAGGACAGCCTGTTTGCCGGTTTGGAGGATGGTGCATGGACGTAAAGCTCGACTCGCGCACGAAATGGATCGGCGGCGGCGTGGCCGCTGCGGCAGCGGCGGGTGTGGCGGCATGGTGGCTGACCCGCGTCGAAACGCCGCCTTATACGCTGGTGCTGAAGGACGGCGTGCTGGAGGTGCGGGCCTATGGCGCACTTACGGTCGCGACGACGCGGACGAAGGGGCAGCGGCAGGACGCCCTTTCACGCGGGTTTCGCGTGCTGGCCGATTACATCTTCGCCAAATCGCGTGACGGGGAAAAGATCGCGATGACCGCGCCCGTCCTGTCCGATGCCGATGGGGATTCCTGGCGCACGCGTTTCGTGATGCCCGCGCGCTTTGTCGACATCGCGCCCCCAGAACCGCCCGCCGGCATCGAGATCGAAACGGTCGCCGCCCGCCGGGTCGCCGCGATCCGCTTTTCGGGGCGGGCCGACGACCGGATGCTGGCCGAGCACGAAGCACGCCTGCGCGAATGGCTTGAGGAATATGGTCTGAAGGCGACGGGTCCGGCCGAACATGCGTTCTACAATGCGCCGTTCGTGCCGGGACCGATGCGCCGCAACGAGGTGATGCTGCCGGTGGCGAGCATCTATTGAACCAGGTGTCTTAGGGGGCTATATCACCGTCATGCTTAATCTACTTTCGATCCTGATCGGATTGTTCGCGCTGCCGCTTATCATTCTGGGCTGGATTCCGCTGCTTGGGTGGTCGCTCTGGTTCGTCCTGACAATTCCCGTCGTCGGCACCGCCGTCGGCGCGTTGTCGGACAGTAATGGCGGGCGCAATTTCAACCTGGTCCTGATCGTGCTCGGTGCGATCCGGCTGATGCTGGGCGGCGGTCTTATCTGAACGGACAACGGCCCGGCGGTTGCACGCCGGGCCGTTGTTTGATTGTTTCAACCGCTCACCGGCACTGGACGCCGCCACGGTCGATCTGGCGGCCCAGCAGCGCGCCCGCGCCGCCACCCAGCAGCGTGCCGATCAGGCCCGAATTGCCGGCCGTCAGCAAATTGCCCAGCACCCCGCCACCGACCGCGCCGATGATAAGGCCGGTGGTGCCGTCATTGCGGCGGCAGTAATAGCGCCCGTCATTGCCACGATACAGACGGTCGTTCCGGCTCAGGCGGCGCGGCTGGTAATAACGGCCGTCGCGATAATATTGGTCGGCGTAATAACGGCGCTGACCGCGCGGCAGGCGATTATAGTCATAGTTGCGATACTGGCGCCAGTCGCGTCGGTCGGCGCGGCGGTCCTGACGGGCGTCGCGGACCTCTTCGCGATATTCACGGCGCGCGTCCCGAACGTCGCGGCGCGAATCGGCGCGACGGACATCTCGGCGATAATCGCGTTCGGCGTCGCGCACCTCGCGGCGATATTCGCGGTTTGCCTCACGCGGCGTCTGCTGCGCGACGGCGGGCATCGCGGGGATCGCAATCGCAGCGATCAGCGCGGTCAGGATCGGGGTTCGCATCGTCGTTCCTTTTCATCCATTTCAGACAAGCAGAACGACGATGTGGTGCGGGTTGTTTCGTGAACGAGAAACTACCTGCCGTTAACCCGGCAGTCGGGTTTGGCCGGGATAGGCGAACAGCAGATCGGCATCGTCCGACGCTTCCAGCGCCTCGCCACCGGTGACGGAAACACATTCGCCCGCCTGCCATTCGACGCCGCTGACACGGCCCGATCCGCGAACCGGCACCAGCCATCCCGTCTCGCCATCGGGCAGGTTCACGTCGCGCGCGCCGCCGGTCCAGCGTTCCAGCACGAACTTTGGCCCTTCGACCAGGATCGTGCGGCCGGGCGCGACTTCGCCGGGGGAGGGATAGGGGGCATAGGGGACCGGGTCGCTGACCGTCACGCCGTCGTCCAGATGCAACTCGCGCGGGCGGCCATAATCATACAGGCGATAGGTGGTTTCGCTGTTCTGCTGCACTTCGATCAGGGTGATGCCCGCGCCGATCGCGTGAACCGTGTTCGATGCCGAATAGAGGAAATCGCCTGCCTTCACCGGCTTCCAGTACAGCAGATCCTCGATCGACCCGTCGAGCGCGGCGGCGCGCAGCTCGTCCGCCGACATCGGGCGCACCGTGCCGACCGCGATCGTCGAATCGGGTTCGGCATCCAGGATCAGCCAGCATTCGTCCTTGCCGCGCGGCAGGCCGCGGGCCTGTGCCTGTTCGTCGTTCGGATGCACCTGAACCGACAGTTTTTCGCTGGTGAACAGATATTTGATGAGCAGGTCGGGGGTCGTATCGCCGGGCTGCTGGAACCAGACCTCGCCCACCGGCTCGCCATCCGGCGCGGGGTCTGCGAAGCCGGGATACAGCCTCATCCGGCCCCAGGGCTTTTCGACGCGGTGCGTGGCAAGTTTGGTCGCGGGCAAGGCATGATCTCCGACAAGCGCGAATCGACGTTCGCTGCAACGCAACTAGCGCCGCGTTCGTTTCGTGGGGCAACCCCCACGTCGCCGCAAAAATTAATTTGTTCGCCGGAACCCCCCTCGGGTAAGGAGGCGCCATGCGTAGCTTGCCCACCCGTCCCCTCGCGCTCGGCGCGGTCGTCCTTTCCGCTTTTGGTCTCAGTGCCTGTGCCGGCTCGAACCAGGGTGCGGACATCCCCTATGTCGCGCGCGATGTCAGCACGCTCTATATGGCGGCCAAGCAGCGGCTGGACCGGCGCCAGTATAAGCAGGCTGCCGCGCTGTTCGATGAAGTGGAGCGCCAGCACCCCTATTCGGTCTGGGCGCGTCGGGCGCAGTTGATGAGCGCGTTCAGCTATTATCTGAATACTGATTACACCGAATCGATCCAGTCGGCGCAGCGTTTTCTGGCGGTGCACCCCGGCAACCGCGACGCGCCCTATGCCTATTACCTGATCGCGCTGGGTTATTACGAGCAGATCACCGACGTGACGCGCGACCAGAAGATCACGCAGCAGGCACTTGACGCACTTGGTGAACTGTCGCGCCGCTATCCGAACACGCGCTATGCCGCCGATGCGCGGCTCAAGGTCGATCTGGTGCGCGACCATCTGGCCGGCAAGGAAATGGAGGTCGGCCGTTTCTATGGCCGTCGTGGCCAGTGGCTGGCGGCAACGATGCGTTATCGCGCCGTCGTCGATCAGTTCCAGACCACCAGCCATGCACCCGAAGCGCTGATGCGGCTGGTCGAGGCGTATCTGAACCTTGGCCTGCGCGAAGAAGCGCGCAAATCGGCGGCGGTGCTGGGCGCCAATTATCCGGGCACCGACTGGTATCAGCGCGCCTACAAGCTGATGGGCGACAACCCGGTCCTGCCGCCCCAGGCGCCGCAGGACCTTGCGACCGAAATCGACCCGGTCGGCACCTGACCAGCGCCGACGCCGCCATGCTGACCGCGCTGTCGATCCGCGATGTGGTGCTGATCGAGGCGCTCGACCTCGACTTTCGGGCCGGGCTGGGCGTGCTGACCGGCGAAACCGGGGCGGGCAAGTCGATCCTGCTCGATGCGCTGGGGCTGGCCCTGGGCGCGCGCGGCGACAGCGGACTGGTGCGCCACGGCGCGGCACAGGCAGTCGTCACCGCCAGCTTCGATGTGTTCGTGACCGATGGGCCGATCGCGGCGCTGCTTGCCGACAATGGACTGACGATCGAACCGGGCGAGCCGCTGATGATCCGCCGCCTGGTCAAGGCCGATGGCGGCAGCCGCGCCTTCGTCAACGACCAGCCCGCGTCCGCCGGGCTGCTGCGCGAGCTGGGCGCGATGCTGGTGGAGATTCACGGACAGCATGATGATCGTGGGCTGCTCAACCCGCGCGGGCACCGGGCTTTGCTCGACGCCTTTGCGCGGGCCGATACCGGCGCGGTTGCCGCGGCATGGCGCGAATGGCGCGATGCCGGCGCCCGGCTGGAGGATGCGCGCGCCGCACAGGAAGTGGCCGAACGGGATCGCGAATGGCTGGCCCATGCTGTCGCCGAACTGACGGCGCTGGCCCCTGAGGCGGGTGAGGAGGAACGGCTGGCCGCTCGCCGCGCGACGATGCAGCGCGGCGAGCGGGTGGCCAGCGATCTGACGGCGGTGGCGGACCTGCTCGACGGCTCGGACGGCGCATTGTCGCGGCTGCGCCAGGCGGCGCGCATCCTTGAACGCGCTGGTGAGGCGCATCCCGCGCTGGTCGAGGCGCTGGCGGCCATCGACCGCGCGATTGTCGAGGGGGCGAGCGCGCAGGATCAGGTCGATTCCGCCGCCGATGCGCTGGCATTCGACCCCGCCGTGCTGGAAGCCGATGAGGCGCGGCTGTTTGAACTGCGCGGGCTGGCGCGCAAGCACCGGGTGCAGCCGGACGACCTGACGACACTCGCCGAAGAACTGGCGCGGCGGCTCGCGCTGGTCGAGGGTGGAGAGGCCGGGCTGGCCGACCTGATGCGCGCCGCCGATGCGGCAGAGGCGCGCTATGTCGCCGCCGCACAGGCTTTGAGCGCCACGCGTTCCGACGCGGCCGGACGGCTTGATGCCGGGGTCGCCGGTGAACTTGCACCGCTCAAGCTCGACGCTGCCCGCTTTCGCACCACGGTCGCTCCATTGCCGCGCGAACAATGGGGCGCTGATGGTAGCGACCGGGTGGAGTTCGAGGTTTCGACCAACCCCGGCGCGCCCTTTGCTCCGCTGATGAAGATCGCCAGCGGCGGCGAATTGTCGCGCTTCATCCTGGCGATGAAAGTGGCGCTGGCCGAAGAGGGTGGCGCGCGGACACTGGTGTTTGACGAAATCGACCGGGGTGTCGGCGGCGCGGTGGCCAGTGCGATCGGCGAACGACTGGCGCGACTCGCGACGCGAAACCAGGTGCTGGTGGTGACGCACAGCCCACAGGTCGCCGCACGCGGCGCCCGCCACTACCGCATCGCGAAATCGAGCGACGGGACGGTGACGCGCACCGGCGTAACGCCGCTGGATGCCGATCAGCGCCGCGAGGAAATCGCGCGGATGCTGTCGGGCGCCGAAGTCACGCCCGAGGCGCGCGCGCAGGCCGAACGGCTGTTGGCGGCCTGAACCGCGATCAGCCGCGCCGGTCGACCGTCCGCCGCATCAGCCACAGGTGAAGGGCGTGGATCGCGATCAGCGTCGCGGCCATCAGCACGAAGGCGGGGATCGCTAATTCTTCCTGACCGGGACGCGGCGCGGTGGTGGCGCTGATGATCGTCAGCGGCACCAGCGTCACGGTCGCCAGTATCGGCATGAACGCCAGCGCCCATCGGCGCGGGGCGGTCCAGGTCACTGAACTGTCGAGCCACCATTGCATCGGCAATCGCCGCTCGTCGCGGAACCAGCGATTGGCGCGCATCGACATGCCGGTGAGCACGGCGATTGCAAGCGCGGCGATCAGAAACGGGGCCATGACCTACCTCCGCCTCGAAGGTAGCCAGATTGTGGATCGTTGCAACGCATTGATGGAGGCACATGGCGTGATGGTCGGTGGCGATGCTTCAGCCGATTAGCGAAAGCATTTCTATACCAGCGGCGTTTAAACGCCGGCGAATGTCGCGATCCGCCGCCCCCCGCCTTGACCAGTGGTTCGACATTCCACGCATCCGGCGTATCGCGGTGATGTGGATCGCGATCGCGGCGATCCTGCTGCTGATGCATCTAACGATGCAAAGGCAGGTCGGACTGACCGACGGAAACGACCGCCCCTTTGGTGAGGACTTCCTCAACTTCTGGTCGGCCGCCCGGCTTGCCATCTCCGGCGACGCGCGGCTGATCTACGACCTCGTGCGATTTCACGAATTTCAGCAAGGGGTCGTTGGTGCGCCTATCGACTTGTATCATTACAGCTACCCTCCGGTCATGTTGCTGTTGACCGCTCCGATCGGCCTTTTGCCTTATGAGGCCAGCTGGCTTTTCTGGCAGGTGGGCGGGTGGCTGGCCTTTGCGTCGGCGATGCGCCGGATCGTGCCGTCGGGCTGGCTGCTGCTGTCGCTCAGCCTGCCAGCGCTGTTCATCAACGCGATTGGTGGCCAGAACGGATGCTGGATTGCCGCCACTCTGGGCTGGGGCCTGATCCTGCTTCAGCGCCGCCCGTTGATCGCGGGGGCGATCCTCGCATTGCTGGTGGTCAAGCCGCAACTGGCGTGGCTGGTCCCGCTCGCGCTACTGGCGGGGCGGCAATATCGCGCGCTGGCTGCACTGTGCCTGACCGCGATGGCGCTGATTGCCGTCTCCATGCTGATTTTCGGGTTGGACCTCTGGCTATCCTATGCCGTGCAGGGCACCCTGTTGAAGCAGGTCATTCTGGAGCATGGGTCGGGCACCTGGCATCGAATGATCTCGGCGTTCGTGCTGGTCCGCCATCTGGGTCTGCCGGTGTCGATCGCCTATGCCGCGCAGGCGGTGGTCAGCATGATCGTCGCCTGGCTCGTGCTGGTGCCGTGGCGTGCCGAAGGAGCGTCGCCCAATTCGTTCGCGATGCTGTTGCTGGGCGTGCTGCTCGGGTCGGTTTATGTCAGCGATTATGACTGCGTATTGCTTGGGCTGGTTGTGGCCTGGTCCTGGCCGACGCTTCGGACGCAAGGCCTGTGGCGGGCGGCGCTGGCGGTGCTGACGCCGCTTTTCGCCGCGCCGCTGGCGGTTGCCAGTGGCATTGCGGCGGGCGCGTTCATGCTTTGGCCGATTTTCCTGCTGCTGAGCAGAAAGGCCGCGAAGCGCGCCCCATCTCAAGCATCAATGCTGCGCCCCACTGACGCGTTCACCAGCCCGCCATCGACGGTGATCGTGTCGCCGACCACATAATCGCCGCCGCGTGAGGCAAGGTAGATGGCGGCGGCGGCCATGTCTTCATCCACGCCGATGCGGCCCGCCGGAATCGCCCTGGCCACATCGTCGCCGTGATCGCGCGCGGCCTTGTTCATGTCGCTGGCAAAGGCCCCGGGGGCGATCGAGGTGACATTGATGTTGTCCCGGATCAGCCGCGCCGCCATGCGCTTGGTCAGATAGATCAGCGCCGATTTCGACGCATGATAGCTATAGGTTTCCCAAGCGTTCAGCCGCTGGCCGTCGATCGAGGTGATGTTGATGACCTTGGCCGGGCGGTCGGCGCGGCCGCTGGCCTTGAGGAGCGGGTGCAGCGACTGGGTGAGGAAGAAGGGGGATTTGACGTTCAGGTCCATCACCTTGTCCCAGCCCGCTTCGGGAAAAGTGTCGAACGGCTCGCCCCATGCGGCGCCCGCATTGTTGACCAGAATGTCCAGCGCCCCCTCGCGCTCGCCGATCGCCGCCGCCAGCGCGCGGCACCCCTCGACGGTCGACACATCGGCGGGCAGTGGGATGGCGTTTTCGCCGATCGCCGCTGCCGTCGCCTCGCACGCATCGGCCTTGCGCGAGCTGACATAGACGCGCGCGCCCATGCCGGCAAAGCCCCTGGCGATCATGCGCCCGATGCCGCGCGACCCGCCAGTGACAAGCGCAACGCGACCGTCGAGGCGGAACAGGCTGTTGGTATCCATGCGATGCTCCTTGGGCTTCAGCGCCGTGGCGGCGCGGCGTCGTTGACCTCGATCCGGTGGCCGTCGGGATCGCGGATATAGACCTGTCGCACCCCATCGGTGCGGAGGCGCTGCACCGTCGAGGGGCGGTCCTCGAAATCGGTGAACGCAATGCCCATCGCCACCAGATCGGCGACAAAGGCATCGAAATCGCCGACCGTGATCGCCAGGTGGTTGCCACGGTCGACACCGACTGGCGCTGTCCGGTCGGGAATGAGGTGCAGCGCAAATCCGCCGCCCAGATCGAGCCAGCGGCGATTGACCACGGGGGCCTTCAGCTCGGCGAACCCGAACACGCGCTTGTAGAACCGGGCGCTGGCGTCGAGGTCGGCGACCGCCAGCGCGACATGATCGCCGCGCGCGGCGCGCGGCGAGGGGGATTGCGCGTGACCGGCCGTAGGCGGCAGCAGGAAGAGCAGCGCGGCGGCGCGGAGAACGGATCGCATCGGCAAGTTCCTTTCGCGGTTCGTGGGCCTTACCCGCCGCGTTTCATCGTCTCACGCGCGATGATGAGCTGCTGGATCTGGCTGGTGCCTTCATAGATGCGAAACAGCCGCACGTCGCGATACAGGCGCTCGATGCCGTAATCGGCGATATAGCCCGCGCCGCCATGCACCTGCACCGCGCGGTCGGCGACGCGGCCGACCATTTCGCTGGCGAACAGCTTGGCCGCCGCGCTTTCCAGCACCACGTCGCTGCCCGCATCCTTGGTGGCAGCGGTTTCAAGGACCAGCGCGCGCGCGGCCAGCGCCTCCGTCTTGGAATCGGCGATCATCGCCTGGACCAGCTGATGCTCCGCGATCGGCTTGCCGAACTGGCGGCGTTCGGCGGCATAGGCGACGGTGTCGGCGATCAGCCGCTCCGCCACGCCTACGCACACGGCGGCGATGTGCAGCCGCCCGCGGTCGAGCACGCGCATGGCGATGCGAAATCCCTCGCCCTCGGCACCCAGCCGATTGGTGGCGGGAACGGACACGTCGTCGAAATGCACGTCGCATACGCGGGCACCCCGCTGGCCCATCTTCTTCTCCGGCTCACCCACCGATATGCCGGGCAGATCGCGCGGGACAAGGAACGCGCTGACACCGCGCCCGCCGGGTTCGTCGCCGGTGCGTGCCATGACGGTGAACAGGTCGGCCTTGTCCGCATTGGTGATGTAACGCTTGGTCCCCGTCAGGCGATAGGTGTCGCCGTCGCGCACCGCGCGCGTCTTTACGCTGCCCGAATCGGAACCGACATCGGGTTCGGTCAGGGCAAAGCTGGTGATGATTTCTCCGCTGGCGATGCGGGGCAGCCATTCGGCCTTTTGTTCGGGTGTGCCGGCCATGACCAGGCCCTGGCTGCCGATCCCGACATTGGTGCCGAAGGCCGAGCGGAAGGCGGGGGTCGTGTGCCCGGTCTCCATCGCGACGCGGCATTCCTCGACCATATTGAGGCCCAGGCCGCCATATTCGGGTGCGATCGACAGGCCGAACAGGCCCATCTCACGCATCTCGGCAACGATGGGGGCGGGAACGGCGTCGTCGGCCTCGACCTGAGCCTCCAGCGGGCGCAACCGGTCCGTGACGAACCGGCGCACGCCATCGATCAGCGCGTCGAAGGTGTCGGCGTCGAGCGCCATGCTGGATCCTCTCGTCTCGCGGCTTGCGATGCGGTGAAACCACGCGCATCTGCCGGTGTTGTATGTGTTGGCTAGGCGAAACGGGGACTGCATGGCAAGCCGAAATCCATACCCGATATTCCAAAGCGGGTATTCCACACGCCCCGAAGTGAAGGGTTTCGCATGAGTTCG
Organism: Sphingomonas sp.; assembly: GCF_035490575.1. Classification (GTDB taxonomy): domain Bacteria; phylum Pseudomonadota; class Alphaproteobacteria; order Sphingomonadales; family Sphingomonadaceae; genus Sphingomonas. The sequence goes on along the minus strand of NZ_DATJLI010000063.1, from coordinate 5,786 downwards.
TCGATACCGGAGCCGCGAAGCGCCGATAAGCCGGCGCTGCCACCCGTCCGCCGAGTCGCGGCCGGCACGACGCTCGCTTATGGCTTTGGCGCGGTCGCTTACGGCGTGAAGGACAACGGCTTCGGCACCTTCCTGCTATTGTTCTACAATCAGGTGGTCGGTCTGCCATCGGCGCAGGTTGGTTTCATCGTGATGTGCGCGTTGCTGGTCGATGCGGTCATCGACCCCGTGATCGGCGTGGCGTCCGACCGCACGCGCGGGCGCTGGGGGCGTCGCCATCCGTGGATGTATGCCGCCGCGCTGCCGATCGCGATCGGATGGATCGCGCTGTGGAACCCGCCCGCTTTGTCGTCGGGCTGGACGCTGGCCTGGCTGTTCGGCGCGGCGGTCGTCGTTCGCACCGCCGTTTCGGCCTATGAGGTGCCGAGCCAGGCGCTGACCCCCGAACTGACCGCCGATTATGACGAGCGCACGCGGATCACCGCCTATCGTTACCTGTTCGGGTGGACCGGCGGGTTGCTGATGCTGCTGGCGGCGTATCAGCTGTTTCTGGTGCCCGAGGCGGGGCAGACCAACGGCCTGCTCAACCGCAGCGGTTATCAGGGCTATGCGCTGGCGGGCGCGGCGGTGATGGTCGTCGCCATCCTGGTGTCGGCACTCGGCACGCACCGGGAGATCGCGCGGCTGCCGCAGCCGCAGATCGCACCCGGTGGGCTGGGCACGGCGTTTCGCGAACTGGTCGGCGCGCTGCGGAACCGCCCGTTCCTGATCCTGATGTCGGCGGCGCTGTTCGCATTCGCCAATCAGGGCATCAGCTTTGCCCTGTCCAATTATCTCTACAGCTTTGTGTGGCGGTTCGAGACGGCGACCTTTGCCTGGTTGGCGGCGGTGCTGTTCGCGGGCGTGGTGCTCGCCTTTGTCGGGGCGCCCGCGCTGGCGCGCCGCATCGGCAAGCCGCGCGCGGCGGCGTCGATGATCGCGCTGGCAGGGGTGTTGCAGGCAACGCCCTTTGCGCTGCGGCTGGCGGACCTGTTTCCGACGCCCGACGACCCGGCGATGATCCCGATCCTGTTCGCCATTTATACGCTGAACAGTGCGGTCAGCGTCGGCACCGCCATCCTGGGTGCCTCGATGATGGCGGATGTGGTCGAACATAGCGAGGTGCGAACCGGCCGCCGCAGCGAGGGGGTGTTCTTCGCCGGGGCCTTCTTCGTGCAGAAATGCACCAGTGGGATCGGTATTTTCGTCTCCGGTCTGATCCTTGCGGCGGCTGGTTTCCCCGAGGGCGCCAAGCCCGGTGAGGTCGATGCCGCGACGATCGACTGGCTGACAATCCTGTTCGGGGGCACTTACCTCATCCTCTCGCTTGCAGCCGCCTGGCTGTTCCTGCGCTTTCCGTTCGGCGCCGACGAACATCGCGAGCGCGTGGCGCGGCTGGCCGCGACGGGCTGAGCGCCGGGGCGGGCGGCGCGCTGCTCGCCCCATTGCCGCAAGCGCGGCGAGGCAATAGGGCTGGCGACATGTGGTCGTCCTTCCGCCGGGGTCGCTGGTCCGTCGCCGCCGCCGGCCTGTTCGCGTTTGCGCCAGCGCCCGTGTGGGGACAGGTCGCGCCTTCGGCTCCGCCGTCTGCCGACGATGTGCCGCTCGATCCCGCAGCGCCGCTTGCGCCGATGCCCGAACTGGGGATCGAATGGCCGAATTTGTCGGCGGCGCCTGCCGACCCGGCCGCGGCCGCCGATGCGGCGCAGCAGGTCGCGGCCGAAACCCGCTATGCCTTCCGGGTGGAGGGGATGGACGATATCTGGACCGACCTGATGCGACAGCGGTTCAACGAGGCATCGACGCTGCGCCTGCATAAGGACGAGGTGTCGAACGCCGCGCAACTCGACCGGCGCGCGCAGGAGGATGCGCGGCTGCTGGACGAATTGCTGCGCGCCGAAGGCTATTATGATGCGGAAGTGCTGACTCGTGTCGACGCCAATGCGGGCGAGGTCGTCGTCGTGCTTACCGCACAGCCGGGTGAGGTCTATCGCTTCGCCGGCGTCACGCTGGAGGGGGTCGAGGGCGCGGGCGACCGGGCCGACGAACTGCGCCGGGCCTTTGCCGTCGAGCCGAAAGACCCGGTCAATGCCGATACGATCGCGGCGGCAGAGGCAAATCTTCGCGAACGGATCGGGCGGGAGGGCTTTCCCTTTGCCAAGGTCGGTGAATCGCGCATTGTCGTCGACCATGCGACCCGCACCGCGACGCTGGCGGTCGCGGTGACGCCGGGCGAGGCGCTGCGATTCGGGCGGATCACGACCCGCGACAACCGCGTGTTCGATGGCGAGCATGTGCAGGACATTGCCCGCTTCGAGCCCGGCGAGCGTTTCGACCAGGGGTCGGTCGACGACCTGCGCCGCGCGATCGTGCAGACCGGTCTGGTCTCCGCCGTGCGGATCGAGCCGGTCGAAGGGCAGGCGCCGGGGACCGTCGATCTCGACGTGCGGATGTTCCCCGCGCCGCCGCGCACCATTGCCGGCGAAATCGGTTATGGCACTGGCGAAGGCGCACGGGTCGAGGCGAACTGGACGCACCGCAACCTGTTCCCGCCCGAAGGCGCGGTGACGCTGCGCGGCGTTGCGGGCACGCGTGAACAGCTTGCGGGGGTGACGTTTCGCCGCAACAATTTCCATCAGCGCGACCGCGTGCTGACATTGCAGGCGACCGCCGCGCATCTGGAACGCGATGCGTATCAGGCGGATACCTTTCTGTTGTCCGGCACGCTGGAGCGGCAGACCAATATCTTCTTCCAGAAATCATGGGTCTGGTCGGTCGGGGCCGAACTGGCGGCGTCGCGCGAAGAGGATGTGATCCTGTCCACCGGGGCGCCGCGCGAACGGACCTATTTCATCGGCGCGCTGCCCACCAGCCTGATCTATGACGGGACCGACGACCTGCTCAACCCGACGACCGGCTTTCGTCTGGGCGGGCGGTTGTCGCCGGAAGTTTCGCTGTCGGGCGCGGCGTTCGGCTATGCCCGGACGCAGATCGACGCCAGTATCTATCGCCCGGTTGGTGAGCGGGTGGTGCTGGCGGCGCGGACGCGGCTTGGCACGATCGTGGGTGCGCCACGTGATGCGATCGCCCCGTCGCGGCGTTTTTATGCCGGCGGGGGCGCATCGGTGCGCGGCTACGGCTTTCAGTCGATCGGCCCACGCGACCTGAACAACGATCCGATCGGGGGGCGCAGCCTGACCGAGTTTTCGCTGGAAGCACGGGTCAAGGCGTTCGGCAATTTCGGTGTCGTGCCGTTCATCGACGCAGGCAACATCTATACCTCGCCACTGCCCCGATTTTCCGGCTTCCGTTACGGCGCAGGGGTGGGCGTGCGCTATTATTCTAATTTCGGGCCGATCCGCATCGATGTCGGCACGCCGCTCAACCCCCAGCCGGGGGATTCGCGCATCGCGGTCTATGTCAGCCTGGGGCAGGCGTTTTGAGCGAAACCGAAGGTCCGGTCGCCGCGCGGCGCGCACGCTGGCCGCGTGTGATCGCGATCATCGCCGTGGCGCTGGCGGCGATGGTTGCGGCGCTGTTGTTCGTTGCCGATACGCAGCCGGGACACCGCTTCATCGCCGACCGTATCGCCGCTTTGGCGCCGAGCAATGGGATGCGATACCGGATCGGCCGGATCGAGGGGTCGATCTATGGGCGGGCGACGCTGATCGACATTCGCATCAGCGACCCGCGCGGGCCGGTGTTCGTTGCGCCGCGCGCCGAACTGGACTGGCGCCCGCTTGAATGGGCGCGCAACCGGCTCGACATTCGCAGTCTTGTGGTGACCCGCGCACGGCTGTTCAAACTGCCGCAGCCGGCGCCGACCGGACGTACCGGCCCGATCCTGCCGGGGTTTGACATTCAGGTCGGGCGACTGGCGGTCGATCGTCTCGAACTCGCACCCGCCATCGCTGGGCAGGAACGCACCGCGCGGCTGATCGCATCGGGCGATGTGCATGACCGGCGTGCGATGGTCCGCGCGGCGGCGTTGGTCGAAGGAAGCGATTTCGTCCGGCTGACGCTGGACGCGGCGCCCGATCGCGACCGTTTCGATCTTGCGGCGCGGGGGCGCGGGCGGGCCGGAGGGTTGCTGGCGCGCGCGATCGGCGCGCAGGCCCCGGTGCGCTTCGATGTTGCGGGTGACGGGCGCTGGTCGCGGTGGCGCGGGCGCGCGGCGGCGACGGCGGGTGCTGCGGAACTGGTCGCGCTGCGGTTGGGCGTCGATGCGGGCCGCTATCGGCTTGAAGGGCGGCTGACCCCAGCGCAATTGTTGCGCGGGCGGCTTCAGCGGCTGTCGCTGCCGACCATCCGTCTGAGCGCCGATGCGACGTTGGCCAACCGGCGGTTGTCGGGGCGGGTGAGCGCGCGCACCGCGGCACTGGCCATAGACAGCGAGGGCGGCATCGATCTCGCCACCAGCGCCTGGCGCAATTTCGTGACCGATATCCGACTGCTGCGTCCGGCGGCATTGGTCCCGAATATGAGCGGCCGCAACATCACCGCGCGCGTGACGCTGGACGGAGCATTTGACCGCGCGAGCTTCGACTATCGGCTCAGCGCCGACCGGGTGGCGTTCGACCAGACCGGGTTCGAGCGGGTGCGGGCGATGGGGCGTGGTCGCCTGTCCGCTGCGCCCGTTACCGTGCCGCTGTCGCTGACCGCTGCGCGCGTGACCGGGGTGGGCGACGTCGCGGGCGGTATCCTTCGCAACCTGTCGGTGTCCGGTCCGCTCAAGGTGACGAGCGCCAACATCACCGCCGACGCGCTGCAGGTGCGATCCGATCAACTGAATGGCCGCGTCATGCTGTTGGTCGACCTCAGAACCGGGCGGTATGAGGTCGGGCTGGCGGGCGGGCTTCGCCGTTACCGGATTCCGGGGCTGGGCCTGGTCGAGGTCGATACCCGGCTGTCGGTGGTGCCCGGCCCGACCGGGCGTGGCACCCGGATCGTCGGCAATGGCAGCGCGCGGATGCTGACGCTGGAGAATGCGTTCTTCCGCTCGCTGACCCAGGGCCTTCCGCGCATCGTCACCCGGCTTGAGCGTGGCCCCGACCGCATCCTGCATTTCCGTGGCCTGCGGCTGGTCTCGCCGGGGCTGACCCTGACGGGCAACGGCTATCGCCGGGTCGACGGCACCTTCGTATTCGCCGGACAGGGCGTGTCCCGGCAATACGGGCCGGTCGTCCTGAACCTCGACGGGCGGATCGACCGACCGGCGCTGCGCCTGCGGCTGGCGGGCCCCAATGATACGCTGGGCCTGTCCGACGTGCAGGCAGCACTCGATCCGGTGGCCGAGGGGTATCGCTATACAGCGGCGGGGGTGTCGCGGATCGGGCCGTTCACGGGCGCGGGCATCATCCTGTTGCCGCGCGGCGGCACTGCCCGGATCGTGGTCGACCGGCTCGACGTGGCGGGCACGCGCGGGCAGGGCGCGCTGGATATCGTGACCGGCGGCTTTGCCGGGCAAATCGACGTGGCGGGCGGGGGCTTGAGCGGCGCGATCCGTTTTGCGCCGGTGGAACAGGTTCAGCGGATCGAGGGCGATTTGACCGCACGCGCCGCCCTGGTCGCGGGCACGCGTATTCGCCGTGGGCGGCTGCAATTCTCGACGCTGCTTGACCCCGATGGCACCACCTCGTCGGTGAAGGCACAGGCCCGCGGCCTGTCGCGCGGTGCGCTGAGCCTTGCACGGCTCGACGGTTCGGCATCGCTGACGGGCGGGACCGGCACGGCCCGCGTGTCAGTAG
>NZ_DATJLI010000062.1:0-14643 GCF_035490575.1 Sphingomonas sp. | reverse complement strand
CTGGCCAAGGCGATCAAGAACCCTGCCGAAATCGCGGGCCATGAAGCCGCGCAGTTGCGCGATGCAGGCGCGATGGTGCGCTTCCTGAAATGGATCGAACAGGCCGCCCCAGCGGGCGGCCAGACCGAATTGTCGGCGGCGGCAAAGCTGCGCGAATGTCGCGAGGCGACCGGCGTTCTGCGCGACCAGTCCTTCTCGACCATTTCGGCGACCGGTCCGCACGGTGCGATCCCGCATTACCACGTCACCGACGAATCGAATCTGCCGATCGAGCGCGGCCAGTTGTTCCTGATCGATTCGGGCGGGCAATATCCGGACGGCACCACCGACATCACCCGCGTCGTGCCGGTGGGCGAACCGACAGCGGAAATGCGCGACCGCTTCACCCGCGTGCTACAGGGGCACATCGCCATCGCCACCGCATTGTTCCCCGAAGGGACCGTGGGCGCACAGCTCGACAGCTTTGCGCGTCGTCCCCTGTGGGAAGCCGGCCTCGATTTCGCGCATGGCACCGGCCACGGCGTCGGCGCCTATCTGTCGGTGCATGAAGGGCCACAGCGCATTGCCGCGCCCAACTATCCCGGCAGCGGCCCGCTGGAGCCGCTGCGCGCGGGCATGATCCTGTCGAACGAGCCGGGTTATTACAAGGCGGGCGAATACGGCATCCGCATCGAGAACCTGATCTTGACCGAAGCGCGCAACATCGCGGGCGCCGACCGGGCGATGCTCGGTTTCCGCACCCTCACCTTCGTGCCCGTCGAGCGCGAGCTGATCGACCCGGCGCTGCTGACGCCGGCGGAACTGGAATGGCTGAACGCCTATCATGCTCAGGTGCTGGAAAAGGTCGGCCCGACACTGGACGACGAACACCGCACTTGGCTGGCGGCGAAATGCGCGCCGATCGGCTGACGGCTCAGTCGCTGGGCAGCGGCGGCTTCGGGCCGTCGCCGTCTGCCTGCTCGCGCGCCTGCGCCTTGCGGCGGCGCAGATTGGCGCGAAGCGCCTGCGCCAGCCGGGCCTTGCGTTCGTCGGGGGTTTCCATGCCGCCGCCAATAGATCGCCGGTCGCCGGCTTGACAATCACCCGGCCGCCGATCATAGGCGCCCCCCTGTCCGCCACTGCCTGTCCGGCGCGGCGGACCCGGTGCTGCCGTAGCTCAGTGGTAGAGCGCATCCTTGGTAAGGCTGAGGTCGTGAGTTCAATCCTCACCGGCAGCACCATTTTCCCCTTTTCGCGCGTCGTCCCGCCCCGCCGGCCGCTGGCCCGCTGGCGAGGCGCATGACGATGACGACCGAATGGGACCGCATGTCATCCGGGGCACCCTATGATCCCGCCGCCGCCGAACTTCAGGCGGCATTGGCGCGCGCTGCCGCGTGGATGGCGCTATATAATGCCAGCGACGCGCTGCCGCCCGGCGAACGGGAATCGATGCTGCGCGCGGGTCTGGCTTCGGTCGGGCCGGGTTGCGTGGTGCGGCCGCCATTCTTCGTCGATTATGGCGCCAACATCCGGCTGGGCGAGCGCGTGTTCCTGAACTTCGACTGCGTGATCCTCGACGTTTGCCCTGTGACGATCGGCGACCGGACACAGATCGGGCCAAAGGTCCAGATTTATGCCGCCGATCATCCCCGCGATATCGAATCGCGCGCTGCCGGGATCGAATTCGGCCGGCCCGTGACGATCGGCGCCGATGTCTGGATCGGCGGCGGTGCGATCCTGTGCCCCGGCGTGCGGGTCGGCGACGGCGCGATCATCGGTGCGGGCAGCGTCGTCACGCGCGACGTGCCGCCCGGCGCGACCGTCGTCGGCAACCCCGCGCGCATACGGGGATGACGGGGGCCAAGGGCCGCGCCAGGGTCCAAACCCAATCAGAACAAGGTCGTGACGGAGCCGATGCTGGCGCACAGGTAGGAGCAAGAAGGGAGCGATGCAGCGCATCGTGACCGACGCGCAACGCCGCTGTGCGCCAGCATCGGCCCGCCGCGAAGCGGTCGCCCGTGGAAAGTCGCCGAGCAGTGTCGCTTGCTTGCGCGTGGCGCTGCCACGCGACTGCGCCGCACTCCTTGTCGGCGGCCCTCCACGGGCGATCACGATCCTTGTTCTGATTGGGTTTGGACCCTAGAGGCTGCGTCCATGACCGAGATCACGCCCGAAATCGTCGCCGAACATGGCCTGTCGCCGGAAGAATATCAGCGCGTGCTGAACGCGCTGGGCCGGACACCCAACCTGACCGAACTGGGCATCTTCTCGGTCATGTGGTCGGAACATTGCAGCTATAAGTCCAGCCGCATCCACCTGAAGAAACTGCCGACCGAGGCCCCGTGGGTGATCTGTGGCCCCGGCGAGAATGCGGGTGTCATCGACATCGGCGACAATCAGGCCGCGATCTTCAAGATGGAGAGCCACAACCACCCCTCCTATATCGAGCCGTATCAGGGCGCGGCGACGGGCGTGGGCGGCATTTTGCGCGACGTGTTCACCATGGGCGCGCGGCCCGTGGCCAACATGAACGCGCTGCGATTCGGGCGGCCAGACCATCCCAGGATGCGCCACCTGATCGCGGGCGTGGTCCATGGCATTGGCGGATACGGCAATTGCGTCGGCGTGCCCACCGTCGGGGGGGAAGTGAACTTCCACCCCGCCTATGACGGCAACATCCTGGTCAACGCGATGACGGTCGGCGTCGCGCAGCAGGACAAGATTTTCTACTCGGCGGCAGCGGGCATCGGCAACCCGGTGGTCTATGTCGGGTCCAAGACGGGCCGCGACGGCATTCACGGCGCGACCATGGCCTCGGCCGATTTCGACGAGAAATCGGATGAGAAGCGCCCCACGGTGCAGGTCGGCGATCCCTTTACCGAGAAGCTGCTGATCGAGGCGTGTCTCGAACTGATGGCGTCGGACGCGATCGTGGCCATTCAGGACATGGGCGCCGCGGGCCTAACCAGCTCTTCGGTGGAAATGGCGTCGAAGGGCGGCGTCGGCATCGAGCTGGTAATGGACAATGTTCCCCAGCGCGAAACCGGCATGACGCCCTATGAAATGATGCTGTCCGAATCGCAGGAACGCATGTTGATGGTCCTGAAGCCCGGCCGCGAGGGCGAGGCGGAGGCGATCTTCCGCAAATGGGAACTGGATTTCGCGGTCATCGGCACCGTCACCGATACCGGCCGCATGGTGCTGAAGTGGCAGGGCGAGGTCGTGGCCGACATTCCGCTGGCCCCGCTGGCCGACGATGCGCCGCTATATGACCGCCCGCATGTGCCGACGCCCAGGCGCGACGAGCTGACCGACGTGCCGGAGACGAATGACGTCGCCGCCGACCTGCTCAAGTTGATGGGCAGCCCCGATATCGCCAGCCGCCGCTGGATCTGGGAGCAATATGACCACATGGTCGGCGCCGACACCGTGCAGCGCCCCGGCGGCGACGCGGCGGTCGTGCGCGTCCATGGCACCGAAAAGGCGCTGGCGATCACCACCGACTGCACCCCGCGCTATTGCTTTGCTGACCCGGTCGAGGGCGGAAAGCAGGCGGTCGCGGAGGCATGGCGCAACCTGACCGCCGTGGGCGCGACCCCACTGGCCGTCACCAACTGCCTTAACTTCGCCAATCCGCAGCGCCCCGAAATCATGGGCCAGCTGGTCGGATGCCTGGAGGGCATGGGCGATGCGTGCCGCGCGCTCGACTTCCCGATCGTCAGCGGCAACGTGTCACTCTACAATGAATCGAAGGCGACGGGTGGCGGCTCCGCAATTCTGCCCACCCCGGCCATCGGCGGCGTGGGGTTGATGCAGGACTGGCAGAAGTCGGTGGGCATCGGCTTTCGCGGCACCGGCGACGCGATCATCCTGGTGGGTGAGCGCATGGGCCATCTGGGCCAGTCTTTGTGGCTGCGCGAAATGCATGGGCGCGAGGACGGCCCGCCGCCGCCCGTCGACCTCAAGGCCGAACGGCGCACCGGCGACTTCATCCGCGCCCAGATCGAAAAGGGCGCGATCACCGCGTGCCACGACGTGTCCGACGGCGGCCTTGCGGTCACGGTGGCCGAAATGGCGCTGGCGGGCAATGTCGGCGCGCTGGTCGACGCGATCCAGCCCTTTGGCATGGCCGAGAGCTTCTTTGGCGAGGATCAGGGCCTGTATGTCGTCACCGTGTGCGACCAGTGTCTCGCCGATTTCATGGCCGATGCCGACCGCGCCGACGTGCCCGCTGATCCGCTGGGCCGCACCATCCGCGACCGGCTGGTATTCGAAACCGAAGCGGGCGACTGGACCGTCAGCCTGGCCGACCTGCGCGCCGCGCATGAAGGCTTTTTCCCCAAGCTGATGCAGGGTGAGGTCGTCGCCTGACGCCTGACAGCACCCCTGCCCCCGCCCCGCGCCACGTCCCGCTGGATGTCGTGCGCGGGGTGGCGGTAATGGGGATTTTGACGATCAACATCATCGGCTTTGCCCTGCCCGGCGACGCCTATGTCAATCCGCTGGCATGGGGTGGGGACCGCGCGGTCGACCTGGGCGTATGGGCATTTACCCAAGTGCTGCTCGAAGGGCGGATGCGCGGGCTGTTCGCGATGCTGTTCGGCGCGGGCGTGCTGATGCTGTCGACGCGCGGCGAACGTCCGGTGCGCGCCCATTATGCGCGCATGGCGGTGCTGGCGCTGTTCGGCCTTGCCCATGGCTATCTCGTCTGGAACGGCGACATTCTGCTGCATTATGCGGTGCTGGGGTGCCTGTTACCGATCGCGTGGGATTGGGATGCGGGGCGACTGGCGCGCGCGGCCATTGTCGTGCTGGCGCTGCACACCGCGCTGCTGTCGATCCAGTTCGGCGGCGCGCTGTATTTCCAGTCGCTGGCCAACACGCCCGACGCGCCCGCCGATCTGGTCGCACGCTATCAGGCGATGGTCGCCACCTTCCCGCACGCGGGCAGCGCGACCGTGGCCGCCGATCTCGCCGCCTATCGCGGCACTTGGGCCGATGCGGTCGGCTATCGCTGGTTCGTGCGCGGCACCGCGCCGCTGCGCCTGCTGGAATTCGCGGGCGGCGAGTCGCTTGGCTATATGCTGACCGGCATGGCGCTGTATCGCGCGGGCGCGCTGACGGGCGAATGGTCAGACGCGGCGATGCGGCGGATGATGGTCTGGGGCTATGCACTGGGGCTGCCGGGCATGGTGGCGCTGACGGCATGGGGAGCGCTGTCGGGTTTCGACCCCGTGGTGCTGATGGGCAATTTCCTGGCATGGTCGGTCCCGTTCCGCGTCGCCACTTCGCTCGGCCATCTGGCGCTGATCCTGTGGCTGGCGCGACGCTTCACCGCGGCACCGCTGATCGCGCGCGTGGCGGCGGCGGGGCGGATGGCGTTCACCAATTATCTGGCGACCAGCATCGTGATGACGGCCATCTTCTATGGCCATGGGCTGAGGCTGTATGGGCAAGTGCCGCGCGCCGAGTTGTATCTGTTCGTCGCCGCGATGTGGGTCGCGATGCTGGTCGCCTCGCCATGGTGCTTGGCGCGATTCGGTCAGGGTCCGGTCGAATGGCTGTGGCGCCGTCTTTCGGGCGGCACCATCCACCGCAAAAGTGCGAACGCGACGCAATAAGTCTTGCGAGGCACTTGCAACAATCCTAGAACGATTCGCAACAGCGAGAGGGTTCGATGGTCGTCTGCGTCTGCAATGCAATTCGCGAAGGGCAAGTGCGGGAAGTGGCCCGTGGCGGCGCGCGTAGCGCCTGTCAGGCTTACCGCGCGCTTGGGTGCCAGGCCAAATGCGGTCAGTGCGTGCCGTTCGCGCGAGCCATTATCGATTCCGAACGCGCTGCTGCCTGACATTCGCAACCTGTAAAAGCGCAGTTTTCCGCCATTTTCCGGGTATCGCGGCTGCCCCAATGACGCTATTCTGATGGTCTGTTCCGCAATCAGAATAAAGGCCGACCGTCATGAAGGGCGACCCCCAGGTCATCGAATATCTCAACATCGCGCTCAAGAACGAGCTGACCGCGATCAATCAATATTGGCTGCATTATCGCCTGCTCGATCATTGGGGTGTTTACAAACTCGCCCAGTTCGAACGCAAGGAGTCGATCGAGGAAATGGAGCATGCCGACTGGCTGTCGGAACGCATCCTGTTCCTCGACGGGCTGCCCAATTTCCAGCTGCTCGGCCGCCTTCGCATCGGTGAGACGGTGGAGGAAGTGCTGAAGGGCGACCTCGCGCTCGAAGAAGAGGCGATCCCCCTGCTGCGCGACGCGATCGAGCATTGCGAGAAAGTCCGCGACTATGTCAGCCGTGACCTGTTCCGCCGCATCCTCGACAGCGAGGAAGAGCATCTGGATACGCTGGAGCGTCAGTTCGACATGATCGAACGGATGGGCATCCAGAATTACGTTCAGCTCAACTCGCGTTCGGAAAACGACGCCGACGGCAAGGATTGAGCAACCGGCGGGCGGGCTTTACGCAATCGGTGTAACCCCGCCCGCTGACCCTTGAGAACCGCCATCCTGCAACCCAGCGACATTGCCACGCCCATTCCTCCGACGGTGGAGGATGGGCTGCCGCGCCCGCGCCGCTTCATCGCCATCGCGGCGATCTCGTTCGGCACGGCCCTGTTCGTGATCGACGGCGCGATCGCCAATGTCGCCCTCCCTACCATCGCACGCGATACCGGCGTCGGCGCGGGTGCATCGGTCGCCGTCGTCACGCTGTATCAACTGGTGCTGGTGATGGGTTTGCTGCCCTTTGCCAATCTGGGCGACCGGCTGGGCCACCGCCGACTGTATCAGATCGGGCAGATCGTGTTCCTGATCGCGTCCGCCGCCAGCCTGCTGGTCGACAGTTTCGCCAGCCTGTTGATCGTGCGCGTGACGCAGGCGCTGGGCGCGGGCATGGCGCTGAGCGTATCGGCGGCAATGCTGCGGACCATCTATCCGGCAAGGCGGCTGGGGTCGGGACTTGGCATCAACAGCGTGATCGTCGCATCCGCCAACGCGCTGGCGCCGACGCTGGGCGGCTTCATCGTCGGTCATGCCGACTGGCGCTGGGTGTTCTGCGCCGCCGCGCCTTTTGCATTGGTTTCGATCCTGCTCGGCCGGTCGCTGCCCGAACCGCGCCCGCGAAAGGAGCGGTTCGATTGGGCGGGCGGCGTGTGGAGCGCGGCAACGATCGGCGCGATCATTGGCGGCATTGAGCTGGCCGCGCACAGCGCCGCTGCCTTCGCGCCCGGCGTGGTGATGGCGGCGGGCGGTGTTGTGTCCGCCGTGCTGCTGGTCCGGCGGGAGCGACAACGCACGCGCCCCGTGCTGCCCGTCGACCTGATCGGCCAGCGCGTCATCGGCCTGTCGGTGCTGGGAGCGATCAGCGCCTTCCTCGCCTCCGCCTCGCTGGTCGTGCTGCTGCCGTTCCGGTTCGAACAGGGCATGGGCTATTCGCCCGAACAGGTGGGCTTGCTGATCCTGCCCATGCCGCTGACGCTGCTGATCGTTGCACCGCTGGCGGGGTGGCTGTCGGATCGAATAAAGCCGTCGCTGCTGGGGATTGCCGGCTGCGCGCTGGCGATTGCCGGCCTGTTGCTGATCGCGGCGATGCCGACGGATGCGGCGTGGTCCGACATTGCGTGGCGCCTGTCGCTGACGGCCGGTGGCTTCGGCCTGTTCTTCGCCCCCAATTCGCGGCTGATTATCGGACAGGCGCCAAAGGACCGGGCGGCGGCGGCGGGCGGGCTGCTGTCGACCGCGCGACTGCTGGGCCAGACGCTGGGGGCGTCCACCGTCGGCGTGATGCTGGCGATGGGCCTGGGGCTTGGCCCTGCGCCGCTGTTCGTCGCGGCGGGCTTTGCAGGGCTCGCGCTGGTTTGCAGCGTGGTCAGGCTTCGCACCACCTGACGCAACCGCCGCGCGCGCCAGCCGTTATCCGGGCAACCCAACAAAGGAGTTTGCCATGCAGGTCGATCAGGAACAGGATGCGCGCGTCCGCGAAACGATGTGGAAGGCGATGGGCAAAAGCCCGTTCGTCATGATCGGGCTGGTCGGCAGCCACGAGCATCACGAACCGATGACCGCGCAGCTCGATCCCGATGCCGACAGCGAGTTCTGGTTCTATTGCAACCGCGACAACCGCATCGCCAGGGGCGGTGAGGCGATGGTGCAGTTCGTCGCCAAGGGCCACGAGCTGTTCGCATGCATCCACGGCACACTGGTCGAGGAAACACGGCCCGAGATTTTCGACAAATACTGGTCGAACCCGGTCGAGGCGTGGTTCGAGGGCGGCAAGGACGATCCCAATGTCATGATGCTGCGCTTCGAGTTGAAGGACGCCGAGGTTTGGGAAGCCGATCTGTCGCTGACGGGCAAGCTGAAGTTGATGACCGGCAACACCATCCGTCCCGACGAGGCGGGCAAGCACGCCGAAGTTTCGCTGTAACGACAACGGGCGGCGCCGCGCGCGTCGCCCACCCTTTTCATCGGCCCTCTTCAATCGTGTGGGGTGCGACGGGCCAGCGCCATTTCCTCGCGCACCTGACCATAGGCGATCAGCGCGAACAGCCCGCTGCCGCCGATCACATTTCCCAGAAACGCCGGCAGGATAAATCCGAAGAGCACCCATGCGATGCCGACTTGCCCCGCCAGCAGCAACAACCACGCCTCCGCCGATCCGACCACGACATGGGCAAAACCGCCGGCCGACACCAGCCACGTGATGGCGATCACGACGCCCAGCGCATTTTCGCGTGCATTCGGCAAAATCCACGCCAGGCTGGCGATGAGGAAACCGGCGGGGATGCCCAGCACCAGCAACTCCCCGAAACCATATTCGGTCAGATGCCCGGCAAATTCCAGCGCGCCGTCTAGCCCCTCTGCATCGACGATCCACGTTTGTGCGATCATCGACGCAACGATGAACGTGCCGACCAGGTTGCCCACCAGCACGATGCCCCACAAGCGGAACAGCCGCAGCACATTGATCGGTCGCGGATCGGCAACGACCGGCAACACGGCTGTCACCGTCGCTTCGGTGAACAGTTGCAGGTTGCCGAGCACGACGATGATGAAACCCAGCGTATAGCCCAGCGCCGCGACCAGTTCGACCCAGGGCGCATCGGGCAGGTGTCCGCGCAGCGTCGCGACGCCCAGCAACGACGCGCAAACGCCGATCCCGGCCGCCAGCGCGGAAAAGAACAGGCCGCTGGCGGGTCGGTGCAGTTCCTCATCCCCGGCGGCGCGGATGACTTCATAAATGACCAGCGCCGATCCGGTCTGCCGCTCGGCTACATCCTCCCGCTCTTCGGCGTCGAGATGGTCGGGTTCCTGCGGCGCGTCATCCGCTTCACCCTTGCCCTTCATCCGGCGTGCGCCGCCATCCATTGTTCGACGACCGGCGCAATGCGGGTGCGCCATTTGGACCCGTTGAAGATGCCGTAATGGCCGACACCCTCGGCCATCAGATATTGCTTCTTCGCTTCATCCAGTGCCGTGGCGATGGTCAGCGCCGCCTTGGTCTGGCCGATGCCCGAAATATCGTCGCGCTCGCCCTCGATCGCCAGGATGCCGACATCGGTGATCGCGCCCGGATCGACGGGACGGCCGCGATGCGTCATTTCGCCGAGCGGCAGGGCGTGGCGCTGGAACACCAGGTCGATTGTCTGAAGATAGAATTCGGCGGTCATGTCACAGACCGACCGATACTCCTCGTAAAAACGCATCGTCGCATCGGCGCTTTCGTCATCGCCCTGCACCAGATGCTTGAACATTTCCCAATGGGAAATCAGGTGGTTGCCAAGGTTCATGGTCATGAACCCGGCCAGTTGCAGGAAACCGGGATAAACCTGTCGCCCGGCGCCGGCATACAGCATCGGCACCGTCGCGATGACATTCTGCTGAAACCACGCGTGCGGCCGTTCGGTCGCCAGCGTGTTGACGGCGGTCGGCGCCTCACGCGTGTCGATCGGCCCGCCCATCATGGTCAGCGTGCGCGGCAGATTGGGGTGTTTGTCCGCGCTCATCAACGCGACGGCGGCATAGCAGGGGACCGATGGCTGGCACACCGCCAGCATGTGCGGACGCGCATCGCCCTCCGCCCCGATCGCCGCCAGCCAGTCGACGATATAGTCGATATAGTCATCCAGGTCGAAACCACCGTCGCTCAGCGGCACCAGCTTGGCGTCCCGCCAGTCGGTGATATAGACATCGGCGACCGGCAGCATCCGTTCGACCGTGCCGCGCAGCAGCGTCGCATAATGCCCCGACATCGGCGCGACGATCAGCAGCTTCGGCGCGCCTTCGACCCCTTCGCGGACGAAATGCTTGAGCTGGCCGAACGGCTTGCGCGCGACGATCTCTTCACGCACGGCGACGGTCGCTCCATCGACAATCGTTTGCTTCAGGCCGAAATCGGGCTTGCCGCGTGGCGCGGCGGCATGGGCGAAGACCTCAAGCGCCGATGCCAGCACCGGACCGCCGCCGAAATAGGAGAAGGGGTTGGCGGGATTGTTGAGCAGCCCCGCCCCGAAATTGGCAAACGCACTGGCGCCCGCCAGCATCGAGCGCTGCATTTCATAGGCATTGTAAAGCATTGGCCGTCCTTCCTGTCCCGCCTTCCCCCGCACGCGGCGCGAAAAGGGCAGCGCGATATAGCAATTCCGACATGCCACCGGCAACGCCATGTTATCGCCATACCCTATTTAGTCGGATTAGTCGGAGGGCAAACGTCCGTCATGCCCTTTCGGGTGCAGCGCACTCAACGCGGCGACAATCCGTTTCGCAGGAAATCAGCCATGTCGGCGGCGATGGCGGCGGCGTCGCGGTCCTCGTCCCACACGCCGTAACGCAGCCCAAGGAACACGTTCATGCCCATGATCGCCCACGCATGGACCGCGCCGACATCGGCGCGCACTTCCCCCCGCGCGGCGGCAGCGCGCAATCGCGCCTCGATCCGTTCGGCGGTGGTTGCATAATGCAGACGGAAACTGTCGGCATCGACGAACTCGGCCTCGTCGATGATGCGGTAGATTTCCTTGTGCGTCCGCACAAAGTCGATGAAGTGCCGCAATCCTGCCTGTTCGGCGGCGATGCCGTCGGGCGCGGCGCGGATCGCGGGCGCGACATGGTCGCGCACCTGTGCCGACATGTCGCGCACCAGCGCGCGGAACACCGCGTCCTTCGTATCGAAATAGGTATAGAAGCTGCCCAGGGCGACGCCCGCGCGGCGCGTGATGCCGCTGACCGAGCCTTCGTGAAACCCCTTTTCCCCGAACTCGGCGGCAGCGGCGTCGAGGATCGCGCGCAGCGTGCGGCGACCGCGCGCGGTGCGCGGCGCCTTGCCCTCGCTGGCGATACCGGCGCTCCGGTCCTGATCGTCGGCCAAATGTGCCACCGCCCTCCCCCTTTCATCCAAAGTTGAAACCCGGTTCAGGTTTCAGTATAGCTCGGTCGGACACTGCACAACCCCGCGCCGAAAAGCGGGGTGTGCCGATTGGGAGGGGATCAGGCCGATGGCTCGTTCGTGCAACCGTTTCGCCGCATATCTGACGTTCACCGTCGCGCCGTTGGCACTGCTGGCGACGCCCGCCGCCGCGCAGGACAGCGCCGCGCCCGCCGATGCCGAAGAACAGGCTGCCGCCGCGCCGCCATCCGCGGCACTGGGCGATCAGGAAATCGTCGTGACGGCGCAGCGACGGTCCGAATCGCTGCTGCGCGTGCCGATCGCCGTCACTGCCTATTCGGGCGAAGCACTGGCGGCACAGGGCGCGATCGACCTGTCGGACATCGGCGACACCACGCCCAATGTCACGCTGGAGCCGTCGCGCGGCACCAATTCGACCCTGACCGCTTTCATCCGCGGCGTGGGCCAGCAGGACCCGGTGCCCGGCTTTGAATCGGGCGTCGGCCTGTATCTCGACGATGTGTATCTCAACCGCCCGCAAGCGGCGCTGCTCGATATCTATGACGTCGAGCGGATCGAGGTTCTGCGGGGGCCGCAGGGCACGCTTTATGGCCGCAACACCATCGGCGGCGCGATCAAATATGTCACGCGGCGGCTGCCGAACCACCTGTCGGTCAATGCCCGCGCGACCTATGGCAGCTATGACCAGGCCGATGGCGTGCTGAGTGTTTCCGCCCCGCTGACCGACGGCATCCGCATCGGCGTGGCGGGGGCGCGGCTGTCGCGCGGCGGCTTCGGCGACAATCTGACGCTGGGTATCGAGAATTATAACAAGGACGTGTGGGCCGGTCGCGGCACGATCGAGTTCGAGACGCCCGACAATCGCCTGTTCGTCCGTATTTCGGGCGATTACACCCACGACAAGTCGAATGCGCGCAACGGCCACCGGCTGATCCCCGGCATCGCATCGGGCGCGCCGGTGCTGGACGATGTGTTCGACACCCGCGCCGGGCTGGCCTTTCCGGTCAACGATATCGAGGCGGGCGGACTGGCGATGAACATCAGCGCCGAGATCGCAAGCGGCCTGACACTGAAGAGCATCAGTGCATGGCGCGAAGACCGCAGCCTGACCCCCATCGATTTCGACGCGCTCCCCGACGTCGATGTCGATGTACCCGCCGTCTATCGCAACGAACAGATCAGCCAGGAATTTCAACTGGTGTATGAAAGCGACCGGCTGAAGGGGCTGGTCGGCTTCTACTATCTCGACGCACGCGCATCGACGCGGTTCGACGTCATCCTCGCGACGACGGGTCCCGCGCTCGGCCTGCCTGTTTCGGCCGGGTTCGGTCAGCAGACTGCGGGGGATGTCCGCACCGACACATGGTCGGGCTTTGCCGACTTCACCTATGACCTGACCGACTGGCTGGCGCTGTCGGGCGGCATACGCTATACCACCGACACCCGGCGCTCGACGATCTTCAAGGCCAACAGGCTGGGCGGGGCGGATGTTCAGTTCGGCGGCAACGGCGCCAATCTGGGCGCGCCGATCACTGATTTCACGGGCGAAGCGACGTTCGACAAATGGACCCCGCGGGCCGCAATCACGCTGACGCCCACCGACAATTTCATGGCCTATGCCTCTTATTCAAAGGGGTTCAAGGGCGGCGGTTTCGACCCGCGCGGCAGCGCCAATATCGCGCCCGACAACAATGGCGTGCCGGGCATCCAGTATGACGACATCTATGACTTCTTCCTGTTCGAGCCGGAAACGGTCGACAGCTATGAACTGGGCGTCAAAGGATCGTTGTTCGACCGTTCGCTCACCTATGCCGTCACCGGATTCTGGTCGGACTATACCGATGTGCAGGTGCCCGGATCGGTCGGCGTTGACGCCGATGGCGATGGCATCTTCGAAGGCTTTGCGGGCGTCACCACCAACGCCGCCGCCGCGACGCTGAAAGGTGTCGAGGCGGAAATCTTCGCGCGCCTGCTGCGCGATTTCGCCGGCGCGGGATCGCAGATCAGCTTTTCGGGGACGCTCGGCTATATCGACGCGCAATATGACAGCTTCATCGGCCCGGCGGGCAATGATGTCGCCGATTTCCGCCGCATCCAGAACACGCCCGACTGGACGCTGTCCGGCACCTTGGGATCGATCGTGCCGGTCGGGTCGGGCGAGATGAACGCGTCGACCACGCTCAGCTATCGCAGCGACACGACGCAGTTCGAAGTGCCCAACCCGTTCCTCGACCAGCCCAGCTATGCGCTGTGGGACGCCAGCATCAATTACAGCTTCGGGCCGGAGCGGCGCTATTCGATCGGCCTGCACGGCAAGAACCTGACCGATGAGCGCTATATCACTTCGGGCTATCTGTTCGCCGCTTCGAACCCGCAAACGGGCCTGCCGGTCCTGACACCGTCGGGCGGCATTACACCGTCGCTGGGGCGAGAGGGCGTGGCGACCGCATTCTATGGCAATCCGCGCCAGTTCTATGTGACGCTCGGCCTCAAGTTCTAAAGGACGGAATGGGCGGACGCCACATCGCGTTCGCCCATTCGTCACCGGGAAGGCTTGGCATTCCCATATGATCGCGTAAGCTGCCATCGAACAATTAGAGGATCAGGTATGGGCAGCACTGCTCCGACACCGGCTGCGAGAGGGTCCGGTCGGCTGACAACCGCGACGCCGAAATATCGCGCCGCGGTGCTGGCGATGCTGCTGCTGGTCTATACCTTCAACTTCCTCGACCGCCAGATCCTGGGCATCCTGGTCCAGCCCATCAAGGCCGAACTGGGGCTGACCGATACCCAATTGGGCGCGCTGGGCGGCATCGCCTTTGCGATGCTCTATTCGACGCTGGCGATTCCGCTGGCGTTGATCGCCGACCGCACCAGCCGCAGTTGGGTCATCACCCTTTCGCTGGGCGTCTGGAGCGCATTTACCGCTTTGTGCGGAATGGCGACCAGTTTCTGGCAATTGTTCCTGTTTCGCGTGGGCGTGGGCGTAGGCGAAGCCGGGGGCGTCGCACCGTCCTATGCGATGATCGCCGACTATTTCCCGCCGGAAAAGCGCGCGCGGGCGCTGTCCATCTATTCGCTGGGCGTGCCGATCGGGCTGGCGGGCGGATCGATCCTGGGCGGCCTCATCGCCGCGACGGTGAACTGGCGCACCGCATTCATCGTCGTCGGCGTGGCGGGCATCGTCATCGCGCCGATCTTTCGCCTGATCGTGCGCGAACCCGCGCGCGGGATGAGCGAGCCAGTCC
>NZ_DATJLI010000061.1:0-26759 GCF_035490575.1 Sphingomonas sp. | reverse complement strand
CAGCTTTCCCGGTTCTCGGCAATTCTCAGCTTTCGTCGTCGTCGTCGCCGGTGTCGACGCCCAGATCGTCGTCGCCGCCCAGATCGACATCGTCATCGGCAGGGGTGTCGTCGTCCTCGGTGTCGATGTCCAGATCGTCACCCAGATCCGAATCGGCTTCCTTGTCCTTGACCTTTTCGGTCTTCACCGCCTCGAACGGCAGCGGCTGCTTGGACTTCAGGATCGGCTCCGGCTCCCAGGCATAGCTGCAGTTGATGCAGGTAACGGGTTCGTCCTTCTGGAGGTCGTAGAAGCGGGTTCCGCATTTCGGGCACGAACGCTTCGTGCCCCATTCCGGCTTGACCATGCCGCGTATCGCCTTTCGGATCGGGATGAGGATTTCGGGCCTTATCAGGGCCATCGAATTGGCTGGCGCCTTGCCATAGTGCGAGGCCCCTGTCAAAAGCCCGCGCCCATGCAAGCCAATGTTCCGCCCCGCCCGCTATCGATCGCCGCTGCCGGACCGCTGACCGGTGAAGTGACGGTGCCCGGCGACAAGTCGATCAGCCACCGGTCCTTGATGTTCGCCGGGCTGGCCGTCGGCGAAAGCCGTATCCGCGGCCTGCTGGAGGGGGAGGACGTGCTGGCCACCGCCGCCGCGATGCGGGCGATGGGCGCGCAGATCGAACGCCGCGCGGATGGCGAATGGCGCGTGGCCGGCGTGGGTGTCGGCGGCCTGTTGCAACCGGACACCGCGCTGGAAATGGGCAATTCGGGCACCTCGACCCGGTTGCTGATGGGCCTGGTCGCCAGCCATGCGATCACCGCCACCTTTACCGGCGATGCCAGCCTGTCGCGCCGCCCGATGGGCCGTGTCACCGAACCGCTGTCGCGCATGGGGGCCAGCTTTACCGCCAGTCCCGGCGACCGCCTGCCGCTGACCATGCGGGGCCTGTGCCCGGCGGTGCCCATCGAATACCGGCTGCCGGTGGCCTCGGCGCAGGTGAAGTCGGCGGTACTGCTGGCCGGGTTGAACACGCCGGGTATCACCCGCGTCATCGAGCCCGTGCCCACCCGCGACCATAGCGAGCGGATGCTGCGCGGCTTCGGCGCGGAATTGACGGTCGAGGGCGACGTCATCTCGATCCGGGGTGAGGCGGAGCTTCGGCCACAGGATATCGACGTGCCCGGCGACCCGTCCTCCGCCGGGTTCTGGATGGTGGCGGCGTCGATCGTGCCGGGGTCGGACGTGCTGATCCGCAACGTGTTGATGAACCCGACGCGCACGGGCCTGCTGACCGCGCTTCGCATGATGGGCGCATCGATCGAGGCGCTGGACGAACGCGATGTGGGCGGCGAGACAGTCGCGGACCTGCGGGTCCGCCATGCGCCGCTGTCGGCGATCGAGGTGCCCGCCGATCTGGCGCCGAGCATGATCGATGAATATCCCGTGCTGTTCGTCGCCGCCGCATTCGCCCGTGGCCGCACGGTCGCGCGCGGGGCGCATGAACTGCGCGTCAAGGAATCGGATCGCATCGCCGCCATGGCTGCCGCCTTGACGCTGGCGGGTGTGTCGGTCGAGGAGCATGAGGACGGCCTTTCGATCGACGGCCGCGATGGGGAGCCGCTGGCGGGCACCGGCGAGGCGCGCGTCGCGTCGCTGCTCGACCACCGCATTGCCATGAGCATGGCGGTGGCGGGGATGCATTCGAAGCGCCCGGTCGTGATCGACGACGGCGCGCCGATCGCCACCAGCTACCCGGATTTCGTCGCCACCGCCGCCCGGCTGGGCGCCGCGCCCGACTGGATCGACGCATGATTATCGCCGTCGACGGCCCCGCCGCATCGGGCAAGGGCACCATCGCGCGGGCATTGGCGCGCCATTACGGGCTGCCGCACCTGGACACCGGCCTGCTGTATCGCGCGGTCGCCGCGCGCGTGCTGGCCGAGGGGCTGGACCCCGCGCGGGAGGGCGATGTGGTGGCGATGTGCGATTTCGACGAATCACTGCTCGAATCGGCTGAGCTTCGCAGCGACCATATCGGCAAGACCGCCTCGATCGTGTCGGCGCACCCGCTGGTGCGATCCGCCCTCTTGCAACGGCAGAAGCGTTTCGCCCAGCAGCCGGGCGGCGCGGTGCTCGACGGGCGCGACATCGGCACCGTCATCGCGCCCGATGCCGACGCCAAGCTGTTCGTCAAGGCAACCCCGATGATCCGCGCGCGCCGGCGGCACGACGAATTGAAGCGCCACGACATCGACGTCAGCTTCGACCGCGTGCTGGCCGACATCCGCGCCCGCGACGACCGCGACAGCCGCCGCAGCGAAGCCCCGCTCCGCCAGGCCGCCGACGCCGCGCTGCTCGACACGAGTTTCCTGTCGATCGAGGCGGCGGTCCAAAAGGCAATCGCGCTGGTGGATGCGCGGCGGGCGACGGCGGGCTAGGCGAACTTTTTTCGCAAATTGCCCAGTTGCGAACTCAGTGTCTGTGCGGCGTGCCAGATATCTTTCCGCAACGCCTCACCTTCGAACTCGGTCAAAGCTAGCGTTTCTCTCGCCAGCCCTTTCGATCGAAAGGTGACGAGTTTTAGAACAACGGTCCATTCGCTTTTCCGGTCGATTGTGACCCGGGCCGTGCCATGGCATAGGGCGTTCCGCAGTGAGCCATGCTCGCGCAAACGGATAAGGGCGGCCAAACAGCCCTTACCCTCTTCGTGAAACGCCCCCTCGGCGGAAATGGCATTGTGCAGCGCCTCGAACCGCTGGCCGACCAGATGCGGCAGGCTTATTGACGCGCCCCGCTCCGGCACCTCCGCCAGCGTCACCAGACATTCGGTTGCTGCCGTTTCCGCGCGCGCAAACGCCTCGATGCAATGCCCGCGCCAGTCGTTCACGCGGCCCGTTGCCGCTGAAAACGGCTCCAACAAGGGTTGCAGCGCAAGGCCTCCGGTGATTGCATCCACGTTGTCGTTGTAACGGCCGATAGTTGCCGAATCTTTAGCAGTGCGTCCGTCGCGGGCCGGACTATTTGTTATTGCCCCCCGGCATCGGTCCCGCGATCAGCAGCGGGTCGATGCGGGCGTCGCGCCATTTCATGCCCCAGTGCAGGTGCGGGCCGGTCGCGCGGCCCGTCGCGCCGATCGCGCCGATGGTCTGGCCGCGCCGCACGCGATCGCCCTCGGCCACGTCGATGCGTGACAGGTGCAGGAACGCGCTGTTCAGGCCCATGCCGTGGTCGAGCATCAGCAGATTGCCCTCCAGCGTGAAGGGGCGGTCGGTGGCGAGGATCACCACGCCATCGGCAGGCGCCTTGACCAGGGTGCCGGTCGGGCGCGCGACATCGACGCCGGAATGATAGGCGCCGGGTTCACCGCGATAGATGCGCTGCGACCCGAACAGGCCCGAAATCCGCCCCGTCGTCGGCCATTCGAACGCCTGGCGCCAGCCATCGGCGCCGGTATCCCTGGCCCGTGCCGCAACGATTCGCGCCAGTTCGGGCGCGCGGCGGCGGCGGAACTCGGCGCTGGGTTGCGACACGCGCGGCAGGGTGGGCAGCCGCTCGATCCGCCAGGCGCGCGGCGCGACCGTCAGGCGCTGGTCGAGCATTTCTCCGTCATCGCGCGTCGCGACCAGCCGCGCGCCTGGTCCCGCATCACGGTCAAAGGCGATCAGGAAACGGCCATCGGCGGCGACCGGCACCGGTTTGTCGTCCAGCGTCAGGCGGACGGTTCCGGCAGGAGCGGTGCCGAGCACCGTCCCACCCTGAATCATCCGGCCCGAAAAGGCGAAGCGCATCGCCGGACGCTGCACCGGTGCGGGCGCGGACGGCGCCGGGCGAGCGACGGGCGCCGCAACGGGCGCGCGGTCGATCGCCGGCGGGATCGCGGCACAGCCCCCCGCCAGCATCAGCGTCAGCGTGCGGCCGATCACGCGGCGGTCATCGCCCGCGTGGCGATTTCGGCGCTGGCATAGGCTTCCTGCCGCGCCACGCTCCAATATTTCAGGCTGTCGAGCGGGATGCGCTCACCCGACACCGCGCAGACCACATGATCGCCCGGCGACAACAGCCGGAAACTGTTGGCCATGTAATGCAGGCGGGCGGCCCGGCTGGCGTTCGACATCAACATCGGCAATGCACTCTCTCCCCGGATCGCGGGGTCCATCAGAAAAGGTCGGGCTGTTCGGGTGTGTCGACAGTGTAGGCTCGACCACCGCCGCGCTCAACCCGCGCGTCCACGGTCCCGTCCTTGAAGTGCAGGCGCAGCGCCCCGGCCGCGCGCGCGGCGGCGGTATCGGCGACGACGCGCCCGCCGACCCGCGCCTCGACATAGGCATAGCCGCGCTCCAGCGGCTTTCCGGGATCGTTCGCCGCCAGCGCGCGCGCCGCCGACGACAGCGCCGCCCCCGCCCGCTCGATCCGCCGGTCGAGCAGCGCGGGCCGCAGCACCGCGCCTGACCGGTCGAGCTGACCGCGCGCCACCGTCAGCCGCCGCTCCAGCCCGCGCACCAGCCGGGCACCGGCATCGTCGGCGCGCTGGCGCTGCGGTCCCAGCAGCGCGTCGCGGCGCGGCAGGACACGCGCCAGCGCCGCCAGCTTCTCGGCCCCACGTTCGTAATAGCGCCGCACGCAGCGTTCGGTGCGAAGGCCCAGCATCGTCACCTGCTCGACCAGTTCGGCGCGGACCGGCACCGCGATCTCGGCAGCGGCGGTGGGGGTCGGCGCGCGCAGGTCGGCGGCGTAGTCGCACAGCGTCGTGTCGGTCTCGTGCCCGACCGCCGAGATGATCGGGATCGAACAACCCGCGACCGCGCGGACCACGGCTTCCTCGTTGAAGGCCCACAGATCCTCGATCGACCCGCCGCCGCGCGCGACGATGACCAGATCGGGGCGCGGGACCGGGCCGTCTACCGGCATCGCGTCGAACCCGCGCACGGCGGCCGCGACTTCGTTCGCCGCGCCATCGCCCTGCACCTTGACTGGCCAGACGATGACATGGCTGGGGCAGCGTTCGCCCAGCCGGTGCAGAATGTCGCGAATGACCGCGCCCGTGGGCGATGTGACGACGCCGATGACACGCGGCATGAAGGGCAAGGGCGCACGCGCGCGCGACCTGGCGAACAGCCCCTCCGCCTCGAACCGCGCCTTGTTGCGCTCCAGCAGCGCCATCAGCGCGCCTTCGCCCGCCAGTTCCATACGCTCGATCACGATCTGGTATTTCGACCGGCCGGGATAAGTGGTCAGCCGCCCGGTCGCGACCACCTCTACCCCGTCGGCGGGGGCAAAGGCCAGGCTGACCGCCGATCCGCGCCACATCACCGCGTCGATGACGGCGCTTTCGTCCTTCAGGCACAGATAGACATGGCCCGATGCCGCGCGTTTATATCCCGAAATCTCACCGCGCAGGCGGATGTGCGCGAACTCCCCCTCGACCAGCCGCTTCAATCGACCGGACAGTTCGCCGACACTCATCGGAGCGGCGTTGTCGCCGGGCCGCCCCTCGGCTAACAGGCCGGGCTTGTCATCGTCGTCGGACATGGAAAAGGGATCGGGCATGAACGTCCTGCTGATCGGATCGGGGGGGCGTGAACATGCGCTCGCATGGAAGCTGGCGCAATCGCCGCACCTCGATACGCTGTTTGCCGCGCCGGGCAATCCCGGCATCGCCAATCACGCCGAGCTGGTGCCGCTGAAGGTCGAGGACCATGCCGCCGTCGTCGATTTCTGTCGCGCGCGCACGGTCGATCTGGTCGTGGTCGGTCCCGAAGCGCCGCTGGTCGCGGGACTGGCCGACGATCTGCGCGCCGCCGGGTTCGCGGTGTTCGGCCCGTCCAAGGCGGCGGCCCAGCTTGAGGGGTCGAAGGGCTTTACCAAGGACCTGTGCGCCCGCTTCGATATTCCCACCGCCGGCTATGCCCGCGTCGACAATATCGAAGCGGCACGCGTCGCGCTGTCCCCCTTCGGCCTGCCGGTGGTCATCAAGGCCGACGGGCTGGCTGCGGGCAAGGGTGTGACCATCGCCATGACGCATGAGGAGGCAGAGGTGGCGCTGACCGCGCTGTTCGCCGAACCCGGCGGCGAAGCAGTGATCGAGGAGTTTCTGAGCGGCGAGGAAGCCAGCCTGTTCGTGCTGACCGACGGCGACGCGATCATGGCGTTCGGATCGGCCCAGGATCACAAGCGCGTGGGCGACGGCGACACCGGCCCGAATACCGGCGGCATGGGCGCCTATTCCCCTGCCCCGGTGCTGACCCCCGCGCTGGAACGCCGCGCGATCGACGAGATCATCCGCCCGACCGTCGCGGCGCTGGCGGCGGAGGGCACACCCTATTCCGGCGTGCTTTATGCTGGGCTGATGCTGACCAATACGGGGCCGAAGCTGATCGAATATAATTGCCGGTTCGGCGACCCCGAATGCCAGGTGCTGATGGCGCGGCTGGACAGCGACCTGCTGCCCACGTTGCTGGCGGTCGCGCGCGGGCAATTGGGCGATGCGACGGCGCCGGTCTTTTCCGACAAGACGGCGCTGACGGTTGTCATGGCAGCGCGCGGCTATCCCGCCACGCCCGAAACCGGCGGGACGATCGACGGGATCGACCGGGCCGAAGCGACCGGCGCGACGGTGTTTCAGGCGGGCACGTGGATGGACGGCGACCGGCTGGTGTCCAGCGGCGGGCGCGTGCTGGCCGTGACGGCGACCGGCGAGCGCGTCACCGCGGCCCAGGCGGCCGCTTATGCCGCGCTCGATCGGATCGCGTTTCCGACCGGCTTCTGCCGCCGCGATATCGGCTGGCGTGAAGTGGAACGCGAAGGCACGTAGAACGTCCGTCATCCAACGCGCATTTTATCAAGGGATCGCCATGGCCAGCTCCAGTTCTTCAGCCGCCGCCGATACGATCGCATCGACCACGCCCGCCGGTGCGGCCGAAACCATGATGCCGGTCACGATCACGCATCTGGTGATGATCGCGATCGCCATCGTGCTGACGATCCTGATGATCTGGTGGGGTCAGAAACGCTGGCATCAGCGCAAGGCGAGCGAAGCCGATCTGGAAGCGCGTGGCGCAACGGTGGAAGTCGACGGCGGCAGCCTGTCGGACGGCCCGTCCGACGGCGACAACGCGCTCGCCAATGTGGTCCAGCCTACCATGATGCCGCCCGTGCCGGTCGAACCGGTGGCGCCCCCACCCCCGCCCGTCGCGCCTGCGCCGCCACCGATCGCCGATGTCGTGCCGGCAACGCCTGTCGCTGCCGCATCGGCGGGCGACCTCACCACGCTGAAGGGGCTGGGGCCAAAGGCTGCGGCGATGCTTGCCGAACTGGGCGTGACCGACATCGCCGCGCTCGCCGCCCTCTCCGACGAACAGGCCGCCGGGATTGACGGGCAACTGGGTCCGCTGAGCGGGCGCATGACGCGCGACCGCTGGCACGAGCAGGCGCGGCTGCTCGCCGCAGGCCAGCGCAATCAATATGAAACGAAGTTCGGCAAGATCGGCTGATTTTATCGCTGACGCCCTGCAATCAACGGGTTAGGAGGGTCATGGGGAGACATGCATGACCTTGCGCGCGATCATTGCCGACGACCATCCCATGTGCCGGGAAGCCGCGCGTATCGCGCTGGGACTGGTCGCGCCCGATAGCGAAGTGGTGCAGGCGGGCAGTCTTGCCGATGTGCTGGCGGAAACACGGTCGGTTGACCTGGTGATCCTCGACCTGGGTCTGCCCGACAGTCAGGGAATCGCCAGCCTGATCGACGTGGCGCGGGGCCGCCCTTCGACCCCGATCCTGATCGTCAGCGGCACCGACCGGCCTGACGCCGAAGCGCGCGCGGCCGCCAACGGCGCGGCGGGATTTGTTTCCAAGGCCGCGCCGATCGAGCGGCTGATCGACGCGATCCGAACCGTTGTGGGGGGCGGCACGCATTTCACGCCGGGCCTGCAACCCGCCGCACCCGATGGCGCCGAAGCGCGGCTCGCGACGCTGACACCGGCGGAAGCGCGCGTGCTGCGCGCGATGCGCGGCGGCGGGCTGAACAAGCAGATCGCCTTCGAACTCGGCCTGTCGGAAATCACCATCAAACAGCACGTCAAGGCGATCCTTCGCAAGCTGGACGTGGTCAACCGCACACAGGCGGTGTTGATGCTGCACGACGTCCGCCCGTGACCCGAACGGGTGATTGCTGCGCCGCTGCCGGTCTTTTTACACATTAAAACAGTCGGAGCCGTCTCCCTGCGACGCCGATCAGAGCCGTTCAGCCAAACGGTTCGAACTGCCCCGTCGGAGGGGGCGCACCCCGCCCTCTCCGACATCGCGGGCGAATGCGAGGAGGCTTTGGTGAACGGTCGTCTGTCCCCCGATCGCCGCACCGGCCCAAAGCTGACGCGCGCGTGATTTCGCGCCGCCGCCTTCTGCCCGACCGCGCCATCCCCGCAATGGCGGGCATCGCCGTGCTGGTATTCGGACTGGCGTGGTTCGGGCTGTCGCTGGCGCGCAGCGGATGGGGGTATGCGCCGCTGTGGCTTGCCAACGCCGCAGTGACGGCGCTGTTGCTGCGCTTTGCCGCGCTGCCCCGCCCGGCATCGCTGGTCGTCACCTATTTCAGCCTGATCGCTGCCAATTTCGTGACCGGCAGCCCCACCGGGATCATCCTGTCGCTGGCGGGCGCGAACCTTCTGGAGGTTGTCACCGCGCTCGCGCTGATGCACCGATTTGCACGAAGCGAGGAGCCGGTGTTCTCGCCGCGCTATCTGGCGAAGTTCATGGTGCTGGCGGGGGGCATCGCGCCGATCATCGGCGCGGCGAGCGGCGGCTTGGCCCTGGCGATGATCGCCGGGGGCGATGCCTGGTCGGTCGCGCTCCACTGGTTCGCGGCCGATGCGCTGGGCATGTTGATCGTCGGGCCGATCGTGCTGGCGGCGTGCAACCCCGATTGCCGGGCGCAGTTCAAGGCCGGCAAGCGGATCGAAGCGGCTGTCGTCATGGCGGCGGTCGCGATCCTGACCGCGCTGATTTTCGGCCAGTCGCGCTACCCGGTCCTGTTCCTGCTGCTGCCGGTCCTGACCGTCGCGGCGTTCCGCCTGCGTTTCATGGGCGCGACGGGATCGATCCTGATCCTTGCCGCCATCGCATCATGGCTGACGTTGAACGGGCAGGGTCCGATCACGGCGCAATTCGCGATACCGGGTGAGCGGATCCTGTTCCTGCAGGCATTCCTGGCAGTCGCGGTCGTATCGACCCTGCCGGTCGCGGCAACGCTGGTGGAACGCGAACGGCTGCTCACCCGGTTGCGGACGCGTGAGCGGCAATATCGGCTGCTGGCCGACCATTCGAGCGACATGATCGTCCGCCTCGACCTCGACGGACTGCGAACCTATGTTTCGCCCGCCGCCACGACGATCCTGGGTTATGCGCCCGACGAACTGGTCGGCCGGCGCGCCGAAGATGACGTGCACCCGGACGATCAGGCGATGGTCGTCCGGTGCCGCGCATCGTTGCTGGACGGTGTTGAAAACCCCACCTGCATCTATCGCCAGCGCCGCCGCGACGGCGATCATGTTTGGCTGGAGGCCAGCTATCGCCTGATCCGCGACCATGCCGGAGCAGCGTCGGGCATCGTCGCCAGCGTGCGCGACGTGTCGCGACGCCGCACCGCAGAGATCGAATCGGCGCGCGCTGTCGGGCAGCTGCAGGAAAGCCTGCGTCTGCTGAGCATGGCGGAGCGGATGGCCGGGATCGGCCATTGGCGTCTGGACGCGCGGGACCGGACATTGTTCTGGTCCGAACAGGTGCATCGCATCCATGGCCGCGCGTCCGGCGACACGCCCGAACTGGACCGCGCGATCGACGTCTATCATCCCGACGACCGCGCCCAGATCGTCGCCCATGTCGAAACCGCGCTGGCGCAAGGCGCGCCATGGTCGTTTCGCGCCCGCATCATTCGCGCCGATGGAGAGGTGCGCCGCGTCGAATCGTCGGGCCAGCCTGAAATCGCGCCCGATGGCGAAGTGCTCGGTATCGTCGGCGTGTTCCGCGACGTGACCGACGAGGCCGCCGCCGAAGCCGCGCTGATCGCCGCGCGTGACGAAGCGCGCGCGCTGGCCGAGGCCAAGAGTGCATTCCTTGCGACGATGAGCCATGAAATCCGCACGCCGATGACCGGCGTTCTGGGCATGATCGAATTGCTCCGCGCCGATCCCGATCCCGCCGAACAGCAGCGCTATCTCGAAAATCTGGAGCAGTCGGCCACGTTGCTGATGACGGTGCTGGACGATGTGCTCGACTTCTCGAAGATTGAAAAGGGCGCGCTGACGCTGGAACGCATCGATTTCGATCTGGGCGAACTGGCGCGCACGACGCTGGACCTGTTCCACCACGGCGCATCGAGCAAGGGACTGAACCTGAACCTGTCGGTGCCGGTGGGCCGCGACCTGCGCGCGCGCGGCGACCCGGTTCGGCTGCGCCAGATCGTCGCCAATCTGGTGAGCAACGCGATCAAGTTCACGGCATCGGGCAGTGTCGACGTGACGCTCGACCTGCGCCATGACGGAGCCACCCGCATCGCCCGCTGGCGCGTCGCAGATACCGGGGTCGGGATCGATCCCGATGCGCTGCCGCGCCTGTTCGAACCGTTCGTTCAGGCCGACGCATCGACGACGCGGCGGTTCGGTGGCACGGGCCTTGGCCTTGCAATCTCACGTCGCCTGGTCGAGGCGATGGGCGGGCAGATCACCATCGAAAGTCGGCCCGGCCAGGGTGCAATCTTTGCGTTCGAGGTGCAGCTTGAGGCGCCGGGCATCGCCACCGCACCCGCACCAACCGCAGCGCCCCGGCCTAGCCGGTCGCTGTCGATCCTGCTGGCCGAGGACAATGCCATCAACCGCGCGCTGGTCACGGCGCTGGTGCGCCGCGACGGGCATGAGATCGTCTGCACCGAAAACGGGCGGTTGGCGGTCGAAGCCGCCGCGACACGGCGGTTCGACGTAATCCTGATGGACATGCAGATGCCCGAGATGGACGGACTGACCGCGACACGCACGATCCGGCGCGGCAACGGGCCGAATGCCGACGTGCCGATCATCGCGCTGACGGCCGATGCCGCGCCCGAACGTCGGGTCCTGTATGAGAATGCCGGATTGAGCGCGCTGCTCAACAAGCCGGTCGACAGTGCCCGATTGTCGGCGCAACTGCGCGCCATTGCCGACGAACCCGTCACCGCCGCCACTGTCCAGCCGCCGCCGCCAGCGGAGGCCGCCGCCGCGCTGAACACCGCCAAGCTCGACACGCTGACCGCGAGTATCGGCGCCGGCAACGTCGCGCGTTTGCTAGACATGATGTCCGATGAAGTCACCGCGCGACCCCCGGTCATCGCACGGCTGATCGCGATCGACAGCCGTATGGCCGTGGCCGCAGAGGCTCACGCCTTGAAGGGCGCGTCGCTGAACATCGGCGCCGACTGGCTGGCCGATGTCGCCTGCCGGATCGAAGGTGCCTGTGCGGACGATCGACCATTGTCACCGCTGGCTGACGAACTGCTCGACGCCGCCCGCGCGACCATGGCCGCGATCGATCGGCGCCGCGGCATGGGACAGGCTGCCTGATGCACGGATCGCGCGTGCTGATCGTCGACGATGTCGCCGTCAATCTGGCACTGATGTGCGCGTTGGTCGAAGGAAACGGTCTGGAGCCGGTCGGCTTCACTGACCCGGTCGAGGCATTGGCATGGTGCGAGCGCGAACGACCCGATCTGGTTCTGCTCGATTACGCCATGCCCGGCATGAACGGCGAAACCTTTGTCCGACGCCTGCGGATGCTCGAACCGGGCGGAATGGTGCCGGTCATCGTCGTGACCGGCAATGCGGGGTCGGAAATGATGGTGCGGATGCTGGAGGCGGGCGCCAATGATTTTCTGCGAAAACCCGTCGACCCGATCGAGCTTTCGGCCCGCGCGCGCAGCATGGCCCAGTTGGGCCGCGCGTCACAGGCATGGTTCGAACTGGCGACGCGCGACGAACTGACCGGGCTGGATACGCGCCGTCACTTCCTCTCGCGGCTGGATGCCGAGGTCGCGCGTAGCCAGCGTTACGGCGCGCCGCTGTCGATGGCGCTGTTCGATGTCGATCATTTCAAGCGCATCAACGACCAATGGGGGCACCCCATGGGGGATGCGGTGCTGCGTGCACTGGGCAATCGCATTGCGCGCACGATCCGCGAAACCGATTTCGCCGGGCGGCTGGGGGGCGAGGAGTTTGGCTGGGCCATGCCGACGACCGCCGATGACGCGGCGCTGATCGCGGTCGAGCGTGTCCGGTCGGCAATCGCCGCCGTACCGCTTGCCGAGCAGGCGATCACGGTCAGCCTGGGCGTCGCCACGCTTCGCCCCGGGGAAATGGCATCCGATTTTCTGGTCCGCGCCGATCGACTTCTTTACCAGTCAAAAGACGCGGGCCGGAATCGGATTTCAGCGGATCGCGCGCCGGACCATGCGGAGCGTCGGCCAGTCGCCTAGCTGCACCCGCCCGGCCAGCCGGAAACCCGCCTGGCGATAGGCGCGCGCCACGGCATCGGCCTGCCGGTCGAGCAGCCCCGCCAGAATGACCGTGCCGCCCGGCGCCGTCGCCGCGCCGATCACTGGCGCCAGTTCGATCAGCGGCGCGGCGATGATGTTGGCCAGCACGAGATCATAGGGCGCCCGTTGTTCGATCAGCCGGTGCGCCATGCCCGGCGCGACGGCCAGCGCCAGCCGGTTCGGCCCCTCCCCCAGTGCGACGCCGTTCACGCCGGCATTTTCGCGTGTGACGTCGATCGAGATGGGGTCGATGTCCGAAGCGGTCGCCCGCGCGCGCGGCCACAGGTGCATCGCGGCGAACGCCAACAAGCCGGTGCCGGTCCCCACGTCGATCAGGTTGCGGACGACCGCACCCGATGCGCGCATCTGCTCCAGCGTCATCAGGCAGCCGGTCGTCGTTTCATGATGCCCGGTGCCGAACGCCAGCCCGGCTTCGATATGAAAGGCGCGCGCGCCATCCGGCACTTCACCGCGATTGGCGCTGGTGTGGACATAAAAGCGGCTGGTGCCGACCGGCTCCAGCCCGGCCTGGCTCAGCGTCACCCAATCCTGTTCGGCGATATGCTCGGGCTTGACCGCCGCATCGCCCGCGCTGGGGACCAGTGACCTGAGAATGGCGATCTCGCGCTTTCCGGGCTTGTCCTGGAAATAGGCCTCCAGCACCCAATCCTCGACATCGTCCTCGGTCAGCTCGCGCGTCATCAGCACCGGCGGCGCGGCCATCGCGGCAAAGGCGGCGCCTTCGGGGTCAATCGCCTCGGCCTCCGCCCGCGTGCAGGGCAGCGTGATCTTCCAGCTGTCGCTCATCGCACGAAACTCGCACCGTTCACGTCCAGCACCGCGCCGGTCATCGACGGCGGGGCATCGAGCGCGCAGAAACGCGCGACCCCCGCGACCTCATCGGGGCTGGCGACCCGGCCCAGCGGAATATCGGCCAGCAGCTTGTCGCCGCCGCGGCTCTCCAGATAATCCTCCGCCATGCCGGTCATCGTGAAACCGGGACAGATCACAAAGGCCAGAATATCCTGCCCGGCATAGCCGCGCGCGATCGATTTGGTCATTGCGACCATCCCCGCCTTTGACGCGGCATAATGCCAGTGCGCGGGGCTGTCGCCGCGATAGGCGGCGCGGCTGGCGATGTTGACGATCCGGCCGCCGCGCCCCGCATCCTGCCAGTGGCGCACCGCCAGCCGGCACAATTCGGCGCTGGCGGTCAGGTTGACGCGCATGGTGCGCTCCCACTGATCGACCCATTGCCCATGTGGCGCATCCAGCGGCGAGGCCTCGAACACGCCGGCATTGTTGACCAGCACGTCGATGCGGCCGTCCAGTTCATCCAGCGCGCGCGTCCAAAGGTCGGCGGGTGCCGCAGGATCGGCGAAATCGGCGGCGAGGAACTGGCGCGTCGCCTGCCGGGCCAGCCGCACATCTGGAGTGCCGCCGATGGCATCGGCAATCGCCGCGCCGATGCCGCGGCTGGCGCCGGTCAAAAGGACATGAATGGTCATGCGAGCAGCGTTAGGCGTCCGCCGCCCCGCCGGTCAATCAAAGGTATAGCTGAGCGCGATACCGCCCGACAGCTGATTGCGCGATCCAAAGCTGTCGACAACGGGCGAATCATCGGCGTCGCCCGCCAGCCGGTCATATTTGGCATAGCCGCTGATGCCCCAGCGGTCGGATAATTGCCGCAGCACGCCCAGCGTCGCGCCGACCGCCTGCACGCCGCCGCCCGCATCATAGGCGCTCAGCCCCGAACGCGCGGCATCGTCGGGCGTCACCCCGAAATAGGCGTCCATGTAACGGTTGTCGGCCAGCGTGACGCGCGGGCCGATCGACACCAGCCAGCGGTCATGATCGCGCATGACATAATCGGCGCCGACCATGCCGATCCAGCCGCGATGGCCACCCAGCCCCTTGCGCCCCTCGACCCGCAACCGGACCGCGTCGCTCACCTGATACTGAACGAATCCGCCGACTTCGACGGTAAAGCCGACTTCGGACAGCACGCCGCCCACATCGTCGCTGCGCCGCCGGCCTTCGATTCCGATCGACGGACCAACCGACAGCCGCTCGGCGCGCAGCAGCGGGAAACCCGCGCTTTCATCCGGCGCTTCAAACGCGAAATCGTCATCGCCCCGCGCGCGCGATACGTCGATGAACGGCCTGAGGCTGACGCGTTCCGAACCCGGAAAACTGGGCACCAGTTGCGGGCCCAGTCCGACGCGCGTGCGAAGGGGGCGGCGATCCTCCTCGTCCTGTGCCAGCGCCGGCACGGCAGCGAAGAATGCTAGGACAAACGAAAGCCCCGCCGCGAATGCGCGACGGGGCTGGTGATACGTCATGGTGGTCACGCGCGGTCAGGCCGGTTGCGGCGAGCCGAAAGGACCCTTGGGCCGCCGGGTCTTGGGGATCGACGTGCCCGCCGCTACGACGGGCTTGAGACCCGCGCCCGGCTCCGGCCGGTCGATATCCTCGCCCGCGATCAGGCGCTTGATCTCGTCGCCGCTCAACGTCTCATATTCGAGCAGCGCGCCCGCCAGCAGATGAAGCTGATCGATATGTTCGGTCAGCACGTCGCGTGCGCGCGTCAGGCCGCCTTCCACCGTCGCGCGGATTTCCGCATCGATGATCTGCGCCGTCTCGTTCGACATGTGCCGGGGTTGTGCCGCCGAATAACCCAGGAAGCTCTCACCCTCGGGCTGGGCATATTCGACGGGGCCGACCTTGTCCGACATGCCCCATTTGGTAATCATGTCGCGAGCCAGCCCGGTCGCATATTGAATGTCGCCGCTGGCGCCCGACGACACCTTGTCGTATCCAAAGATGATCTCCTCCGCCACGCGCCCACCCATGGCCACGGCCAGGTTCGCATACATCTTGTCGCGGTGATAGCTGTAGCTGTCGCGCTCCGGCAGGCGCATGACCATGCCCAGCGCGCGACCGCGCGGGATGATCGTCGCCTTGTGGATCGGGTCCGACGCGGGTTCGTGGATGCTGACGATGGCGTGACCCGCCTCATGATAGGCGGTCATGCGCTTTTCATCATCGGTCATGACCATCGAACGCCGCTCGGCGCCCATCATGACCTTGTCCTTGGCTTCCTCGAACTCCTGCATCGCGACCAGGCGCTTGGACTTGCGCGCCGCCATCAAAGCAGCCTCGTTGACCAGGTTGGCAAGGTCCGCGCCCGAAAAGCCCGGCGTGCCGCGCGCGATGACGCGTGCATCGACATCGGGCGCCAGCGGCACCTTCTTCATATGCACTTCCAGGATCTTGATGCGCCCCTCGATATCGGGGCGCGGCACCACGACCTGACGGTCGAAACGGCCCGGACGCAGCAGCGCAGGGTCGAGCACGTCGGGGCGGTTGGTCGCCGCGACGATGATGATGCCTTCGTTCGCCTCGAAACCGTCCATTTCGACCAGAAGCTGATTCAGCGTCTGTTCGCGCTCGTCATTGCCGTTGCCCAGGCCCGCGCCGCGATGGCGGCCCACCGCGTCGATCTCGTCGATGAAAACGATGCAGGGCGCCGACTTCTTCGCCTGTTCGAACATGTCGCGCACGCGGCTGGCGCCGACGCCGACGAACATCTCGACAAAGTCCGAACCCGAAATGGTGAAGAACGGCACGCCCGCTTCACCCGCGATCGCGCGGGCGAGCAGCGTCTTGCCGGTGCCGGGCGAACCGACCAGCAGCGCACCCTTGGGGATCTTGCCGCCCAGACGCGCGAACTTGGTCGGGTCCTTCAGGAACTCGACAACTTCCTCCAGCTCCTCGCGCGCCTCGTCAATGCCGGCAACGTCATCGAACGTGACCTTGCCTTCCTTCTGTGTCAGCAATTTCGCGCGCGACTTGCCGAACCCCATCGCGCCGCCGCTGCCGCCGCCCTTCTGCATCTGTCTCAGCACGAAAAAGGCGATGCCAAGGAACAGCAGGAACGGCAGCGATTGATACAGCAGCACCATCCAGATGTTCGGCCCTTCTTCGGGACGGGCGTTGATGACCACGCCGCGTTCGCGCAAGCGCTGGATCAATTGCGGATCGTTGGGCGTGGCGGTGCGGAACCGTTCGCTGTTGGTCAGCGTCCCGCTGATCGAATCGGGCGATACGTTGACCTCGCGCACCTGCCCTTCCTCAACGCGGTCGAGGAAGGTTGAATAGGGGATCGTGCTGCCCGCCGCCTGGCCGGAACGGCCGTCGAACATCGTCACGAACAGGGCCAGCGCGAGCAGAATGCCCACCCAGATCATCAGGCTCCGCATCCACGGATTGCCGTTGCCGTTCGGTTCGGGCTGCTTGTCGTTGTCGTTCATCGGTCGAAATTACCTCTCGTCGCCATGCAACATAGGCGCCGCCGGGTTAATGGCAATGGAACAGCGCCGATCAGAGTGATCGACTGGACGCAACGCCGCCGGTCAGCCTGACCGGCGGGACGAACTACGCGCCGGCGCCATTGCCAGCCGCCAGCGGGGCGCCCCGGCGGCCCCCGGTTCGATCGTCACCAGCACATCGCCGACCATGCCCGATTCGCCGCGCTCCAGCCGCGCGACCAGCGCCGCCGCCTGCCCGCCCCGCAGCACGATGTCGCGTTGCGTCGTGGACGCGGCACGGATGACCAGCCGCCGCCGCAGTTCAAAGGGCAGGCCGTCGACATCGATGACCACGCCGTCGCCGGACGCCGTGCACCGCTGTCGCCAAAGCGTCTCGACCGCGAAGTCGAGCGCATCCGCTGCATCGGCAAGCGCGGCGGCGCTGCGTTGCCATCCCGCCGGTTCGACCCACGGCGCATCGGTCAGCGATTTGCGAATCCGCGCGCGGTCGAAACGGTCGTCGTGATTGGTGGGATCGTCCACCGGCTCAATCCCACAGGCAGCCGCAACGGCGGCGAGTTCGCTGCGTCGCCAAGCCAGCAGCGGCCGGATGACGACGCCGCTTCGCGCCCGCACGCCCGCCAGTCCGCCCACGCCCGACCCGCGGTTCAGCCGCATCACCAGCGTCTCGATCTGATCGTCGCCGTGATGTGCCGTCGCGATCGCCGCTGCGCCGACCCGCTCGCGCTCGGCCTCCAGCAACGCGTATCGCAGCGCCCGCGCACGCGCCGACAGATTGGCGCTGCCCTCCGCACGCGCCGGAAACACGCCGGTCAGCGTGCGGTGCGAAATGCCCCGTGCGCGGCACAGCTCGGCGACGAACGCTGCCTCCGCCGCCGATTCGGCGCGCAAGCCATGATCGACCGTCGCGGCAAGACACCGCTCGCCCAGCAC
The DNA here is from genome assembly GCF_035490575.1 of Sphingomonas sp. GTDB lineage: Bacteria > Pseudomonadota > Alphaproteobacteria > Sphingomonadales > Sphingomonadaceae > Sphingomonas. Next base: position 8,953 of record NZ_DATJLI010000061.1, on the reverse strand, counting down.
CGCATGGGCCAGCAGCAGCAACGCAACGCTGTCGCCGCCGCCCGACACCGCAACCAGCAATCGATCGCGATCGACGGCGCACAGCGCGGACAGGTCGCCGCGAAACCGCGCGACCATGGCCGCATCGGGCGTCAGTGCGTCAGCCGCATTTGGCAGCGGTGCGTGCCTGCGCGATGTCCGCGCTCATGCTGGCGGAAATCCGGCCCGAATAAACGTCGGTCAGCTCGTCATAGACCTTGCAGGCATCGGCCGGCTTCTTGAGCTGGATCAGCGCCTGCCCCAGATAATACAGGCTGTCGGGCGCGCGCTCGCCATCGGGCATCTTCTTGTAATTGTCATAGAAGGCGATCGACGCAAGACTGGGCTTGCCGTCGTCCAGATAGGCGCGACCCAGCAGGTTCTGGGCAAAGCTGGCGCGGCGATGGTTCGGGTGGTCGGCAACGACCTTTTTCAGAACCGCCGCCGCTTGCGGATACGCCTTTGCCGCCCACAGGCGATAACCATATGTGTAATCATCCTCCCCCGCATCCCCAGTCGACGGCCGCTCGACGCCGGCCACGCGCCCGGCGGCGGCGGGTTCGGCGGCAGCGGGGGCGTCGATGCGCGGCGGGGCGGCCATGCGGGTGTCGCCCGACGCGGCAAGTGCCGTGCCGGTTCCCGGCGCGGCGGCGGCAACGGGCGCTGCCAGCTTTGCGTCGGTCGAACGCTTATAGGCTTCGAAGGCCTGTTCCAGCTGGCGAAGCTGATACTGGTTCTGCTCGATCTGGCCCGTCAGCGACGACAATTGCGATTCAAGCGAACTGACGCGCGCGTTCAAGTCGGCGACCGCGCTGGTCGCCGGGGCGCCGGGCGTCGACGGCGATGATTGCGGCGCGGTGATCTGCGGCTCGATCAACTGGCCGGCGCCGCCGGGAAAGACCTTGCGCTGGACGGCGCGCATTTCCCGCTCCAGCCGGTCGACCCGTGCCTCCACGACAGTTTGGGCAGCGACGGGCTGGGCCAGCATGGCTGTGCCGGACAACATCAAAACGGCGAACAAACGGTTCATGGACTTCTCGCACCCCCCGGTGACGGTTACGCTTTCCAGCTTAGTAGAGGCCGCACCCTGTCGCCAGCATTAAGCTGCCCTGCTCAGGCGCCGGTGGCGGTGCCGCGCGCGCGCAGTGCATCGGCACTGATGCCGACATCCTTGATCGCCCGCTCGCCGCTGCCAAGCGGGGGCACCGCCTGTCCGTCGATCGCGACGGTCAGCTTGTCGGGACGGCCGACATTAATCATCGGGCGCTCGGCATCGGCGGGCACGTCAAAGGTCTCGCCGGGCTGCATCGTCTTTATCAGCAGCGTGTCGTCCGCAGCGTTATAGATGCGGACCCAAACCTCGTCGGTGGCGGTCAGCGTGACCCTTCCCACGGGCTGCGGGGTTGGCGCCGCGACAGGTGCCGTCGGCCCCGCCGCCGTCTCGGCGACCGGCGCGGCCGATGCCACTTCGGGCGCGTCCTCCCCGCGGAACAGCGACGTGCCATACCACAGGCCGACGCCCAGCAGGATCAGGACCGCGACCAGCACACCCGCCAGCGCCACGCCACGCGGCGGCACGCGCGCCGGTTCGACGGGGTCATAGGGTTCGTGGCGCGGCCGCGGTTCCCATGTCGTCGCCAGTTCGCCGCGCAGGTCGTGGGCGATGGCCACTTCGTCCGCTCCAACAGTGCGGGCATAGGCCCGTGCAAAGCCCATCGCATAGGTGATCGATGGCAGCGTCGCGTATTTCGAGGCCTCGATCGCCTCCAGATGGCGCAGCGGAATGCGGGTGCGCTGGCCGATATCCGCCAGGGTCAGCCCGGCATCCTCACGCGCGATCCGCAGGCGTTCGCCCACAGGCTCGCGGATCGGGGACGTAACCGGACCAGCGGATTCTTCAACCATCATGCTCTCCGACGCGCGACCGTTGCGACAGGGAAATCGCCGTCGACAGGGGCTTTACAATGCTGATGCGGATCAATCGAGGGGGGCACGCGGTTCAAATCCGAAAAAATCAGGCCAGTTCCACGCCGTGGCGCGCGGCCCATGCCTCCAGCTGCGGCCGGATCGGGCCGGACGGCATGTCCAGCATCGCCGCCAGGTCGGCGCGCAGACGCGGCAGGTCCAGCGAACGGACCATCGCCTTGACCGGCCCGACCGCCGCCGGGGTGATCGACAGGCGTTCGATGCCCAGCCCGATCAGCGCCATCGCCTCCAGCGGGCGTCCGCCCATTTCGCCGCACACGGCAACCGGCTTACCCGCCGCCTGCATCGGCCGCACCACCCGGCGCAGGAAGCGCAGGATCGACACCGACAGCCAATCGTAACGCAGCGCCAGCTTGGGGTGCGCGCGGTCGGCGGCGAACAGGAACTGCGTCAGGTCGTTGGTGCCGATCGACAGAAAGTCCAGCCGCGGCAGCAACAGGTCGAGCACCTCGGCCAGCGCGGGCACTTCCAGCATGGCGCCGTAACGCACGTCGATCGGCAGCTTCTTGCCGCGCTCACCCAGCCAGCGACGCTGTGCTTCGAACAAGGCCTGCGCCTGATCGAACTCCCAGGGTTCGGATACCATCGGGAACATGACGTTCAGCGTCCGCCCCGCCCCTGCTTCCAGCAGCGCGCGCGCCTGCGCCTTCATCAATCCTTCGCGGTCCAGGGCAAGACGCAATGCACGCCAGCCCATGGCCGGATTTTCCTCGAGATGATCCTCGTCATGGTCGAGATAGGGCAGCGCCTTGTCCCCGCCGATATCGACGGTGCGGAAAATCACCGGGCGGTCGCCGGCTGCATCCAGGACGTCGCGATACAGCCGCTGTTGACGTTCCCGCGCGGGCAGCGTCGCCGACACCAGAAACTGGAACTCGGTGCGGAACAGCCCGATGCCATCTGCGCCGGTCAGGTCCAGCGCGGCAACATCGTCGCGCAGTCCGGCATTGACCATCAGCGTCACCCGCGTGCCGTCGCGCGTGACCGGCGGCTCGCCCCTTTGCGCGGCAAAGGCGGCGCGGCGTTTCTGGCCGACCGCCATCCTCGCCTCGAACACCTCCTCCATCGCGGTCGAGGGGCGAACGATCACCGCTTCGGCGCCTGCGTCGAGCAGGATGCGGTCGCCCTCGGCGATCAGGCGCTTGACGTCGCGCACGCGGCCCAGCACCGGCACGCCCATTGCGCGCGCAACGATGGTGACGTGCGCGGTCAGCGACCCTTCCTCAAGGATCACGCCTTTCAGTCGGCGGCGATCATATTCCAGCAGCTCGGCCGGACCCAGATTGCGCGCGATCAGCACCGTGTCCTGTCGCAGCCCCATCTGCGCGGCGGTGCCCAGTTGGCCCGCGACGATCCTGAGCAGCCGGTTCGACAGATCCTCAAGATCGTGCATCCGGTCGGCGAGCAGCGGGTCCGAAATCTCCCGCATCCGCATCCGCGTGCGCTGCTGCACGCGCTCGATCGCCGCCTCGGCCGTCAGGCCGCTGTCGATCGCTTCATTGATGCGTCGCGCCCACCCCTCGTCATAGGCGAACATCTTGTAGGTCTCGAGCACCTCGTCATGCTCGCCGCCGACGCCGAACTCGGCCTGGCTGGCCATGCGCTCGATCTGGTCGCGCATCTTGTCGAATGCAGCATAGACGCGGCGACGCTCCGCCTCGACATCGTCGGCCAGGATATGCTCGATCACCACGCGCGGCTGGTGAAAGACCGCGACGCCCGCGCCCATGCCGTCGACCAGCTTGAACCCGGCGATGCGGTTCGGTCCTGTCGCCAGCGGCCGCGTGGAATCGGACGCCGCATCATCGATCAGCCCGGCATTGGCGATCAGTTCGGACAGCACCATCGCGACCGTCTGCAACGCCTCGATCTCGACATCGGCATAGCGGCGCGGATCGACATGCTGGACCGCCAGCACGCCCACCGCCCGCTCCCGCCGGATGATCGGCACGCCGGCAAAGCTGTGGAACCGGTCCTCCCCCGTTTCGGGACGGTAGGCGAAATCGGGATGCGCGGCGGCTTCGTCGAGGTTCAGCGTCTCGACATTCTTGGCGATGGTGCCGACCAGCCCCTCGCCCAGCGCCAATTTGGTGACATGCACCGCGCGTTCGTCCAGCCCGCGCGTTGCGAACAATTCCAGCACGCCCTCGCGCAGCAGATAGATCGAGCAGACCTCGCTATCCAGCGCCTCGCCGATGATGTTTACCACGCCGTTCAGCTTGGTCTGCGCCGCCGACCGGGCGGCCATCACCTCATGCAGGCGGACGAGGATCTCGCGGGCGGCGGCGGCGGCGGTTGTTGGCATGAAACAGCGGTAACAGATCGGGCGGGCGTGCTAAAGCACTCTCGTGCCGCAACTTATGCTGCGCCGCATCAGCGTGCGGCATATCGTATCCGGTTGCCCGCCACGACGCTGGTATCGCCCATCAATATGTCGGCCGACACCGCCAGGCGCGGCGCGCGGTCGACACCGACGGCCTGGACCGTCGCCAGTTGAACCGCCGATCGCTGCCCCGCCTGCCACGCGGCAAGGTCGGTTCGGTAGGCGTCATAGGCGCGATAGAAATCGGTGAACGGCACGTCGAGCGACGCGAGCGCGGGTGCAGCGAACCCGTCCAGTCCCGTGTTGGGCGTGATTGCCGCAGCGGCGACCAGCGGCGCCGCCGCCTGACAGAAAGCGGCACGTGCCGGTGGCTGGGCATAGAAGTTATACAGCCGGGTCATGTCGTCGTCGAACCGGTCCTGCCACGCCTTGCCATGCAGGCGCCGATATTCGGCTTTCAATCCGTCATGCGCCTGCGACAGCGCCTTCTTATGCGTGGCGAGGAAGGCATTATATTGCTGCTCCATCGGTTCACCTGCGCGCGCGCATTGCAGCACCGCAACGTTGAGCGCGGCGCGCAGGTGCCAGGCGGTGCCATGTTGCGACAGGTTGCGGCTGGGCGTCGGGTAACGGCCATCGGGACCGGGTCTGGGCAGCGTCAGGTTGGTCGCGGCGCTGAGCGGTGGACGCGGCATCGGCTGCTCCACCACGGCGGGCGCCGGCGGCGGGGGCGCCGCCGCGACCTCGGTCCTGGACTTGCCGCAGCTTGCCAGCGCCAGCGGCAACAGGGCCAGCGCGAGCGGACGGAGGCGGATGGGCGGCATAAGCGATACTCCCTGGTATCGCCACAGAATCGCCCCGGATGCCTAACAGGCCGTTAAGCGACTGACGAAACTTGTTCGGCCGGTCGCAAAACGGGTCGGATGTTCAGGTCGCCCGCTTGTCGAGCGCGACCGCCGCCTCCGCCATCAGCGTATCGATGATATCGGCCACCGGCTCTTCCCTTGTCACCATGCCGACCGACTGGCCCGCCATCAGGCTGCCATGCTCGACATCGCCGTCGATCACCGCGCGGCGCAGCGCACCTGCCCAATAATGCTCGATCTGCAACTGCGCTTCCGCCATCTCGACGCCGCCGCCGTCGATGCTGGCGGCAACTTCGCGCTGCTTGGCGGTGAACAATTCGGTGCCCGCATTCTTGAGCGCGCGCACGGGAATGACGGGCAGGCGCGCATCGACCTGAACGCTGGCAATGGCGTCGCGCGCCGAAGCCCGGATGAACGCGCGCTTGAAATCGGGATGCGCGATTGATTCGGTCGCGCAGACGAACCGCGTGCCGAGTTGAACGCCCGCCGCGCCCATATCCAGATAGCCGGCAATCGCCTCGCCGCGACCGATACCGCCCGCGACGAACACCGGCACCTGCGCGGCGACCTCGGGCAGGATTTCCTGCGCCAGCACGCTGGTCGACACCGGGCCGATATGGCCCCCGGCCTCCATCCCCTCGATCACCAGCGCATCGACGCCGGAGCGGATCAGCTTCTTTGCCAACGACAATGCGGGCGCGAAGCAGATGACCCTCGCCCCCGTCGCCTTGATCGCCTCAAGCGCCCCCTTGGGCGGCAGACCGCCCGCCAGCACGACATGGCCGACATTGTGGCGGCCGCATACCGCGATCAGGTCCATCAACTGGGGGTGCATGGTAATCAGGTTGACGCCGAACGGGCGATCGGTGCGCTCGCGCGTCGCTGCGATTTCTGCATCCAGAAGATCGGGGGTCATCGCGCCGCACGCGATCACGCCGAAGCCGCCAGCGTTTGAGATCGCCGAGACCAGATTGCGTTCGCTGACCCAGGACATCGCACCACCCAGGATCGCGGCCCGCGACCCCAGAAACTCGCACCCGCGCGCCATGCGCCGCTCAAGGCGCGCCGCGCCTGTCGAAACCATATCGTTCATCGATGTTCCGTTAAGGGCAGCGGCGGCACAATACCAGTAGGTTGGCAGGTTTCCGATAAATGGCGGAGAGGGTGGGATTCGAACCCACGGTGCCCGCTAGGGCACGCCGCATTTCGAGTGCGGTACAATCGACCAACTCTGCCACCTCTCCGCGAGGGTATCCGTAAGCCGCAAGCGGCCGGTCGATCGGATGAGGTGGGGCCGTTAGCCGAATGATCCGGAGCCTGCAAGCCCCTGCTTGTGCGAACGCGAATTACCACTAGATTCATTGTCATGGACCGATCGATCACACCTGCCCTGCCCCTCGACGCTGCGATGGCGATGCCGCCGGTCGCACATGCGCGCTTCAATGTCGGCGATGTCGTGCGCCACCGCCTGTTCGATTTTCGCGGCGTGGTGTTCGATGTCGACCCCGTCTTCGCCAATACCGAGGAATGGTATGAGGCGATTCCGGAGGCGGTGCGCCCGCGCAAGGACCAGCCCTTTTACCACCTGCTCGCCGAGAACGGCGAATCATCCTATGTCGCCTATGTCAGCCAGCAGAACCTGATTACCGACGAAAGCGATGAACCTGTCGAGCATCCGGCGATCGGGGGCCTGTTCGATCGCGTGTCCGGCGGGGGTTACCGGCTGAAGCCGGTTCATCGCCATTAATCCGTAACGAATGTGTCGCGATTGGTTGACAGAATCGCGCCCGTTGCATAACGGACGCCTTCCCTCTCGCACGAACCCTGTGTTCGGTGCGGGATATCGTATTGCTGGAAGAGATTTTAGGCCATGTTCGCAGTCGTGCGCACGGGCGGCAAGCAGTATCGCGTTGCCGCAGGAGACAAGATCGTCGTCGAGAAGATCGGCGGCGAGGCCGGTGATTCGGTCACGCTGGACGATGTTCTGCTCGCCGGCGAAGGCAGCGACCTGAAGTCGGCTTCGGGCCTGACCGTGGCCGCCGAGATCATCGCCCAGGCAAAGGGCGAGAAGGTGATCGTTTTCAAGAAGCGTCGCCGTCATAATTATCGCCGCAAGAACGGCCATCGCCAGAATCACACGATCCTCAAGATCGTGTCGATCGGCGACGCAGCCTGATCGCGAGCCACGAGGAGTATAGGCAATGGCACATAAGAAAGCTGGCGGCTCGTCGCGCAACGGTCGCGATTCGGAAAGCAAGCGCCTTGGCGTGAAGAAGTTCGGTGGCGAGCATGTCATTCCGGGCAACATCATCATTCGCCAGCGCGGCACCAAATATTATCCGGGCGCCAATGTCGGCATCGGCAAGGATCACACGCTGTTCGCACTGACCGAGGGTCAGGTCGCGTTCTCGCGCGGGCGGCTTGGCCGCACTTTCTGTGCGGTGCAGCCGATGGCGGAAGCCGCCGAATAATCGGGTAACCGGCCGGGTTGCCCACCAGGGCTGACCCGGGTTCCGATCAACGGAACCAGCCATCCAGGAAGGGAGACGGGTCCGCCCCGGCTCCCTTTTTTCTTGCTCCCCCCACCCCTGCCCGCCCCGGTTGCCCGGTGGCTGGCCGAAAGGAGGAGCATGTCCATGTTCGTGAGAACCCGTCGCCTGACGCTGCGCCCCGGCTGGCCGGAGGATGCGCCCGCGCTGGCCCGTGCGATCGCCGATCAAGGCATCGTCATGATGCTCAGTCGTGCGCCCTGGCCCTACGGGTTGGCTGACGCACAGGCGTTTCTGGCATCCGCCGCGCCGGTGGACGAACCGCGCTTCCTGATCTTCGAACATTGCGGCGACCGGCCCGAACTGGTCGGCGGCATCGGCGTGCATCGCGACGATGCGGGCACGCGCGAGCTGGGCTATTGGCTGAGCACCGGTGCGCGTGGGCGAGGGTTGATGACCGAAGCGGGCCGGGCCGTGCTGACAAGTCTGCACGCCAGCCTGGGCATCCGCCATCTGGTCGCCGGTCATTTCATCGACAATCCGGCCTCGGCCCGCCTGCTGGCGCGGCTTGGCTTCACGCCGACGGGAGACGTGCGCCCCCGGCTCTGTTTGGCGCGCGGCCATGATGTTGGCTGCGTCCTGCACGAATGGCACGCCACCAGCAGGGAGCGCGCCATCGCCGCATGACCGGCAGGGTGGACCGGAAACGGCAGACAGGCCGGTTCCGGTCCTTCGCCGCTCAGGCGCCGACCCGCGCCATCGCGAATTCGCTGTCCACACGGCCGATCAGCGCGCGATCGTCGTGATTCCAAGGGTGAAAGCCCGGCAGGAAAAAGCTGATCCACGCGCCCATCACCTTGCGCGCCATGCCGGGGCGGAGCAGCGCATAGTGCAGCAGCCGCGCCTTGACCCGCCATCCGCTCAGTCCGTCCTGCGCCAGCAGGTCGAGCATCCCGACCCAGCGCCCGACCAGAAACTTGCGCGTGGTAATCAGCATCACCAGTGTCTTGATCCACCAGCGGCGAAAGCGCGGCCAGTCGCGCGTGGCGTGCAGCCAGGTGTCGTAAGCGACGCCCTTGTGCTCGATCTCCTCGATCGCGTGCCAGCGCCACAGCGCCGCGGCCTCTGCGTCGCCACCGGCCAGATGGCGGGGATTGGCGACCAGCTGGTGCGCGAGAATCGCGGTGAAATGCTCAAGGCACATCGTCGCCGCCAGCGCGCCGATCGGCGGCTTGTCGCGGGTCAGCGCGATCTCGTCCTCGACCCGCCGC
>NZ_DATJLI010000060.1:0-7596 GCF_035490575.1 Sphingomonas sp. | reverse complement strand
CCCATCGTGTCAGCTCGTTGCGTGTCGTCGCCTTTCTCCCGCGTCATGACTGATCGAGTTTGCGAGCGTCATTTTCCGTCACTTGCGGGCAAAATATATTTCGCGATCGGCAGACCACGTTTATTGTTTGGATTCGGCAGGTGGGGGCGGCAGGCCGATCGGCGCCGAACTGCTGCGTCGGGGTTTCATCCTGACCGGCGTGGACAGCTCGGCCAGCCTCATCCGCCATGCCCGCTCGGCCCTACCGGACGGCAACTGGATCGTGGACGACATGCGGCGTTTCGATCCCGCGCATTGTTTTGACGGTGTCATCGCCTGGCATAGCTTCTTCCATCTCAGCCGGAACGATCAGCGGGCCATGATCCCACGCTTTGCAAGGCTGGTGCGAAGCGGCGGCCCGATCATGTTCACGTCCGGATCAAAAGCCGGTGAAGCATGGGGCGAATGGCAGGGAGAGCCGCTGTTTCACGCCAGCCTGGCTCCGGAGGAATACCGCGAACTGCTCGGCGCGGCCGGGTTCGAAGCAATCACCTACATCGACGCTGACCCTGTTGCGACCATCTGGCTAGCGACGTGGAAGGATGAAGCATGAGCCATTTCGATATCGAAGCGATCCGCCGCCAAGTCCGCGCGATGGATTTTGTGCGCGGCACCCCGGCGGAAGTCGCCATGTGGCGTGAGGACATGGCGGACTCGCGCGCCAACCTCGTGATCGAAAACATGATCCCGACGCCCAACGACGATGCGTTTTTCGCGATGATGCTGGACGAGGGCGTGCCCCCTCCCCTCGTCTCGCAAATCCTGCTCCGGCTGCTCGATCATCCCGACGCCGATTGATCCTTGCTGGTCACGTCCGCCGTCGCGGCACGCTGATGGCGGGTTCGCTAATTGGTGGGCGTGAGCCGATTAACTAGGTCGTGTTGATAGTGGCGATGCGCCGCTGCTGATAGCGAGCACATTGTCAGTTAGCGTAAGCACGATGGCGTGCCGGTTGTCAGGCAATCCGAGCCGAATGTTGTCCTGTCCTGCCCTGCGCGTTCAACGCAATCGAACGTCCGCGAGCGCCACGATGCCATAGCCACCTGCTCCCATCGGGGAGCATCGGGACGGCGTAAGCCGGCCCGTTCAACGGTTGCGTCATGTGTCGGTGTATCGAGGACGTGTTTGAAATCATGGTCGGCCGACTAGGCCGACGCCATTGCCGTTCTTTCTAAATGAATCGGGTAGCGGTTGCGGACCGTCATGAGACTCGCGCTGATCGCGGGCATCGATCGCGGCGCCGAGCCGGGCGAGCATCCGCCCCAATGCGCCACCAACGCGTGGGTCGGTGCATTCCGCGGCGCTCTGGCCGTTCAGCATCGACCGAGTTTCGGCGAGGCGCTGACCCTCGGCCGCGACGACATCGGCCGGCAGCGGCGCGGGGCGCAGCCAGCGCGGCAGCAGGCCGATGATGCGCGCAGGCACGATCGGGCGATAGGCATTGGAGGTCTGGGCATAGCGCGGCCCCGCCCCTGCCCCCTCGACGCGGCGAAACCGGCGCTGGCGCACCAGAAAGCCCAGTGCCTCCAGCACGGTCAGGCTACGCGCGATCGTCGCACGGCCGAGACCCGTCGCCTCGGCCAGCCAGTCATAGCTGGGGAACACCCGTCCCCGGTTGAGCCGCGCCAGCGTGCACAATTCCTCATACAGCCGCACCGCCCCCGCGCTCAGCCGGGTCAGGCGGCGCTCGGCGACGCTCAGCGAGCGCTCGCCCGCGCGCTCGATGCGTTTCAGGCGTCGGGCGCTGTCGAGCGCGGCGCGCGCCATGCGGACCAGGCGATCGGTCTCGCCCTTGCCGGGCACCGCGAAGAACAGGTCCTCGAACGTCCCCGCCTCGATACTGTCGCGGCGCACGGGCGCGCCGGTCGGGTGCGGCGCACCGCTTCGCGCGGGCGCACGGCGCGCGGGGATCCGGCCCAATGCGATGCAGGTCGCATCGCCAAGGCTGTGCAATGCCATCTTCCACGTCCCCTTTTCGTTCTGGGGCCGCGACCGGGCAAAAAAGAGGCGTGGCGCGAAACGCGCATCCTTGCGGCGAAAATCGCCCTGAGCTATTGGAAAGGGACTTGTTGAGACCCGTTCGACGTTTGGCGACGTCGTTCCAAAATCCTCGGGATGCCCGGCCTTCGCGCCGGGCTTTCCTTTATGTGGTCACGTCCGCTCCATTTCCTGTCGATCCGTCATCGGACCATTGTTCGTCCGGCACGCCGCCGGAACATTTCCCGATCATTGCCCAAAAATCCCGGCACCGGAAGCGCTTGCAGTTCGTGCTTTCGAGTAGGAAATGCCGGAAAAGTTCGTGCTATTGAGTAGGAATGACCATTTAGGTTCGTGCTTTCGAGTAGGAAATACCTTTTTTCATTCGTGCTTTCGGGTATGAAATGGCGTGAACGCAGCGACGAGGCGCATCGGGCGGCGCCGGGCCGTCCGATTCGGATCGATCAGGCCGGGTGATTCGCGCGCGGCGATTCGCGCGGCGACAGGGGTTTAACCGGCGCCGGCCTCGTCATCGGCCATGTTCCCGGTCGCGCCGTCCTCCGTCGCGCCGTCCTCGATCGCAATCGGGCGCGCGGTGATGACGACGGTGCACGGCATCGCGCGGCGGCCGCGGCGCGGCGCTTCGTCCCTCGCCGCCTCACCGCCGACCGTCTCGACCAGTTGCAGCCGGTATCCGGGGATCGCATCGGCCAGCGCGATCGCCTTCAAAGCGCTGCGGAAATTGGCCAGCGGGTTCTGATAGCCGATCTGGAGCCGGAACGTCGCCAGATCGACTTCCAGCGCCCCGCCCTCCGCCGCCGAAGGACAGGTCGAGCGCGCGACTTCGTAGATGCGCCGCTCGATCGGGCCGAGCTGGAAATAGGCATTGGCATAGTCGAGCACATGCCGGTCGAGCAGGATCGCGCGGTAAAGCCAGTCGCACAGCCGCACCTTGACCGCTTTCAGCCGCCGGTCGCCGCTGCGCGTCTTGGTGTAATGCAGGCGCGCTTCGGACAGCCAGGAGAAGAAGCCCTCCTCCCCCTCCCCGCCGGCTTCGATATTGGTCTTGATCTGCGTGCCCTGCAGCCGCTCCAGCGCCTCGGACAGCCGCGAATAGGAACGCGCCGAATGATTGCTGCCCGTCACGGTGAACAGGTCGTGCGCGGTGAACACGAAATCCTGCTGCACCGTCTCCCCCGCCTCGATCTTGGCGGCCATCAGGCTGGCGATGTAGAGGACGATTTCCTTGTCATAGATGGTCGCGACGCCGCTGGCCGAGGGGCGCACCTCGATCATCACGCGGTCGTGATTATAGCTGAGCGGCTTCATCCAGCGCTGTTTCGACAAGGCGAAAAAGGGGAAGGCCGCCAGCGAGCGTTCGCCCCGGATTTCGCCGTAAAGCGGGCTGTCGAGCCGGAACAGCTCGCCCTGCGGCACGCTGGCCGCGCCGGCGCGGCGGCGCTGGGGGGCGGCGGCGGAGTTGGCCGGGTCGGATGCGGGCGGCTCATCTCGGCTCATCGCGATTTTCTACTCAAAAGCACGAACTTTATGGCGTTCGCGGGGGTCGCCACAGGGTTACAGCCCCGGCAAGGGCGGCGCAATTCGTGCTTTTAAGTATGAAATGGGTGGCGGGCTGCGGTGCGGCTTTCGGCACTGGCCTTTGCAATCGCAAAGGTCTATGGGCGCGGCGATGGGGACGAACCGCATCGAGATGGCCGAACATGCAGCAAAGCTGCGCGCGCAGGGCCTGACCTTGAAGCAGATCGGCACCCGGATCGGACGAAGCGAGGGCGAAGTTTCACGGCTTTTACGATCCGTCATCAGCGCGGCGGCCTAGACCGCGCCACTATCAGGGAGAGGTTATGATGACCCGGTCTTCGGCCTTCGATCCGATATTCTCGCACACAACTGCGACGACCCCTGCCGAACAGCGGGTTTTCCGCTTCGATGGCTGGATGCCCGAACCGCTGGTGCTGCCCCCTGCCCCGGCCCCGGCGAGCGAACCGCACCGCAAGCGCTGAACCGCGGCGCGTTCAGCCGCGCTTGCCGGCATCGCGTGCGACGATCGGGCGCAGCCGGATTGCCGATATCGGCCAGCGTGTCGTCCACGCGCAGGCCGTAATGCAGATAATCGAGCAGCTCGTTGCCCAGTTCGGCGGCGACGACGGCGGCAAACGGAATGAAGCTGCCCAGCGACTGTCTGGTCATCAGCCGCACGGCCAGCAGCACCGCCATTCCCGCATGGATGTGCAGGATCGCATCGGGCAGGCCGGTGCCGTCGCCGATCCACATGATCCAGTCGTGATAGATGCCGGGAATGTCCATGCCGCCCCAGTGGCGAATCCGGCGGATTTGGCAAGCGGGATGTCGTCGTGCCCGACATGTCGACACGCATACATGTCGACATTGTCATTGCCCGCCGGGCGTCAGCCGTCCGCCAGCATCGCTTCGGCAGCGCGTAGTCCCGACAGCCACGCGCTTTCGACGCGCGGGGCCAGCAGCCAGTCGCCACAGGCCGACAGGCCCAGCGCGGCATTGCGATAGCTGCCGATCCCCGCCGCCCCCGACCGGGCATAGCGCCAGCGATGCGCGGCGGCATGCACCGGCATCGGCAGGCCGGGGATGCGCACGGCCAGCGCGCGGGTCAGCGCGTGCGCCACTGCTGCCCGGTCATCCTCGATATGGCGGGCCGACCAGTCGGCATCGGCATGGAGGGTCCACCCCTCCCCCGCGCCGCGCGCCGGCTTGGCCGCGTTGCGGACCGCGCGGTCGATCACGCCGTCGCCGTCCAGCAATGCGGGCGCGTCGACCGGGCGGTCAAAGCCCAGCATCGCTGTCCAGCAGGGCGCTGACGGATGCGCCATCGCCAGCGCCGCCAGCGCCGGATCGACACTGGCGGCCATGTCGGCGACCTGTTCGGCGGGCATCGCCAGCACGACATGGCCAAAGGGACCACGCCGCGCATCGTCGAAGCACAGATGCCAGCCCGCCCCATCGCGCGCGACCGCGCGGACATGTGCCGACCACTCGACCTGAACCGCCGCCGCCATCGCCGCCAGCGGCGCGTCCATCGCCGGCACGCCGATCCAGGCATCGTCGCCCGCCGCCGGCCAGGGCGCGGCTACCCCGTCCCTTGCCCAGCGGTCGAGCCGCGCGCGAAAGCCGGGATCGCGCGCGGTCATATATTGCGCGCCATAATCAAAGGCGAAGCGATGGTCCCCGGCGTCGACAAGGCGGCTTGCCAGGCGCCCGCTGGGCCGCCGCCCCTTGTCGAACAGCATGACCCGCCGCCCGGCCGCGACCAGGTGTTCGGCGGCGCTCAGCCCCGCCATCCCTGCACCGATGATCGCGATGTCGGCGTGCGTCATGGCCGACACCCGGCGTCACCCATGCCGACATGTCGACATGCATACAGATCGACCTGTCGGCGCATCAGGTGATGACGCTCGGCGCGTCCATGCCGGTGTGGCGGACAATCCCCGCCAGCGCGTCGGCGGCCGCGATCAGCGGGGCCAGTGCATCGCCCGTTTCCAGCGCCAGTTCGCCGTCGGGCGCGACATAGCGTTCCAGATAGACGCGCAACGTCGCCCCTTGCGTGCCGGTGCCCGACAGGCGGAACACGACGCGCGATCCGTCGGCGAAACGCACGCGGATGCCCTGTTGCGCGCTGACCGACCCGTCGGTGGGATCGGCATAGCTGAAATCGTCCGCCGCCTCGACCGGCCCGGCCGCGGTGTCGCGTCCCGGCAGGTCGGGCAGCGCCGCGCGCAATTCGGTCATCAGCGCGTCGGCGCGCTCGGTGGCGATCGCTTCATAATCGTGACGGGCATAATAATTGCGGCCATAGCGCGCCCAATGCTCGGCCATGATTTCGGCCACGGGCTGTCGCCGCACGGCCAGGATGTTGAGCCACAGCAGCACTGCCCATAGCCCGTCCTTCTCGCGCACATGGTCCGAGCCGGTGCCCGCGCTTTCCTCGCCACAGATCGTCGCCAGTCCGGCATCAAGCAGGTTGCCGAAGAACTTCCAGCCTGTCGGCGTTTCATATAGCGGGATGCCCAGCGCCTGCGCCACCCGGTCGGCCGCGCCACTGGTCGGCATCGAGCGGGCGATGCCCTTCAGCCCCGCGGCATAAGCCGGCGCCAGATGCGCGTTCGCCGCCAGCACCGCCAGCGAATCCGATGGCGTCACATATTGGCGATGGCCGATAATCAGGTTGCGGTCGCCGTCACCGTCGGACGCCGCGCCGAAATCGGGACCGTCCTCGGCCATCATCCGCTCATACAGGTCGCGGGCGTGGACCAGATTGGGGTCGGGGTGATGATGGCCGAAATCGGGAAGCGGCGTGCCGTTCACCACCGTCCCCGCGGGCGCGCCCAGGCGGCGCTCAAGAATGTCGGTGGCATACGGTCCCGTCACCGCGCTCATCGCGTCGAAGCTGAGCGTGAAGCCGCCCGCGAACAGCGCGCGGATCGCGTCGAAATCGAACAATTGCTCCATCAGCTCGGCATAATCGGCAACGGGGTCGATCACCTCGACCGCCATGTCGCCCAGTATCTGCGTGCCCAGCTGATCGAGGTCGATATCGGGCGCGTCGAGAATGCGGTATTCGGCGATTTCCAGCGTGCGGGCATGGATGGCGGCGGTCACGCCCTCCGGCGCGGGGCCGCCATTGCCGATATTATATTTGATGCCGAAATCCTCGTCCGGCCCGCCGGGATTGTGGCTGGCCGACAGGATCAAGCCGCCGAACGCCCCCGATTTGCGGATGACATGGCTGGCCGCCGGGGTCGACAATATGCCGCCCTGCCCCACCAGCACCCGGCCAAAGCCATTGGCGGCGGCGATCCGCAGCACCGTCTGGATGACCTCGCGGTTAAGATACCGCCCGTCGCCGCCGACCACCAATGTCTGTCCGGCGAAACCGTCCAGACTGTCGAACACCGACTGCACGAAATTGGCGGCATAATGCGGCTGCTGGAACACGCGCACCTTCTTGCGAAGGCCGGACGTTCCGGGCTTCTGGTCGGAATAGGGCGTGGTCGCGACGGTCTGGATCATGGCGGTCCCCCTTGGCTGGACGCGGGCGGTGCTGCCCGATTGTGCGCTGCGGCGCAACGACCGATCTTGGTGTTGTCGACATGTCGACATGTATGCGTGTCGGGGCGGATTGATCGAGCCGCTGAATCAATCGCGCCGCAGTGATTCAGACAAGTCGTCGGACAGGGCAGGGGGGCACGCATTATCATCGCGGCCATGCTGCCGTTCGAGCCACTGGAGCTGGTCGCCACCGACCCCGCGCGCAACATCCACCGGCGCTGGCGCGTGGCGGCGTCGTGCGACCTGTTCGGGCGCATCGCCATCCGCACCGACTGGGGCCGGATCGGCGCGGGCGGTCGCAGCCTGACGCGCAGCTTCGCCGATGAGGCCAGCGCCGCTGCCTATGTCCGCGCGCTGATCCGCCGCCGGGCGGGGGCAGGGGGGCGGATCGGCACGGCCTATCGACATGTCGGCGTGTCGACATGTCGGGCGGATGCTTGTGCAATATTCAGTTGGGGCGTATATATGCATCATCTGAAC
>NZ_DATJLI010000059.1:0-20445 GCF_035490575.1 Sphingomonas sp. | reverse complement strand
ACCTGAAGGTCACAGGTTCAAATCCTGTCCCCGCAACCAAACAAAAAAACGCCGCCCCGGGACCACCCCGAGGCGGCTTTTTCGTGTCGCCGCAATATGCAACCGCCAGGGCGCTTACAACATATCTCCTGCACGGACGCCTTGATAATCTCCTGAACCAAGGCGGCCGGGAAAGCTGCGGCGCCGAACTAGCCTGGATACGCTAGACAGCCGCAGCGTTCACTGTTGCAGCGGCCGTCCCGACCAGCCCGGCGCGGATACCTGCGAACAGTCAAAGCTGCCGGCGACGGCGCCGACAGCAACGCGTTCAAGATACGGCGCGGCCGGCTGTGGTCGTCGGGTTCCCAACTGTCCGCGACTTGCCGGCCTTGCCGGTCCACTACCACGATACCCGGCAGGGCCTTGCCGCCCAGCATACGCAGATGCCTCCGGCGCTGGCGATCGCATGGCAGAAGCAGCCAAGGCATTCGGCTGACACGGGCATAGTCGAGCGCAGCGGCGCAGGTCGCGTCATCGCTGACGAACAGCACTTCGACGCCGCGTGCGCGCAGCCGCGGGTAGGCGGCGATCAGTTCGGGCACGAAAGCGCGGCACGGACCGCACCAGCTTGCGCCATAGTAGATCGCGACGCGCCTTGTATCGGCGGGCAGGGTTGCCCGTATCGTCCGGCCCTGGGATAGGCGGTGAAAGGCGGTGCCGAGCGGCGTCGATACCGGCGCTGCGCCGATGAGGCATATTGCCGCGAATGGCAGAAGCGCCCTATAGCCGCGCATTGATCCGCACAAAGAATGCGCGCGGCAGGCGCGGGCCATAGACATAGTCGCTGTCTCGCGCGGCGCCGGTTTCGAGGTCGCGCTGGCGCGCGTCGGTCAGGTTCCTGATCCCGAACGTCACGTCGATCTCGCGGTTGTCGTCGCCGACCGGAAAATGCCGGGTGCCGGTCAGATCCAGCACCAGATAGTCGGGACTACGCTGGATAGCGCCCAGGCGATTGTTGAGCACATCCATCGACCCGGTGTAGCGCGCCGCCAGAAACGCATCGAATGATGGTGTCGTGCGCCACACCATCTGCACCACGCCGGCAAGACGCGGCGATTTCAGGTAGCGATGGGTCGCCAGAACAGTCGCGCCATCATCGAACACCACCTGCTCATCGTCGTAGCGCGCATCGATATATGCCGCGCCGACACTGGCGTTGAGCGTGGGGGAGAAGCGATAGGTGATGTTTATCTCTGCGCCGGCCACCTGACTGCCGCCCGCATTTGAACGCGTGCGGAACAGCGCTCCGTTCGCCGCTGTCTCCAACTCGCCAAGGAAGAAGGTGTCGCGCAGCTTGGTCAAATAGGCCTGTCCGTCGAGCGTGAAGGCGCCGTCGCGCCAGGTCGGCCGCCAGTCGAAACCGAGGGCGAAACTGTCCGCGCGCTCCGCGACGAGGCCCGTTGTATTGACGATTCCGATCGGAGCAGCACCCAGCACGTCGACATGGATGTCCTCGCTGAACACCTCCGGCGCGCGATAGCCGGTCGAATAGTTGGCGCGCAGCACCAGTGCGGGGGAGGGCGAGGCCCAAAGGCCGATGCGCGGCGAAACGATGAAATCGTCCAGCTCCGAGCTTTGGTCAACGCGCCCGCCAAGCACGAGCCGCAGGCTATCGCTCAGCGTCCATTCGTCCTGCACGAAACCGCCGATGGTGCTGAAGCGACCGTCGACGATGGTCAACAGCATATTGCCGTCGACATCCTCGCCGCGATCCCTGACCTTTTCAGCGCGATATTGCACGCCGCCGAGCAATGCATGCGCGCCGGTCAGCGTCTCCAGCCGTATTTCCCCATAATGAAAGGTGTCGGCGGTGCGGCCATATTGGTTGCGGCTGATCGCCGTGGCATCCGCCAACGCGTCGGGGTCGAACCCGGGCGCATCGGGATCGGTCTCCACTTCGCCCAGCCCGCCGTAGAAGCTGTGGCGGGCGAGCTGCGACACTGCATAGGTTCCGATCAGCCGGGTGTCCGGTCCCAGCATCTGCGTGACGTTGATCGAGCCACGATGGACTTCGCTGTCGATCTGTTCGGTGATGTTCGCAAGATGGGCAGGGCGATCGAGCAGATTGCCACCGCGCCGTTGCTCGGCCGTGAACTGATAATCGATCGCGATCGTGGTGCCTTCGTCCGGCTGCCACTCGCCGCGCGTGCCGGCGGTGACGAGCCTGCGTCGCGCCAGTTCGCTGTATCCATCGTCGTTCAGGTCGATCGCCGGGCTGTAATCGGCTTGCGCGAAGATATTGATGAAGCCTTGTGCGAATGTCCTGGCGCCCAGCAGCGAGCCGAAGGCGGTCTGGCGGCCTTCGGCTCGCTGCGTATCCACAGCGACGCGGACCATGTCGCGTTCCGGGCGCGTGGGGATGACGTTCACGACGCCGGCGACGGCGCCGGGACCGTAAAGGGCCGAGGCGCCGCCCTTCACCACTTCGATACGGTCGACCAGCACGGCCGGAATCTGCTCGACGCCATAAACCGCCGCCACGCCGGTGACGAGCGGAAGGCCGTCAAGCAGGATCTGGTTATAGGCGCCGGGCAGACCGAGTAGCTGAATTTCGGTAGTATTGCAGTTCTGGCAGTTGCTCTCGGAGCGCGCCGCCGGAAGGAAGTCGATCGCGTCGGCAAGGTTGCGCGGCGCAGCGCGTTCCAGCAACGCCGGGCCGATGACGTCGGTTCGCACCGGTGCCTCGCGGATGGTTCGCGGGGTTCGCGTGCCGGTGACGACGATGGCCTGCTCGCGCTGACCGTCGGTCCCGGCGGCGGGGACCGGCGCTGGCTGTGCTGTTGCGGCCAGTATCGCCACGATCGACAAGCCCGTCACGCGACCTCCTGCAAACACACTTAGCCATAGCTAAATCTAGAAGTGGGGCGCAAGTTCCATGTTTGCGGTTGCGTTTCGGTCCGCTAGGATCGGGCGATGCCGATGACCGCCGCCGATCGCGCCGCCGCCTTTCGTAAAACGCGCCAGGCGCATCTTACCGAGATATCCGAGGATTATGTCGAGCTGATCGGCGACCTTATCGCCGCGGAGGGTGAGGCGCGCCTGACCGACGTAGCCGAGCGGCTGGGCGTCACCCAGGCGACCGCATCCAAGGTGATCGCGCGCCTTCGCCGCGACGGCCTGGTCGAGAGCAAGCGCTATCGCTCGATTTTTCTGACCGAACGCGGCCGGGACATGGCGGACGCTTCACGGGAGCGGCACAAGGTGGTTTTCGACTTCCTGCTGGCCCTTGGACTGGACGAGGCGGTGGCGCACGCGGATTCGGAGGGGATCGAGCATCACGTCAGCGACGTGACCCTGGTTCGACTACGCGAGCTGACAAAGCAGCTGCGCCCCTGAGAACGTTTGTCCCGGCGCCAGTTCCTCGATGTCCGGCGCCGGGAAGGTCCTTCAGCGCACGAATGTGGTCGTGGCGATGCGATGCAGGACCGCGACCGGCCCGCCGGGCGTGGCATGATCGCCTTCGTCCCGGATCGACACCGACAACAGATACCGGCCCGCCTCGCGTCCCGGCACCGCCACCATTCCCGCGTCGTTCGCCACCAGCGTGCGGGTCCATTTGTCGGGCGACACGACCAGCACCTTGGCACCGGCGACGGGTTTGCCGTCGCGGATTACGGTGAAGCGATCGCCATTCGCCGACACGGGTGCGATTTCCAGCGGCATGGTCGCGCGCGGTTCAGCGCGGCCCGCGCGGGCATAATATACGACCGACTCGCGCTTGCCCGCTTCGCCCCAGGGCTGGAACACGCTGTCATCCCATGCGCGCACGTCGCCGGGCGCGACGGCGACTTCCAGAAAGCCCGCGCGGCGTGCGACCGGACCCGTTACCGGCGACAACAGTCGGGGAGCCACCAGCTTTTCGAACTCGGGGTCGCCGCCTTCGGGCAGGACATCGGCCGGTTCGCCGAGATAGATTCGCGCCGGGCCGCTGCTGTCGCGCTCGATCCACACCTCATGGGCGGCGGCGGCGGAGGGGAGGGCGAACAACACGGCGGCGAGGGCAAACAGCTTCATCTTTTGATCCTCAGCGATGGGGGGAGCAGGTTGAGTGCAAGAAATACCAGCCCGGCGGCCAGCATGACGATGCCCGACCAATATACGGGACCGAATACCCAGCCATGGCGCAGCACGGCGGCGACAAAGGCCACCGCCAGCAAGGCCCATGTTACGATGCGCCGGAACCGGCGCGCCGGCGCATCGGGCCGGACACCCAGCCGTGCCAGGGCATGGGCATCGGTCGACAGGCCCAGCAGCGCAAACGCAACCACCGACAGGATCAGTGCGATCATGGTCACTCGGCCGGTTCCAGCAAGGTGGTCGAAGCGACGGGCATGACGGCACTCCGCCGCTTTGGCGCTGGCGGGCGATAGCGGCCGACGCGCCGGGCGGTTGCCAGATAGCCTGCGCCAAAAACCAGCAGCGTCAGGTCGACCCCGACCGGCAGCCAATCGCTCGCCTGCGCCGACATGAACAGGCCCCGGTTGGTAAAGCCGATATTGTAAAGCGGGATCAGGCCCAGCAGCAGCCCCGTCGCAGTCAGCAACCCCGTCCAGCCGCGCACGGGCTTTACCGACAGCGCGAGCAGCGTAGCCGCGCCCCAGGCGATGAACAGCGCGTGCACTTCCCACGCGGCGCGGTCGCTCATCGCGACGGGCAGCAGGCGGTTGGCCCACAGCATCGCCGCCACTGCCAGCGGAAACCCGCCGATAACCGCGATGTTCAGCCGTTCGACCAGGCGGAAGCCGAAATGGGGGCGCGCGGGATCGGGCAGTCTCTCCCGCCGCTTGACGGTCCACAGGATCAGGCCCGTCGCGACCATCAGCGTGCCCGCAACACCGCACAGGAAGTAAATCCAGCGCAGGGTCGTGTCGGCGAAGCGCCCGGCGTGCAGCCCGATCATCGCGCCCGCCGTCACCGCCGCCGCGCCGGGGGCGGGAGACGCCCACACCACCGCGCCGGTCGCACCGTTATACGTGACCTTTGGCGTGCGGCTGTTCAGCATCGAGCCGGACGCGCGGCTGACCGTGACCAGCGCCACGGCGTCGCCGGGCTGGCTGACCTCCACCGCGCCCGCTTCGCCGCCCAGCCGCCGTTCGGCGTCGCGCACCAGCGTGCGAAGGTCCGTAAGCGGCGCGGGCGTGCCGCTGCGCTCGGCGGCTTCGACATGGGGGAACAACGCGTCGAAAAACTTCCGCTCATCCTCGTAATTGGCGACCGTGGCCCAGGGCATCAGCAATGCCATCAGCGTCACCAGTCCGGTATAGGTAATCATCAGGTGAAACGGCAGCGCCAGCACCGCGGTCGCGTTGTGCCCGTCCAGCCATGATCGCTGCCCCTTGGCGCGGCGCAACGTGAAGAAATCGCGGAAGATCTTCTTGTGCGTGACCACCCCGCTCAGGATCGCCACCAGCATCATGAAGGTCGCGGCGCCGACCAGCCACCGCGCCCAGATGACCGGCATGTAATAAAGGTCGAAGTGAAAGCGATAGAAGAACTCGCCGCCGCGCGTCTCGCGAGCGGTCACCGGCTGACCATCGGCACCGATCAGCGCCTGATTGTCGCGGCGTCCGCGACGACGCAGCGGTTCGCCGGGCGTGGGCTGCGGCACCCAGAACAATTGGGCGGCGGGGGCGGCGGGGCCGGGGAGGGCGATGAACCAGGACTTGGCATCGGGGGCCTTGCCCTCGAGGAAGCGTTGCGCCCCCGCCAGCACCGTCATCGGGCTTTCAACCCGCGCCAGTTCGGGACGCATCCACCGGTTCATGCCTTCGCGCCAGAAGGCAACGGTGCCGGTCAGGAACACGACGAACAGCAGCCAGCCGAGCAACAGCCCCGACCAGGTGTGCAGCCATGCCTGGCTCTGACGGAACCCCTTGCTCATGCCCGGCCCCCGGCGGCGATCGATGCCCAGGTGATGGCGCCCGCCACGCCGCCCAGCAGCGTGAGGAAGATGCAGGCGCGCAAACCGCTGCGCGCGGCGAAAGCATACATCGCCGCCACCGCGCACAACGCCAGCGCGACCAGCCCGCCGGTGATCGACGCCTCTGCCCGCGCCATCGGCAGGATGCGCGCCAGCGCCATGCCCCACAGGCTGGACACGGCATAGCCCAGCGGCACGGCGGCCAGCGTGCGGAGCGCGATGTCACCGCGACGCAGCCACCGCGCGCGTGGCATGTCGGTCACGCTCGTCACCGCACGCCGCCACGGTTCATGGCAGCATCAAAAGCCAACGCGGATGTTCCCCATCACCCGGCGCGGCGCACCGTAAAAGCCGCCCGGACCGCCAAAGCCGAAGCTGACATTGCGGTAATATTCGTGGTCGAACAGGTTGGAGACGTTTACGCCCAGCGTCGCCTGATCGGTCACGCGGTATCGCAGCAGCAGGTCGACCAGCGCATAGCCGCCCTGGCTGACTTCGCCCGGCGCCGTAACCGGCGTGCCGTCGGTGTTGAACGCGCCGGTCGGAACCGCGCCGGTCACGAACATGCGCGACTGGGCGCTGACGCCGCCGCCGACCGTCAGCCGATCGCCCGGCAGCCGATAGGTGGTATAGAGCCGCGCGATGTGCAGCGGGAATTGCGGCAGCACGCGTTCCCCGGTGCGATCCTCGCTGCGGGCATAGGTATAGCTGGCGGCCAGCGTCCATCCGGCGATCGGCTCACCCGCCAGTTCGGCTTCCCCGCCCCAGGTGCTGACACCGGAGACCGAGATCGAGGGGGTCGAACCATCGGGCAGCAACGGCGCGGTCGGATCGGCGACGGCGATATTGTCCTGCCGGATGTGGAAACCGGCGGCCGACATGGTGAAGCCTTCACCGAACGGTGTCGCCTTGACCCCCGCCTCGTAATTGGCGCCGACCGTGGGGTCGAGCAGATTGCCGTCGGCCCCGCGCGCCGACACGGGGGAGAACACGCTGGCATAGCTGGCATAGAGCGAAACCGCGCGCGTCAGGTCCACGACTACGCCGCCATAAGGGGCGAAGCGTTGTTCGTCCTGCCCGGCGGGGTCGGCGACACCCGGTCGGAAATTGTCGCGGCCTGAGCTGTAATCGGTATAGCGCCCGCCCGCGATGATCTTGAGCCAGTCGGCCGGATTGAGGCGGATGACGCCATATGCGCCGAGTTGCTCGAAACCCTGCGTCCAGTCGGGCGCGTCCGACTGAATGATCGGCGGGCGCGCCAGATTGCCCGTCCACCCGATGATGCTGGGTGCGGTGGTGGGATAGCCCGTCAGGTCGAAGGCTGACTGGTTGACGGTGAAGCTGCGGTCGAACCAGTTGACGCCGCCGACCACTTCATGATCGCGGCCGAACAGCCTGACCTTGCCGGCGACATAGCCGTCGACGGCATCTTCATGCTGGTCCAGTTCCCCGTAAAAGGTCCACATGGCCAGCCCGTTGCCCTGACGATCGGGCAGGCCGTTGGCGATGTTGAGCAGCGCGCTTTCGTTCGTGCCCGCGCGGCGGTTATAGCTGACGCGCAGCAGCCAGCGGTCGCCGATATCCTGTTCGGCGGCGGCAAACAGTGTCGTCTGCTCACGCGACCAGGTGCTCCAGTTGGCGGTGCCGGTGAAGGAGCGCGGCAGGTCGGTCGGCGTGCCATCGTTGAACAACAGCGGCACCGTGCCCCATCCCGCGCCCTGCGAATTGGTGCGAAGATAATCGCCGCCGACCCGCAGCCGGGTGTGCGGGGTCACGTCCGCCTCGATCGTGGCATAGACCACCGGGTTCCGGTCATGTTGCAGGTCGATGTAGGATTCGGTGTCGGTGTAAGCGGCGGCGACACGCGCGCGGACCGCGCCGTCGCGCGTCAGCGGCCCGCCGACATCGGCCTCCATGCGGTAATAGGACCATGAACCCGCCGTCAGGTTGAAATAGCCGCGCAGCTCACGCGGCGCGCGCTTGCGGATCAGGTTGACCGTCGCAGAAGGATCGCCGACGCCGGCCAGCAGGCCCGCCGCACCGCGCACGATTTCGACCCGGTCATAGATCGCCATGTCGCCGACGGCGCTGTTTTCATAACCGCTGACCTGATAAATTGTCGGCACGCCGTCGAGCTGGAAGTTACGAACGGCAAAGCCGCGCACGTTGAAGTTCGAGCGGTTGCTGTCGATCGTGTTGACCGTGACGCCGGGTGTCTGCGCCAGCACGTCGGCCACGGTGTTCAGGTTGAAATCCTCGATCCGCTGGCGATCGACCACCGTTACGGACTGCGGCGTTTCCTTGAGCGACAGCGGCAGCCGCGTCGAGGTCGTGGGGCGCTTGTCCCGTTCACCATCGACGATGATGTCACGGTCCTGTACGTCCGCCGTGTTGTCGGCGTCGATACCGACGTTCGTGGGACGCGGATCGCCCGATGTTCCGAGCACCAGCGCGAGCGACCAAAGGCCAATAGCAGCAGACAATGCAAACCCCCTTGTTGATATCAGGTCGCATTATCGCCGAGTCGGTTTCAGGTAAAGAGAATTATTCGCAATAACGTTGAGGGCCGGAGACCGTCGCTCTGATAACTGCCAAACAGCCCACGAATTGATATCAGAGTCGCGCAACAATAGCGCTTGCGCCGTGATCTGGATGCGGCCGAAAGTGGGGCTTCCCGGAAGAGGGCATGAATGCCGGCGGGGCGAACAGGGGAGGGTGAACGAAATGAAAATTGTTGTCGCGCGCGCGCTGCTGGCAAGCGTGGCTCTGGCTTCGGCAACGGCCGTGCCGGCGCAGGAAACGCAGGTTCGCATCGATACGGGACCCGTCGCCGGAAGCGCCGCGGACGGTGTCCTGAGCTGGAAAGGCATTCCCTTTGCCCAGCCGCCGGTCGGCGAATTGCGCTGGCGCGCGCCGCAGCCGGTGACGCCGTGGCAGGCGGTGCGAAACACCAGGCAATACAGCGCCGACTGCATGCAAAAGCCGTTTCCCAGCGATGCCGCGCCCTTGGGCACGACCCCGGCGGAGGATTGCCTTTACGCCAATGTCTGGCGTCCGGCGGGCGGCGCGGACAAGTTGCCGGTGATGGTGTGGATCTATGGCGGCGGGTTCGTGAATGGCGGCGCGTCGCCACCCACTTATGCCGGTGACAATCTTGCCCGGCAGGGCGTCGTTTTCGTCAGCTTCAACTACCGCGTCGGGCGGTTCGGGACGTTCGCCTTTCCGGCGCTGACCGCCGCGAACGCCGATGGCGGGATGCTGGGCAATTACGGCACCATGGACCAGATCGCCGCGCTGAAATGGGTTCAGCGCAACATCGCGGCGTTCGGCGGCGATCCGTCGAACGTGACGATCATCGGCGAGAGCGCGGGCGGCATGTCGGTCCACCATCTGCTGACCTCACCGCAAAGCCGGGGATTGTTCGCAAAGGCCGTCATCATGTCGGGCGGCGACGGCACCTCGACCGGGGGCAAGACGCTGGCCGACGCCGAGCAGGCGGGCGCCAACTTCGCCCGGCGGCACGATATCGATCCCGCCGCGCCCGATGCGTTGCAGCGGCTGCGCGCCCTGACCGCCGAGCAGGTGACGGATGGCCTGAACCTGATGGAGCGGGGCACGGGTCCTGAAACCTATGTCGGGCCGTTCGTGGACGGCAAATTGCTCGTCGATCTGGAAAAGGCATATGCCGCCGACCAGTTCAACCGCGTGCCGGTGATGGTGGGCGCGACCAGTGCCGATATCGGCGGCAAGAGCGGGTTCATGATTGCCGGTGCCAGCAACGTGGCCGACATGCTCGCCGACAAGGGCGTTCCGGTGCACGAATATCGCTTCTCCTATGTCGCTGATTCGATCGGTCAGCCGGGCGCACAGCATGCCGCGGAGATACCGTATTTCTTTGATAATACGGCGATCAAATATGGTGCCGATACGACGGCAAAGGACGCGGCGGTCGGCAAGATGGTCAGCCGCTATATCGTCAATTTCGTCAAGACCGGTGATCCCAATGGCACGGGGCTGACGGTGTGGCCGAAGCACAGCCGGGCGGGCGACGAGATCATCGACTTCGCCGCCGAGGGTCGCGCCGTTGCCGGTCGCGACCCGTGGGGCGCGGAGATCAGCGACGAACAGCAGCGGATGAAGGCGGCGATGGCATCGGGCAAGTATAACAGCCTGACGACATCCATCGGCGTCTTGCTGGACGATCCCGCCGCAAAGGCGGTGCTGACGCGTCACCTGCCGCAATTTGTCGCCGGCGCGCAGGTCGACATGGCGCGCGGCATCACGCTGGAGGCGCTTCACGGCTATGCGCCCGCCATGGCGACGCGCGAGAAGCTGACCGCGATCGACGCGGAACTGGCGACGCTGACGCCGGCGACCTGAGGCAATGGGGGGGCGATCGCCCCCCCCCTTTAATCAGCGCGGCAGTTTCAGCGCGGCGCGCACGTCGCGCCAGTCGACCATCTTGAAGTTCTGCTGCGGTCCCGTGCCGTCGCGGTCGTCGTGCATCGCCAGCGCGCCTTCGGGAAAGGGACCGATCGGACCCGACCACGCATCGACGCCATCGGTTTCGGTTACGCCGTCGATCGTGTCGCCATCGACCACGGCGAAGCGCCCGACATAGGTTTCCGTGCCCCCGGTGATGCGGAACACGGCGAAGGTGCTATCGCCCTGCGACGAAGCGATCAGGTAGCGGGCATCGCCGTCCTGCATGATCGTCAGCCCTTCCACATCGTCGGTGATGCGCTGGCGATCGATCCGCGCGACCGACTTCGGCTCGGCGGCGACGGTGGGGTCGAGCGGGAAGCGCCAGATGCCGACATCCTCCTCACCGACATACAGCGTGCCGTTCACGTCATCGGACACGCACCCTTCGAGCTGGCTCGACAGCTTGCGGCTGCCCCGCAGCGTCAGTTCGGGACCGTTGGCGCCCGCGCGCACCGTCCACTGCTTGATGTCGCCCAGCTTGTTGTTGGCGACTACATAGAATGTGTCGCCGCTGCGCCCGACGCACGAGCCATAGGGTTCGCCCATGTCGGTCGCGACAAAGCCCCAGTCGCGCGTCTGCATCGTCGTGGGATCGAACAGATACAGGTTGATGCCCAGCTTGCCGTCATTGGTCGCGGCGACCAGCACCTGTTCGCGCCCGTCGACCATGAAGCCGGTGCGAAGATCGACATTGTTGAGCGGCCCGCTGGGCAGGAATTGCCGGACGCCGCCGTCCATGTTGTGCACATAAAGGCCATCGGTCTTGTCGGTGCCGAACATCACCGCGCGTAACGGATCGGCGGGGTCGGCCCAGAATGCAGGGTCGTCGGCGTCGACCGTCGGATCGGTCGTCACCAGCGTTTCGACCCGCGCCCTGACCAGTGCCGGAGCCTCACCCAGCGCCCAGGGCGGGTTGGGCATGGTGGTGGCGCACCCGGCCAGCATGGTGGCGGCCACTGCCGCAAGAACGATCCGCATGTCGATTTCCCCGCTGTCTTCCAGACCGGGCCATGTGACGGATTTAACCGACATTTTTGTGACGACGGTGACACCGAACTGTCTTGGTTGGGAGATCAATCTGTCATTTGCGCCGCCTATCCGGCGGCCAAGGACGGGGCAGCGACCCCGCGTCTCCGGGGGAAATCAGATGAACGTAGCGAAGCGCATCCGCGCGCTCGGCCTTGGCACCGCAGTGGCGGCGATGGTGGCCGGCATGGGACCGGGCCTGACACCTGTTGCCAGCGCTCAGGCACGCGGGGAGGGGAGCATTTCGGGCCGGGTGGGCGACACCACCGGCAGCGCGTTTTTCGGCGACGCGGAAGTGCGGATCGTCGAGCTGAACCGCACCGTCACCACGCGCGATGACGGCCGCTTCGTATTCACCGGCGTCCCGGCGGGCGACTATACGCTGCGCGTCACTTACGTCGGCGCGCCTGCCGAGACGGTTGAGGTCAGCGTGGCACCGGGACAGCGTGCGGAGGTGACGGTCGCGATCGGCGCCGATGTCGCCAGCGATGCCAATATCCTGGTCGTCGGCACGCGCGCCAACCTGTCCTCTGCCATCAACGACAAGCGCACCTCGACCCGCGTGCAGGACGGCGTGTCGGCGGATTTCATCGGTCAGTTTCCCGACCAGAACGTGACCGAAGCGGCACAGCGCATTCCCGGCGTCGCAATCAACCGCGATCAGGGCGAGGGGCGCTTCATCTCGGTGCGCGGCATCAGCCCCAATCTGAACGCGGTGACGGTGAACGGCATCGACCTGCCATCGGCGGAAGGCGACCAGCGACAGGTCGCGCTCGACGTCATCCCGTCGGACGTGCTGTCCAAGCTGACCGTCGTCAAAAGCCTGACGCCCGATCTCGACGCCAATTCGATCGGCGGCACGGTCCAGATCGAAAGCGCGACCGCGTTCGACCGCAGCGGGTTTTACGCAACCGCCAGCGCGGAGGGCAATTACAACCAGCTCCGCGACGAAGTCAGCCCGCGTCTGAGCGCCGCAGCCTCCAACGTGTTCGACACGGGCATGGGCGAGATCGGCATTTACGGCGCGATCAGCTATTTCGACCGTCAACTCGGCTCCGACGGGATCGAGAATGGTGACGGCGAAGTCGATTCGATCGACGGCAGCCTGTTCCCCGTGTCCGCCGAACCACGCGATTATGTGCTCAGCCGCGAACGGCTGGGCGCGACGCTGAACATCGACTGGCGCGTGAACGACGATGTGTCCTTCTATGTCCGCCAGCTATATTCGCGTTTCACCGACGACGAGCGGCAGAGCGGCACCATTGTCGAACTCGACCCCGATGACGGCGACAACATTGTCGAGGCGGGGCCGACCCGCCTGCTGCTCGCCAATCAGGAAGTCGAAAGCTATGCCAGCCAGCGCAAGGAAACGCAGACCATCTATTCGGTCGCGTTCGGCGGCCACAACCGCGCCGGCGACCTGACCGTCGATTATCAGATCGACTATTCGCAGGCGGGGGAGGACAATCCCGATTATGCCGAGGCGATCTTCGTCGCCGATTTCAGCGACAGCGACACGCTGATCGGCACCGACCTGGCCGACGCGCGCCGCCCGCGCATCATCACCAGCGGTCCCGGTTTCGCCGACCCGACCGCCTATGAACTGGACGAAGTGATCCGGGAGGATTCGCGCACGCTGGACCAGCGTTATTCGGCGCGCATCGACTTCACGCTGGACGGCGTGTTCGGCGACCTGCCTGGCGCGATCAAGACCGGCGCCAAGATCGCGCTGCGCGAACGCATGACGAACCTCGACGCGCGCATCTATGGCGGCGCGGATCAGGGCGCAACCGTCGCCGATTTCCTGAACCCCGATATCGACTATCCGCTCGGCCTGATCGCGCCGCAGAACGACCCGCGCGCGGTCGCCGACTTCATCCGCGCCAATCAGGCGGCGTTCGATGACGATCTGGACGAGGAAGGCAGCTTCATCGACTCGAACGCCGAGGATTACCGCGTCCGCGAGGACATCTACGCCGGTTACGCGATGGCGACGCTCGACATCGGCGATCTGCGGCTGGTGGGCGGCGTGCGTGTCGAGCACACCGAATATAACGCGCGCGGTAACGAAGTGTCGCTGGACGAGGAAGCGGGCACGCTGGCGCTCAGCCCCATCACCATAAACGACAGTTATACCGATGTGCTGCCCAGCCTGAACGCCCGTTGGCGTGCCGCCGAGCGGCTGCAACTGCGCGCTGCCTATTTCCGCAGCGTGGTGCGCCCGATCTATGAACAGAACCGCCCCGCCGCGCTGTTCGAACGCGACGACGAAGGCGTGATCGAGGCGCAGGCGGGCAATCCCGACCTGGAGCGTTTCAAGGCCGACAATTTCGACCTGGGCGTCGAATATTTCCCCAGCGGATCGTCGGTGATTTCGGCAGGCGCGTTTTACAAGCGGCTTCAGAACCCGACCTTCGGCATCGACCTGGCCGGCACCGACGGGTTCGAGGGGTTCGACGTCTATGACACCTTCATCAACGGCGAGAGCGCCGACATTTTGGGGTTCGAGGCGAATATCCAGCAGGACCTGACCTTCCTGCCGTCGCCGCTCGACGGGCTGCTGATCGCGGCGAACTACACCTTTACCGACGCCGATGCGCGGGTGCCGCTGCCCAATGGCACCACGCGCGACGCGGTGCTGCCGTTTCAGGCGCGGCATACCGCAAATGCCTCGATCGGGTATGACAAATATGGGTTCCAGTTCCGCGCCGCGCTGACCTATCGCGACCGCATCCTTGACGAGATCGGCGATCCGACCGACCCGGCGGGCGATGTGTTTATCGACGAACACCTCCAGATCGACCTGACCGCCGCTTATCAGGTGACGCCCGGCGTGCGCGTGTTCGGACAGGTGACGAACCTGAACGACCGGCCGCTCTACAGCTATGCCGGGCGGCGCGACGTGAATGTCCAGTTCGAGGAATATGGCCTGTCGGCCAGCCTGGGCCTGCGCGTGACGTTCGGGAAATAAGACGGCCGGGAAATAAGACGGCCGGGGTGCGGTTGCTGTCGCGATCGCGCCCAACCCTGCGAAGACAGCCTGCCGCCGCCGGAGCCACGGGTGGGCGCGCGCGTGTGGCCGCCGCACTTGCATCTGGCGGTTTCCCGCCCCACCCCTATAAGGGCGCTCCGCCCAGCGGCGGCGACATCAATCGCGAGGTTTGGGAAGATGCGAGGCACCACGAACGACCGGTGCGGACAGGTTGCGGGTGCCGGTGCGGTGGTGGCGTTCGACGGCGCACGCAAACGGCGCAAGCGCAAGGCGGGGGGGCGTTCGAACGGATTGCCCGACATGGTCCGCTTCCTGCTGGCATGGGTTCGCAACCCCGCGGGCACGGCGGCAATCGCGCCGTCCGGCCCGGCGCTGGCTGCGCTGATGACGCAGGAGATCACGGGCGACACCGGACCCGTTCTTGAACTGGGGCCGGGCACAGGGGTGCTGACCCATCGCCTGATCGATCGCGGCGTGGCCGAGCGCGACCTGACGCTGGTGGAACAGAACCCGGCCTTTGCCCGGCTGCTGAGCCTGCGCTTCCCCAAGGCGGCGGTGCTCGGCATCGATGCGGCGGCACTGGCGCGCGTGCCGCGGACGGGCGACGGGTTCGGCGCCGTTATCTGCGGCCTTGGCCTTCGCAACATGGACGACGATCAGGTCGCGGCGATCGTGAAAAGCGCGTTCGGCCATATGCGGGCGGACGGGGCGTTTTACCTGTTCACTTATGCACGCGGATGTTCGGTGTCCGATGAGATACTGGACGCGCTGGACCTGGTGGCGGAGCGGGTCGGCATGACGATCCGCAACGTGCCGCCGGCCTGGGTCTATCGTCTGACGCGGCGCGCCGCCGCTGCCGAATAGATCAGTCGGCGACCTTGCCGACATTGCCCGACGGGCCGATCTGGCCGCCGGGTGGGACAGCGGCCTGTTCATCGGCATCCGGCTCGCGACCATGGCTGCGGTCGAGCACGCGGATAAGCGGCGTGACGGTCAGCCCGTGGATCAGGATCGACAGCAACGCGACCAGTCCGACAATGCCCCACAGCCGCTTTGCTTCACCGAACGACGCTTCGTTGAGCGCATAGGCCAGATAGTAGAAACTGCCGACGCCGCGAATGCCGAAAAAGGCGATGGCCGCCCGCTCGCCGCGCGTCATGCCCGACCCGATCATCGCCAGCAGTCCGCTGGCGGGACGAATAACAAAGATGATCGCCAGAGCGACGAGCACGTCGGACAGCCCGATCGGACGCAGCAATCCGGTCATCAGGCTGGCACCGAACACCAGCAGCACCATCATCATCGCCAGCCGCTCGATCTGTTCGGTCAGGTCGTGCATCTCCCGGTGGAAATCATGTTCGCGATGCGCCGCGCGCAGCGTCAGCGCGGTGACGAACACGGCCAGGAACCCATAGCAATGCGCCATTTCGGTAAGGCCGTAGGAGATGAGCGTCGCCGACACCGCGATCAGCCCGTCGCCCGTCCGCGCCAGGGCCGACCGACCCGGCACGTGAAAGGTCAGCCAGCCAAAGGCCTTGCCGACGAGCCAGCCGCCGACGGCCCCGGCGCCGATTTCCCACAGGACGTTATAGGTCAGCCAGTCGGTGAACCACGGCTCCCCGGTGGCAGCCGAAACCGAGAGCGCGATCGCCAGATTGACAAACGGGAAGGCCAATCCGTCATTGAACCCGGCTTCGGATGTCAGGCCGAACCGAACCTGATCCTCGCCGCCCCCCTTTGGCGGGCCGACCTGAATATCCGATGCCAGCACCGGATCCGTCGGCGCCAGTGCCGCCCCCAGCAGCAATGACCCCGCCAGCGACAGGCCGATGCCATAATGGCCGAGCAACAGGATTGCGGCGATGCTGAGCGGCATGGTGATCGCCAGCAATCGCCAGGTCACGCCCCAGCCGCGAAGCGAAAAGGGGCGGTCGATCTTCAACCCCGCGCCCATCAGCGCGATGATGACGACGAATTCGGTGAACCGCTCCGCCAGCGCCGGGTGGGCCAGCGGCGACGGGTCGAACGGAATAAGCGGCGTCGAAGCGGCGGCACAGCCGATCAGGATGCAGATGATGGGCAGCGACAGCGGCAATCGCTTCAACACCAGCGGCAGCCACGCAACCAGCGCGATCAGCAGGCCGCCAGCGGTCAGCAGGATGATGTAGAGATCGGGCGCCTTGGTCAGTTCGTCCATGCCGTTTCATTGTTCTGCGGGGGGAATATAACCGCCTCCGCGATTTCGACCGCCAAGGCAATCGAAACTGCGGCGACGTGCGGCGAAGGCATCGGAAAATCCCGATGTTACTTGCTTTCCGAGCTTTCATCGATAAAAACCGATGAATGGATATGGACGACGCCCTTAACGCCTTGGCCGCGCTCGCGCATCCGACGCGGCTGGAAACCTTCCGCCTGCTGGTCCGCCACGCGCCGGATGGCCTGTCGACCGGCGAACTGGTCGAGATGACGGGGCTGAGCCAGAGCACCTTTTCCACGCATCTGTCGGTCCTGGTCAAAGCGGGGCTGGTGGTGTCCGAAAAGCGCGGGCGCCAGATGAACCAGCGCGCCAATATCGACGCGCTCAGGGCGCTGATGATGTTCCTTGCCCGTGATTGCTGTCAGGGGCGCGCCGAACTTTGCGAGCCGCTGCTCGCCGAACTTGCCTGTTGCCGAACGGAGCCGAACCCATGACCGTCGATATCGTCATCTATCACAACCCCGATTGCGGCACGTCGCGCAACACGCTGGCGATGATCCGCAATGCCGGCATCGAGCCGCATGTGGTCGAATATCTCAGGACGCCGCCGTCGCGCGACATGCTGACCCGGTTGATCCAGCGCGCGGGCATCACGCCGCGCCAGTTGCTGCGTGAAAAGGGCACGCCCTTTGCCGAGCTTGGCCTGGGCGACGAAAGTTTGAGCGACGATGCGCTGATCGATGCGATGATGGCGCACCCCGTGCTCATCAACCGGCCGCTGGTGGTCAGCCCGATGGGCGTGCGGCTGTGCCGCCCGTCGGAGGCGGTGCTGGACATCCTGCCGGCCGGGCAGCAGGGCGCGTTCGTCAAGGAAGATGGCGAGCAGGTGGTCGACGCCGGCGGCAATCGGGTGCGCTGATGGAGGCCGCCGTCGCCGCGCCGTCGCGGCCCGCCATCAGCGGGTTCGAGCGCTATCTGTCGGTCTGGGTCGCCTTGTGCATCGTCGTCGGCATCGGCCTGGGCACGTTGTTCCCCGGCGCCTTTGCGGTCATTGCCGCGGCGGAGGTCGCGCGCGTCAACCTGGTCGTCGCGGTGCTGATCTGGCTGATGATCGTGCCGATGCTGCTCAAGATCGATTTCCGCTCGCTGGGATCGGTGCGCCAGCACTGGAAGGGCGTGGGCGTCACGCTGTTCGTCAACTGGGCGGTCAAGCCGTTCTCGATGGCGCTGCTGGGCGCGTTTTTCCTCGGCTGGCTGTTCGCGCCGTTGCTGCCCGCGGGTGAGATCGCGTCCTATATCGCCGGCCTGATCCTGCTGGCCGCTGCGCCCTGCACCGCGATGGTCTTCGTCTGGTCGAACCTGTGCGATGGCGAGCCGACCTATACGCTGAGCCAGGTCGCACTGAACGACTTGTTGATGATGTTCCTGTTCGCGCCGCTGGTCGGGCTGCTGCTGGGTGTCGCCGCGGTCACGGTGCCGTGGGACACGCTGATGCTGTCGGTGGTGCTGTATATCGTCGTGCCGGTGGTCGTGGCGCAACTGGTCCGGCTGCTGGTGCTGCGCGCAGGCGGGCAGAGCGCGCTGGACGCGGTGCTGGGTCGGCTGGGACCGGTGTCGCTGGTCGCGCTGCTGGCCACCCTCGTGCTGCTGTTCGGATTTCAGGGCGAGCAGATTCTGGCGCAGCCGCTGGTGATCGCGCTGATCGCGGTGCCGATCCTGGTTCAGGTCTATCTGAACGCGGGTATCGCTTACTGGCTGTCGCGCCGTTTTGGCGTCGCGTGGTGCGTGGCGGCACCGGCGGCATTGATCGGCGCGTCCAATTTCTTCGAGCTGGCGGTGGCGGCGGCGATTTCGCTGTTCGGGCTGCAATCGGGCGCCGCGCTGGCGACCGTGGTGGGCGTGCTGGTCGAAGTGCCGGTGATGCTGTCGGTGGTGGCGATCGTGCGGCGGACGCGCGGATGGTATGAAGCGGGAGCGGCGGCATGACCCGACTGCGCGTATTGCCCGATCCCGATCATCTGCCCGCGCTGGACCCGGCGTTCGTCATCGGGCGGCCCGCGACCGGACTGGGCGATGACCAGCGGCCGCCGCGCATCCTGTTGCTCTACGGCTCCCTGCGTGAACGGTCATTTTCGCGGCTGGCGGTCGAGGAAGCGGCACGGTTGCTGCGGCTGTTCGGTTGCGAGACGCGAATCTTCGACCCCGCCGACCTGCCATTGCCCGATCAGGTGCCGGGCGACGATCACCCGGCCGTCCATGAACTGCGCGAACATGCATTCTGGTCGGAAGGCATGGTGTGGTGCAGCCCCGAGCGGCACGGCGCCATCACTGGCATCATGAAGGCGCAGATCGACCATCTGCCGCTGGAGATGAAGGGCAGGCGGCCCACCCAGGGGCGGACGCTGGCGGTGATGCAGGTGTCGGGTGGATCGCAATCGTTCAACGCGGTCAACGCCCTGCGCCTGCTGGGCCGGTGGATGCGGATGCCGACGATCCCGAACCAGTCGTCAGTGGCGATGGCGTATAAGGAATTTGACGAGGCGGGGCGGATGCGGCCGTCGAGCTATTATGACCGGATCGTCGACGTGATGGAAGAACTGGTCCGCTATACCGTGCTGCTGCGTCCGCACGCCGACCAACTGGTCGACCGTTATTCGGAACGAAAGGCAGCGGGCAACCCGGTCGCGGTGGAAGATCATTTGGCGGTGGCAATCGCGCCGGGCAAGCGGGGTTAGGCGCACCGTCTGTTCATTGCCGGTCGATCCGCGTCAGCCGCGCGACGAGCGCGACCAGCGCCGGTTGGTGGCGCGCCACCCACAGCGCCGTCCCCGCCCAGCCGGAGCGTTCGGCGAGGTGCCAGACCGCGCCTGCCATGCCGACCGGGCGTGCCAGTCCATGGGAAAGGCGGCGCTGGAACGCCACCGAACCCGCTGGCCCATGCCGAGCATAGGCATCGCTGGCGGCCAGCGCGCTGGCGATGGCGATGGCCATGCCCTCGCCCGCGATCGACGGAATGACCGCCGCCTGATCACCCAGCCGGAACAGGCCCGCCGGACCCGGCGCGGCACGCCAGCCATAGGGCACATTGGCGACGGCATCGACCGCCGACCCGGTGGCGCGGTGCGCCAGCCGGTCGCCCAGAGCGGGCAGTTCGCGCGCCATGTCCACCAGCAACCGTTCGGGATCGCCCGCTTCGCGCAGCCGCGACCGGCGGACGGCCATGCACAGATTGCCGCTGCCATCCTCCTGCCGGACAAGGCCCGCATAGCCGCGATCGACCAGGTGCAGTTCGATCCGGTCGCCAACCTGCCGGTCGAGTGCGGGTGATGCGGCGAGCCGGAGCCTGAGGCCGATCGTCGGGTCCTGTCCGCGCGCATCGACGGGGCGCATCCGACCGCGCACTTCATGCTTGCCGCTGGCAAGGAACAGCGCGTCGGCGGCGATCTCCCCGCCGGCGTCAAGGCGCGCCTGCCCGCCGTCGATCGCGCGGACCCCGACGCCGCGTTCGATCGCTGCCCCGGCCTTGGCGGCAGCCGCCAGCAGCGCGGTGTCGAGCGTCCGGCGGGACACGCCGCGCGCGGGGAAGGGCAGTTGCGCTTCGACCGATTGCTCGCCCGCGAACAGCCGCACGCGCGTCACTACCGCTGGATTGAGGGTGTCGGCGGCGATCCCCATCCGCTCCAGCATCGCCAGCGTGCGCCAGCTGAGGAAACCGCCGCATAGCGCATCGCCCGTTTCGCGCGAACGCTCGACCAATAGATGCGGCAGGCCCGCCCGCGCCAGTTG
>NZ_DATJLI010000058.1:0-19176 GCF_035490575.1 Sphingomonas sp. | reverse complement strand
CCTCTATATCGTCGCCACCCCGATCGGCAATCTCGGTGACTTGTCGCCGCGTGCCGCGCACATTCTTTCGCACGCCGATGTGGTCGCCGTCGAGGACAGCCGCGTGACGGCGGGGCTGTTGCGCCATATCGGGGTGAAGCGGCCGATGACGCCCTATCACGATCACAACGCCGATGGCGTGCGCCCCGGCCTGATCGCACGCATGGGGAGCGAAGTGGTCGCGCTGGTCAGCGATGCGGGCACGCCGCTGATTTCCGATCCCGGTTACAAGCTGGTGCGCGATGCGCGGGCGGCGGGGCACCTGGTGGTGACGGTGCCCGGCCCTTGCGCGGCAGTCGCGGCGCTGACGCTGGCGGGGCTGCCGACTGACCGGTTCCTGTTCATCGGCTTCCTGCCGTCCAGGGCCCATGCCCGTATGGAGGCGATTGCCGAGGTCGCAGCCATCCGTGCGACGCTGATCCTCTATGAATCGGGACCGCGCCTGTCGGCCTGCCTGTCGGCACTGGCCGAAGGATTGGGCGACCGGGAGGCCGGGGTGGCGCGGGAGATCACCAAGCGGTTCGAGGAATGCGTGACCGGCCGCCTGTCCGAACTGGCGGCGCGCTATGCCGATGCGCCGCCAAAGGGCGAGATCGTCGTCATCGTCGCCCCGCCCGAGGCGCCGCCGCCCGCCGCCGCCGGGGATGTCGACACCGCGCTGGTCGAGGCGCTGACCCGGCTGTCCCCGGCCAAGGCCGCGGGCGAAGTGGCCAAGCGGCTGAAGCTCGACCGGCGCGAACTCTACGCCCGCGCCATGGCATTGAAGGGCGAGGCTTGAGGGACCGCCACGCCGCCGAGGCACGCGGACGGCGCGGCGAGGACCAGGCGGCATGGTATCTGCGGCTGAAGGGCTGGACCATCGTCGCGCAGCGCGTGCGGACCCCGGCGGGTGAGGTCGACCTGATCGCCCGCCGCCCC
Organism: Sphingomonas sp.; assembly: GCF_035490575.1. Classification (GTDB taxonomy): domain Bacteria; phylum Pseudomonadota; class Alphaproteobacteria; order Sphingomonadales; family Sphingomonadaceae; genus Sphingomonas. The sequence goes on along the minus strand of NZ_DATJLI010000058.1, from coordinate 18,219 downwards.
GGCATGGTCGCTTTTGTCGAGGTAAAGGTCCGCGCCACCGCCGCCGAACTCGACCATGCGATCGACATGGCGCGTCTGAACCGCGTCGCGGCGGCGGCGGAGATACTTGCGCCCGCCCACGCACAGCCCGGCGACGATGTGCGGATCGACGTGCTGCTGCTGGCGCCGGGCCACCTGCCACGCCATATCGAGAATGCCTGGATCGGATGACAGGTGGGGCGGGTCGGCATAAGGCCCGCCGCCGAAGTTGCGCTGGAGGAATGAATGGCCCTGACCGTTGCCGTGCAGATGGACCCGATAGCGGGCATCAATATTGCGGGCGATTCGACCTTTGCGCTGATGCTGGCGGCACAGGCGCGTGGGCACCGGCTGTTCCACTATACGGCCGATCAGTTGAACTGGTCCGACGGGCAACTGTGGGTCAATGCCCGCCCGGTCGAGGTGCGGCCCGTTCCGGGCGATCACTTCACGCTGGGCGATCCGGTGCGGCTGGACCTGGGCGACGAAGCCGATGTCGTGCTGATGCGACAGGACCCGCCGTTCGACCTCGGCTACATCACGGCCACCCATCTGCTTGAGCGGATCGCCGACCGGACGCTGGTGGTGAACGACCCGGCCAATGTCCGCAACGCGCCGGAAAAGGTCTGGGTGCTGGATTACGCCCGCTTCATGCCGCCGACGCTTGTGACGCGCGAAACCGAGGAAGCGCGCGCGTTCCTGGCGACGCATGGCTCGGTCGTCATCAAGCCGCTGCACGGCAATGGCGGAAAGGCGATTTTCAAGATCGACGGGAACGGCCAGAACCTGTCCTCGCTGATCGAGGTGTTCAACACCGCCTGGCGCGAACCGCACATGGTGCAGGCGTTCCTCCCCGGCGTGGCCAAGGGCGACAAGCGCATCGTGCTGGTCGACGGCGAGGTGGCGGGGGCCATCAATCGCTTGCCGGGCGAAGGGGAGATTCGCTCCAACCTCGCGGTCGGGGGTCGTGCCGAAGCGGCGGAGCTGACGTTGCGAGAGCGCGAAATCTGCGCCGCGCTCGCGCCGGAATTGAAGCGTCGCGGGCTGATCTTTGTCGGGATCGATGTGATCGGCGGCGAATGGCTGACCGAAATCAACGTCACGTCACCGACCGGGATCGTGGCGATCGACCGTTTCAACGGCACCGACACGGCGGGCGCGATCTGGAACGCGATCGACGCGCGGCTGGCGGCGCGTCGCTAGAGCGATTGCGCGGCGGCGGTCGCGCGCCTATCAGGCCCGCGACCGCCAGCTTGAGGAACTGCATGACCGACCGCCTGATCGAACTCGTCGGCGCCTGGGGCTATCTGGGCATCGCGATCGCCATGTTCCTCGAAAATGTGTTTCCGCCGATCCCGTCGGAAGTCATCATGGGCCTGACCGGCATGGCCGTCGCCGACGGCCGGCTGGGCTTTGGCGAGGCGGTGGCGGCCGGCACGGTCGGCGCGGTGCTGGGCAACTGGGTCTGGTATTGGTTCGGCCGTATCGTTGGCTACGCGCGGTTCAAGCCGCTGATCGACCGCTATGGCCGCTGGCTGACGCTCGACTGGGCGGAGGTTGAGAAGATCATCGGCGTGTTCACCCGTTACGATCGGGTGATCGTGTTCTGGGCGCGGTTCCTGCCCACCGTCCGCACGATGATCTCGCTGCCCGCCGGGATGCTCCGCATGTCGCAGATCAAGTTCCTGTTCTGGACGACGCTGGGCACCGCGATCTGGAACTCGGTGCTGATCGGCGCGGGCTATATCCTCAAGAACGAATTCGGCACGTTCGAGCGTTATTATGGTCCCGTTGCGATCGTGATGATGGTCGCCGTCGTGGTCCTGTATCTCTACCGCGTCATCACCTGGCGCCCGCAGGCCTGACGCGCCGGACCGGCTGGCCCAACCGGGCGAGGGCGCGTTGAACGGTGTCGCTGCCGCTCAGATGGCCAACGCCCACTGCCATGAACACGGTGCCCGGCGTGTCGAGCCGTCGCTTGATCCACGCCGCCCAGCGCCGGTTGCGATCGGTCAGGATCGCCTTGCCGAAATCGGCCGAGCTTTCACGCTGATCGGCATCGACGATGCGACCCAGCGCGGCGACATCACCCGCTATCCACGCCGCCAGCACCGCGTCGGTCGAATCGCCGGTCTGGTCCATGTTATCGAGTTGCCGGGTCAGCATCGCCAGTTGCGCGGCCTGCGGCAGCGTGTCGAAATAGCCGAGTTGCTCAATGCGCGGCTCCAGTCCGATGATCGCGATGTCGGCACGCCGGGCGGCGGCGGTCAGCACCGTTTCCACGCCCGCATCGGACGAGTAACCGCGACGACGCAGCGGCAGCACCGATAGCGTTGTGGCCGCCAACCACGGTTTGACCCGATCGAACGCGCCGGACGGATAGCCAAGCTCGGCAAGCGCGGCAGCCAGCTTTGGGCGGTAAGCCGCAGGCAGCCTTTCGGGCAGCGTCGGCCCATCGGTGGTCTTGCCGATTGCGTCCTGGGTGCGGCGCGCTTCGGCTGGATCGACCGGCGGCGTTTCGAGGACAAGTTGATCCGCGCGCTCGAACGCGGCGCGAACTTCGTCGTCGAACCACTCGACCTCGGATTTGAGCCAATGCACGCTGCCGAAAAGATAGATGACGGTATCGTCGTCGCGCACGATCCAGAGCGGTGGGTCGGCCGGGACCGGTGGCGGCGGCGCGGCGGGACCGGCAAGCACCAGCGCAGCGAGGGCAAGGATCAGGCGGAACGGCATGACCCACAATTCTCTAGCGTCTTGTCATCCCGGCGTCGTGTCCCGATTTGCTTGGGTGGTGCGCCGATTTAACCATTGCGAAACGGTGCGCGGGCCATGATGGTGGCGATGATGACTGACGAACCGTCCGTTCCGCCCGTTGCCGAGAGCGATGCTGCCGCCGCCCCGCAAATGGGCCGCCGCGCGCTGATGCTGGGCGCTGCCGGTGCATCGGCGGTGATGTCGGTTCGACCGGCGCTGGCGCAGACCGCAGCGTCGATCTCAACGTGCCAGATACAGGTGCCCGACGCCGCTCGCGCGGGCAATTACATCGCGCCTGATGGCAAGGTCGTGCCCGCCGGGACCAAGGGCGCCTTTCCCGCTGCCGGGCGGCCGTTCACGGGTGAAGAGGTGAAGCGCGCGCTGAACGGCGGCACGCTGCCCGGCACCGAATGGGAACGCAGCCGCGCCTATACCAATTATATCCGCCGGCTTCAGCAGGGGACGAGCGGCTTTACCTGCTTCGCCTCGCTCCAGATGCCGCGCGCCTGAGCGCGCGTCGATGCGGTATCGTGCGGCCGACCCGGCACTGCTGCGCGTCGTGCCGCTCGACTGGCTGACGGCGATCTATCACCGGCCATCGGGACAGACGCATCTGGTCGAATCGCCGGTCCCCGAATTGCTGGCCGCGCTGGGCGGTGACACGTTGAGCGTCGAGGCGCTGCTGAGCCGGTTGGTCGAGCGATACGACCTGCTCGATCCCCACCCGATTTCACTCGCGGCGCGGCTGGACGAGCTGGCTTCGGTCGGCCTGGTCGAGATCGCATGAAACATCGGTTCGCGGTGCGGATCGGTCCGGTCGGCTTTCGCGTCGGTTCGGACTGGCGCGCACCCATAGACGAGTTGCGCTCGCTCTATGCCGATTATCCCCACCCGCGCGACGACGTGCCCGATTTCAGCGTGCGGCTGTTCGCCGCACGGCCATGGCGGCGTTTCATCCGGCCCGCCGTGATGATCGGCGGCGATTTCACCATTCCCGACGCAGCCCCGCTGCCACTCCGTCTGGGGCTGCTGGCGGCGGAAATGGGCATGAACCTGCAAATGGCGCTGGCGCAGCGGCGATACCTGTTGCTCCACGCCTCCTGCGTCGAGCGGGGCGGACGCGCGGTCTTGATGACAGGCGTGTCGGGCGCGGGCAAGTCGACGCTGGCGGCGCTGCTGATGACGCGCGGATGGCGGCTGATGGGCGACGAGTTCGCGTTGCTGGATCCCGAAACCGGATTGGTCCACGGGTTTCCGCGGCTCATAAGCCTCAAGAACGAAAGTGTGGGCGTGCTTCAGCGTGCATTGCCGGGTGGCCGCTTTGGTCCGGAACAACGAGGCACGCCCAAGGGTGACATTCGCCACCTGGTTCCCGACTGCCAGGCGATCGAGCGGATGGACGCGGCCGCGACGCCCGCTCATATCGTTTTTCCCCGCTTCGGCCATGCACCCGCGCAGCGACAGGTGCCGCCGGCTGAAACCTTTGTCCGGCTGACACAGGCGTCGACCAACTATGTGGCACTTGGCGAACGCGGGTTCAATGCGCTGGTGCGACTGGTGCAGGGCGTGCCCGCGACGGCGATCGACTATCCCGATGCGGAGACGGCCTTGGCGCAGGTCGAGGAGTTGGCAAGGTGACGGCCCGACTGCTGGTCGCGGCGCTGCGCGATCCGTCATCGGTAACGTCGCTTGACGCGGGAAGCTGGACCAGCCTGATCGCGGCGGCGCGAGCCGAGCAGATGGCCGGCACGCTGGCCTGCCGGGTGCAGGGGTTGCCGATGCCGGGGGCGGTCGCCGCCATTCTGGCGGACGCGTCCGCATCGGCGGAACAGGGGCGCATCGCCGCGTTGTGGGAAGCGGAAATGGCACGCCGCGCGCTCGCACCCCTCGGCATTCCGGTCATCCTGTTGAAGGGAACGGCATTTGTCGCAGCGGGGCTCAGCGCGGGTGCCGGGCGTCATATCGGCGACCTCGACATTCTCGTGCCCCACGCGTCCCTCGACGCGGCCGAGGAGGCATTAATTGCGGCCGGCTGGGAATGGGTGAAACCCGATCCCTATGACGACGCCTATTATCGTCGCTGGATGCACGAACTCCCGCCGATGATCCACCGAGAGCGCGACCGGATGATCGACGTGCATCACACCATCTTGCCGCTGACCGCCCGCCCGCGTCCCCATGCCGATGCACTGATCGCAGCGCGAACCGAGCTGCGCGACGGTATCGCGATGCTGGGGCGGGAGGATGTGATTGTCCATGCGGTCGCGCATTTGCTGGCCGATGGCGACCTGGCCGGGGGCTTACGGAACCTGTGGGACATCCATTGCCTGCTGGCCGATTTCGACGCGCCCGATTTTCGTGAGCGCTTGCGGGTGCGGGCGGCGTATCACGGGCTGGCGCCGCATATGGATCGCGCGATCCGGCTGGCGGCTGCCCTTTACGACGACGGCGCGGCACTCACGCCGATCGACTGGCTGTTCATGCGCCGGTTGCTGGGCCGTGACGGCTGGGGGCGTCAGCGGCGCAAGCTGACCGAGTTCGCCTTCTACCTGCGCGGCCACTGGCTGCGGATGCCGCCGGCCATGCTCGCGCGGCATCTGTGGACCAAGTGGCGCAAGGGCTATCGCCCGGTCGGCTGACCTGCGTTGCCCAGCCGCTCCAGCGTGGGCAGCAACTCGTCATAATGATCGATCACCGCATCGGCGCCCAGTTCGGCGACCGGCTGCATCATGAAGCCGAAACTGACCGCCACCGCCGGAATGCCTGCTGCATGGGCGGCGCCGACATCATAGATCGAATCACCGACAAAGGCAGCGTGCCCGCCGCCCATCCGCTCGACCATCGCCGCGATCAGGTCGGGCGCGGGTTTCGCCTTGCCCGGTCCCAGTGAATCGCCACCCAGCACCACCTCGAACCGGTGAGCAAGGCCGAGTTCGGCGATCAGCTTTTGGGCCAGTCCGAACAGCTTGTTGGTGACGATCCCCACCCGCACGCTGCGTTCGGCCAGCGCGTCCAGCGCGTTGAAAAGACCCGGATACGCCACCGTTCCGGCCGAGATATTCGCCTCGTAGAAGCGCAGCAGTTCGGGATGTAGTTCGCTCAGCAATGCTTCGTCGCAGCCCCCCGACGCGCGCAGCCCTTCGCCCAGCATATGGCGTGCACCGCGCCCGATCATCGGCTTGACCATCTCGACCGAAAGCGCGGGGCGTCCCGCCAGCGACAATGCATGATTGACCGCGCGGGTCAGGTCGGCGGACGTGTCGAACAAGGTGCCGTCGAGGTCGAAGCCGACGATCTGGAAGGGAAATGCGCTCATGCGCGCGTCGATGCCCGCTCGGCTATGGAAATGGCAAGGCTTTCGTGGCAGCGGCGAGCCGAACGCCAGTGAAAGGAACAGGATGCGACCGATTGCCGCCATCGTCCTTGCCGCCGGTCGCGGCACCCGGATGCGATCCGACCGGCACAAGGTGCTGCACCCGATCGCGGGTAAGCCCATGCTGCTGCAACTGCTCGACAGCGTGTCGCAACTGGGTGCAGAGCGGCAGGTCGTCGTCGTCGGCGACCGGCGCGAACAGGTTGAGGCGGCGGTCGCCGGGCGCGGCGTCGCTATCGCGCATCAGGCCGAACAGCTGGGCACGGGTCATGCGGTCGCGCAGGCCCAAGGCGCGCTCGACGGGTTTTCGGGCGATGTGCTGATCCTTTACGGCGACGTGCCGCTGGTCCGGGCGGAAACGATGCGCGCGATGCTCGACCGGCTTCAGGCGTCTGACGCTCCGGCCTGTGTCGTGCTGGGCTTCCGGCCCGCCGACCCTGGCGCCTATGGCCGGGTAATCGCCGACGATGCGGGTCGGATCGATTGCATGGTCGAATACAAGGATGCGAGCGACGCTGAACGCGCGGTCACGCTTTGCAATTCAGGCCTGATGGCGGTGCGCGGCGAGGACCTGTTCGCGCTGCTGTCGCGCGTCGGCAACGACAACGCGGCAGGCGAATATTATCTTCCCGACATTGTGATGCTTGCATCGGGTGACGGTCGTGCGTCGGCCGTGATCGAGACTGATGCGGTCGAGGTGACGGGCGTCAACAGCCGCGGCGAACTCGCCGCGCTGGAGGCGGAATGGCAGTCGCAGCGGCGCGCGAGGGCCATGGCCGAAGGCGCGACGCTGATCGCGCCGGAGACCGTCTGGTTTTCGCACGACACGCGCCTTGGCCGCGACGTCACGGTCGAGCCGAATGTGTGGTTCGGCCCCGGCGTCAGCATCGACGACGGCGTGGTCATCCACGGTTTCTCGCATCTGGAAGGATGCTCGATTGCGACCGGCGCCGGGATCGGCCCCTATGCCCGGTTGCGTCCGGGCGCCGAGATCGGTCGCGACGCCAGGGTCGGCAATTTCGTCGAACTGAAAAAGGCAGTGCTAGGGGAAGGGGCCAAGGCCAATCACCTCAGCTATATCGGCGATGCGGATGTGGGGGCGGGTGCGAATATCGGCGCGGGCACGATCACGTGCAATTATGACGGCTTCTTCAAATATCGCACCGTGATCGGCGAGGGGGCCTTTATCGGATCGAACTCGGCGCTGGTGGCACCGGTTTCGGTGGGGGACGGCGCCATCGTCGGCGCGGGTTCGGTCGTGACCAAAGATGTCGAACGCGACGCGCTGGCACTGGCGCGCGGGCGTCAGGAAATGCGTGCGGGATGGGCGGCCCGTTTCCGTTCGATGATGAAGGCGCGAAAGGCGGCGAAGTAAAATGTGCGGAATTGTCGGAATCCTGGGGACCACGGACGTCGCCGATCGCTTGTTCGACGGGCTGAAGCGGCTGGAATATCGCGGCTATGACTCGGCGGGCATCGCCACGTTGCACAACGGCGCGATCGAACGACGTCGCGCGCAGGGCAAGCTGGCCAATCTGGGCCGCCGCCTGGTCGAAGATCCGCTGCCCGGCCATGTCGGCATCGCCCATACCCGCTGGGCAACGCACGGCGCCCCGACCGAGGACAATGCCCACCCCCATGTCGCGGGTGCCGTCAGCGTCGTGCACAACGGCATCATCGAGAACTTCAAGCCGCTGCGGGATGAATTGATCGCGCAAGGGCGCAGTTTCCTCAGCCAGACCGATACCGAAGTGGTCGCGCATCTGATCGACCAGGCGCTGGATGAAACCGGCGACCCCGTTGCGGCGGTGCGTTCGGTGTTGCCGCGCCTGCACGGCGCCTTTGCCCTGGCTATCCTGTTTCGCGACCACCGGGAATTGCTGATCGGCGCGCGGCTCGGCTCGCCGCTGGTCGTCGGGCATGGCGATGGCGAGATGTTCCTGGGGTCCGACGCTTTGGCGCTGGCCCCGCTGACACAGCGCGTCGCTTATCTGGAAGAGGGCGACTGGGTAGTGCTGACGCCTCAAGGCACGCAGATCTACGACCAGCAGAACGCCCCCGTCGAACGTCCCGTGACGACCAGCGGCCTTACCGGCGCGCTGATCGACAAGGGCAATCACCGCCATTTCATGCAGAAGGAAATCTTCGAGCAGCCGATCGTCGTTGCCCAGACCCTGCGCTCCTACCTCCAGCGGCTGGAGGGCAAGATCGCGCTGCCGATCCCCGATTTCGACCTGTCGGGCGTGCGCCGGGTGACGATCGTCGCGTGCGGCACCAGCTTTTACGCCGGCATGGTCGCCAAATACTGGTTCGAACAGTTCGCCCGCGTGCCGGTGGACATCGATGTCGCGTCGGAGTTCCGGTATCGCGCGCCCGTGATGGAGCCGGGCGGGTTGATGATCGTCATCAGCCAGTCGGGCGAAACCGCCGATACGCTGGCCGCGCTGCGTCATGCCAAGACGGAGGGGCAGACGATCGCCGCCGTCGTCAACGTGCCGACCAGTTCGATGGCGCGGGAGGCCGACCTGTTGCTGCCGACCCACGCCGGGCCAGAGATCGGCGTGGCATCGACCAAGGCGTTCACTTGCCAACTGGCGGTCCTGGCCGCGCTCGCCGCCAATCTCGCCAAGGCCAAGGGGCGGTTGAGCGAGGAGGAGGAACGCGAGATCGTCCGCCATCTGGCCGAAGCACCGGCGTCGATCAACGGGGCGCTGGCCTATGACGAAGCGATCGAGGCGATGTCAGGCGTGATCGCCGCGGCCCGCGACGTGTTGTATCTGGGCCGGGGCACCGATTATCCGCTGGCGCTGGAAGGCGCGTTGAAGCTCAAGGAAATCAGCTACATCCACGCCGAAGGTTACGCGGCGGGCGAAATGAAGCATGGGCCGATCGCGTTGATCGATGATGCCGTCCCCGTCATTGTCATCGCCCCGTCGGGACCACTGTTCGACAAGACCGTGTCGAACATGCAGGAGGTTCAGGCGCGCGGCGGCAAGGTCGTGCTGATCTCCGACTATGACGGTATTCAGGCGGCGGGCGAGGGCTGTGTCGCGACCATCACCATGCCCAAGGTGCACCCGCTGATCGCACCGATTGTCTATGCCGTGCCGGTGCAGTTGCTCGCTTATCACGTCGCCGTAGCCAAGGGCACCGACGTCGATCAGCCGCGCAATCTGGCGAAAAGCGTGACGGTCGAATAACCGTCACGCCCGGCGGGCGGGGGTCAGTCAGGCGATGGCGGTCTGCGCCTTGCGCTGTGCATAGGCCTGCGTGCCGCGGTGGATTACGTCATCGCCTTCGACAATCTCGCCGACCGGGATCGAGGGCAGGGGGCGGATTTGCTCGTAAAGCGGCGCAAAGTCGGTCTCGACGGTGACGCGCAGCAGTTCTTCAAAGCTGGGAATGACGAAATAATTCTGCTGGAAATCGTCAATCCGATATTCTGTCCGCATCACGCGTGCCAAGTCGAAGCCGATGCGGTTGGGGCTGGCATCGTCCAGCGCGAACACGCTTTCGGCCGATGACGATACGATCCCCGCGCCGAAGATGCGAAGCCCCTCGGCCTCCTGAACCAGGCCGAACTCGACCGTATACCAGTAAAGCCGCGACAGTTGGGGCAATGCGCCGAGCGCCAGCGCCCGCAGTCCGCCGCGCCCATAGGCCGCGAGATAATCGGCGAATACCGGATCGGCCAGCATCGGCACGTGCCCGAACACGTCATGAAAAACGTCGGGTTCCTGAAGATAATCGAGCTGGTCGGCGCGGCGGATGAAATTGCCCGACACGAAGCGGCGATTGGCCATGTGGTCGAAGAACACGTCATCGGGCACCAGGCCGGGTACGGCCACGACCTGCCACCCGGTCAGCTTCATCAGCCGTTCCGACAAATCGTCAAAGTTCGGGATGCCCGACTCCGACAGCTTGAGCGCCTCCAGCCCGCGCAGATAGGCGCTTGATGCACGACCGGGCAGCAGCCGGGCCTGCCGGTCGAACAGCGTGTCCCACACGCCATGTTCCTCGGCCGTGAAGGCGTCCCAATTCTGTGGGATGGTCCAGTCGGCGGCGGCGCCCGCCGGCGGGGCGTCGTGGATATGCGTTTCAGCGGTCATCAAGGGAATATAGTGGCAGGACGCGTGAAACTGAACAGGCTGAAAGGATTGGCGGGCGCCATGGCGGGATTGCTGCTGGCGGTCGCTGTGATCGTTCAGGGCTATTGGGCGGCGGGCTGGATCGGCGGCGCGATCGCGGCGCCGGGCGCGACCATGTCGCCGGCGACCGGCATCCCGGTCTGGGTCGAGGATAACGGCATCCATACGGGCATCGTGTTGTCCAAGGATGCGTTGCCCGACGATCTGGTCGCGCGCTTCGCCGCCGGCGATCTGGCCGACCCGCGCTTTGCCGGGCATCGCTGGCTGGCGATCGGATGGGGGGACCGGGCCTTTTATCTGGAAACGCCGACCTGGGGCGATGTGCGTCCGTCGACGGTCATCGCCGCAGCGATCGGCAGCGACGACACGGTGCTGCATGTCGAGCACGTCGCCGCGCCGCGCGGCGGCCCGGCGGTGCGTCGCGTGCTGTTGCGGCCGCGGCAGTTCGCGCGGCTGGTCGCCTTTATCCGCGGCAGTCTTGCGACCGGCCGGGCCACGCATGGCTATGGCGGGTGGGACGCCTTCTATCCGGCGCGCGGGCATTACAGCGCGATCCGCACCTGCAATGCCTGGACCGGGCAGGCGCTGCGCGCTGCGGAGGTGCCGATGGGCCGCTGGACGCCATTTTCGGGCACGGTGATGTGGTGGCTCTGACCCCCCGCGCGCGAATGATGCTGGGCGAGGTGCCGCGCGGCCTTGCCGGTATCGCTCGATTGCCGGTCGAATGGCGCGCGCTGGCGGATGCGCCGCGCGGTGATGGCGGGCCGGTCATGCTGCTGCCCGGTCTGTTCAACGGTGATCGGTCGAACATGGTGCTGCGGCATTACCTGTCCACGCTGGAGCATGACGTGGCGGGCTGGGGCCTGGGTCGTAATCTGGGGCAGCGCACCGTGGGTGCAAATGGCGCGCGGCTGCTCGCCGCGATCGAGCAGCGGGCGGCGCGCACGGGGCGACCGGTTGCTCTGGTCGGCATCAGCCTGGGCGGCGTGATGGCGCGCATCGCGGCACGGCGATTGCCGGACCTTGTGTCGAGCGTCGTGACGGTTAGCGCGCCCTTTGCCGGGCCGCCGGAGCACATGCCGATGTGGCCGGTCTATCGCCGGTGCCTGAACCTCGACCGGGCGCAGGTCACAGCGCTGCTTGCCGAAGCGGCGGCGGCGCTGCCCGTTCCCGCCACCGCGATCTGGAGCGCGGCGGACGGTCTGGTTGGCGGCGAGCAATGCCACGGCGATGATTGCAGCGCGGTGGCGGTGCGCGCCAGTCATTTGTGGGTGCAGTTCAATCCAAAGGTGCTGCGCGCGGTTGCCGCCGCGCTTGCGGTTTAACGCGGCAGGTTCGCCAGCGCGTCGATCGCGGCTTGCAGGATGTGCGCGGCTGCCAGCGAATCGACGCGCTCGGCCCGCTTGGCGCGGCTCAGATCCTGCTCGATCATCAGTCGCTCGACCGCGACGGTCGACCAGCGTTCGTCCCACAGCAGGATCGGCAGCGACAGGTCGGCGAGGTTCCGCGCAAAGGCGCGCGTCGATTGCGTGCGCGGGCTGTCGGTGCCGTCCATGTTGAGCGGCAGGCCGATGACGATGCCGCGCACCGCCTGCTTGGCGATCAGTTCGGCCAGCGCCGCCTTGTCCGCCGTGAACTTCGTCCGGCGGATCAGCGGCGCGGTGCTGGCAAAGCTCCAGCCCGCATCACACAGCGCGGTGCCGATGGTCCTGGTGCCGACATCCAGCCCGATCAGCCGCCCGCCATCGGGCAGGGCAGCCGCGAAGTCAGCCGCAAGCGTCGCGATCAAGCGCCGAACGCCGCCAGCCGCCGCGCCGCATCGGCCCGGATATTGCCCCAGAACAGGCTGTAGTCGAACACGTGATAATTATTGCCCGGCAACACGTAATTGCCGAGATCAGGCGGGCTGCCGATCATCAGCAACCCGCGCCCCTCGCACCGCGCGGGCACGCGGCCTGCTTCCAGCGTCGCGCTGGTCAGATCGGCCGAGGGAAACAGCGCGCCCAGATTGGCCTCCGCCGATGCCGCATCGCCCGCATTGCCGGTGATGGGGTTGGTGCACACCATCGGCGTGCCCGCGCGGCGCGTGCCGTTGAAGCCGGTGGTCGCGTCGAAGGTTTCCAGGATCAGCGACGGATCGGCCGGTTCGGCAAAGCTCTGCCACGACAGGATGCACCCCGCCTGATCGGCGCGCTGACATTCGGGCAGCCCCATTTCGGGCAGGTCGGACGTGCGCGAGATCGGCCAGCCCACGACATAGGCGGCGACGATGCGGTCGGCGACCGGCTTGTCCGCCACCCGGTCCTTGAGCAGCCGCGACAGGTGCAGCGCGCCCTGGCTGTGTCCGGCCAGAATGATCGGGCGATCGTCCCCGGTTTCGACAAGGAAGCGGTCGAACGCGCTCAGCACATCGCCATAAGCAAGGTCCAGCGCGCGATTTGCAGCCTCCGCATTGGTCAGGAACGCGCCGAATGTCGCCTGCCGATAACGCGGTGCCCAGATGGCGCCAACCGCGTTGAACGCCGATGCCTGTCCGCGCAGGAACAGTGCCGCGCGATCATTCGCCGCCACGTCATCCAGCGGCGCGTTCCAGCGTGAGCGATCCAGATAGGAGGTCGGGTGAATGAAGAACACCGCTGCGCGCGGATCGGTGGCGGGCGCAAAGCCCTCGGGCGTCCACAGCGCCGGATTGCCCGGTTTGTCGGGTCGCGCCAGCCACATGTCGGCATCGGCATAGACGTTCTGCTCGACCGGCGGCAGCGCCTCAAACGCGGCAGTCGGCACCATCGTCTGGCGCAGAAGCTGCACTCCGAACAGGCGATAGGCAAAGGCGGCGGCAAGCGCGAGCATGATGAGGATGGCTACCAGATAAAGGAACTTGCGGGCCAATTTAGGCTTCCATTGTGCAATGCAGCATGAACGTGCGGGCGGCAATTCGGTTTCGATGCACTGCCTGTGCGAAAGCTGCAACCGTGCGTGTCGTTGATGGCGGTGCTTGAAGCGCCCGAAACCGGGTGCTAGCCGCGCGGCATGTCTGTCGAACCCGCAACCGTCAAACGCATCGCCGGCCTCGCCCGCATTGCCATCACCGATGAAGAGGCCGAACGCCTCGCGCCCGAACTGGGCAATATCCTGGGCTGGATCGAGCAACTGGGCGAAGTCGATACCTCGGCTGTCGCGCCGATGACCGCCGTCATCCCCAACACGCTGCGGCTGCGCGACGATGTCGTGACCGACGGCAACGTTCGCGATGCCGTGCTGGCGAACGCGCCGCAAGCCGAACATGGTTTCTTCGCCGTGCCCAAGGTGATCGAATAATGACCGAACTGACCGACCTTGGCGTCGCGGCCCTGCGCGACGGGTTTCGCGGTGGCGATTTCTCCGCCCGCGAAGTCGCGACCGCGTTCAACGCCGCCGTTGCGGGGGCGAAGGCGCTGAACGCCTTCATCGTCGACACGCCCGACCACGCGCTGGCGGCCGCTGACGCTGCTGACGCGGCAAAGGCCGCCGGCGAAGCGCTCAAGCCGCTGGCCGGCGTGCCGATCGGCATGAAGGACCTGTTCGCGACGAAGGGCGTGCAGACCACCGCCGCCAGTCATATATTGGAGGGGTTCACGCCCCCCTATGAATCGACCGTTTCGCAAAAGCTGTGGGATGCGGGCGCGGGGATGCTGGGCAAACTGAACCTCGACCAGTTCGCCATGGGTTCGTCGAACGAGACGAGCGCGTTCGGCAATGTCATCAGCCCATGGCGGCGTAACGACGGCGGCAATACCGCGCTGACGCCGGGCGGCTCGTCGGGCGGCAGCGCATCGGCTATCGCCGCGCGGCTGTGCCCGGCGGCGACCGGCACCGACACCGGCGGCTCGATCCGCCAGCCCGCCGCGTTCGTGGGCATTTCGGGCATCAAGCCGACCTATGGCCGCTGTTCGCGCTGGGGCGTCGTCGCCTTTGCCTCCTCGCTGGATCAGGCGGGACCGATGGCGCGCGACGTGCGCGATTGCGCGATCATGCTTGAGGCGATGTCGGGCTTCGACGCCAAGGATTCGACCTCTCTCTACTTGCCCGTGCCGCAATGGGAGGCGGGCCTGTCGCCCGACATGAAGGGCAAGCGCGTCGGTATCCCCAGGGAATATCGCGTCGACGGCATGCCCGCCGAGATCGAGGCGCTGTGGCAACAGGGCATCGAATGGATGCGCGACGCCGGGGCCGAGATTGTCGAGGTGTCGCTGCCGCATACCAAATATGCGCTGCCCGCTTACTACATCGTTGCCCCGGCAGAGGCTTCATCCAATCTGGCGCGCTATGACGGCGTGCGGTTCGGTCAGCGTGAGTTGCCCGAAGGCGCGAACCTTCAGGACATGTATGCCGCCACCCGCGCTGCGGGATTCGGGGACGAGGTCAAGCGCCGCATCCTGATCGGCACCTATGTGCTGTCGGCGGGCTATTACGACGCCTATTACACACAGGCGCAGAAGGTCCGCGCGTTGATCGCCCAGGATTTCGAGCGCGCGTGGGAGCAGTGCGACGTGCTGCTGACCCCGACCGCGCCGTCGGCCGCGTTCGCGCTGGGGGAAAAGCAGGCGGACCCGATCGCCATGTATCTGAACGACGTGTTCACCGTGCCCGCATCGCTCGCCGGGCTGCCCGCGATGAGCGTGCCGGGCGGGGTGGACGCACACGGACTGCCGCTTGGCCTTCAGGTCATCGGCAGGCCGCTGGACGAACAGGGCGTGCTGAACGCGGGTCTTGCGATCGAACAGCGCGCGGGCTTTGTCGCGCGCGCGGACAAGTGGTGGTAAGATGAGCGAATATCGCATTCACGGCGCAACCGGCGACTGGGAAGTCGTCATCGGGCTTGAGGTCCACGCCCAGGTCACGTCCAACGCCAAGCTGTTCTCCGGCGCCGCCACTGCATTCGGCGCGGAGCCGAACACGCAGGTCAGCCTTGTCGATGCCGCGATGCCGGGCATGTTGCCCGTGCCCAATCGCGAGTGCATCCGACAGGCCGTCCGCACGGGCATGGCGATCGAGGCGCAGATCAACAGATGGTCGCGCTTCGACCGCAAGAATTATTTCTACGCCGATCTGCCGCAGGGCTACCAGATCAGCCAGCTCTACCACCCGCTGGTGGGTGAGGGGCGGATCGAGATCGCGATCGATGAGAAAAATCCCGGTGCGAGCACCAAGTCGATCGGGGTGGAGCGCATCCATGTCGAACAGGATGCGGGCAAGCTGATGCACGATCAGCATCCGACGCGCTCCTATGTCGACCTCAATCGCTCGGGCGTGGCGCTGATGGAAATCGTCAGCCGCCCCGACATGACCTCGCCGGCCGAAGCTGGGGCCTATGTCCGCAAGCTTCGCACGATCCTTCGCTATGTCGGGTCGTGCGACGGCAACATGGAAGAAGGCTCGATGCGCGCTGACGTGAATGTCAGCGTGCGACGCCCCGGCGAGCCGCTGGGCACGCGCACCGAGACCAAGAACGTGAATTCGGTGCGCTTTGTCATGGCGACGATCGAATATGAGGCGCAGCGTCAGGTCGATGTGCTGGAGGCCGGTGGCCGCATCGTGCAGGAAACGCGCCTGTTCGACCCTGACAAGGGCGAAACGCGGTCCATGCGGTCGAAGGAAGACGCGCATGATTACCGCTACTTCCCCGACCCGGACCTGTTGCCGCTGGAACTGGACGATGCGTTTCTTGCGGAATGCCGCGCCAGCCTGCCTGAACTGCCCGATGCCAAGCGTGCGCGTTACGTCGGCGAACTGGGCCTGTCGCCCTACAACGCCGCGGTGCTGACCGCCGAGGCGGAGACGGCGCGCTGGTTCGAGGCGCTGATGGATGCGGGCGGCGCGACGGTGACGGCAAAGGCCGCATCGAACTGGCTGATTTCCGACCTGTTCGGCGCACTCAATCGCATCGGCAGGGGAATTGAGAACAGCCCGGTCAGCCCGACGCAGGGTGCCGAACTGCTGCGCTTGATTGCCGATGGCACGATTTCGAATACGCTGGGCAAGCAGGTGTTCGAGATCATGCTCGAAACCGGCCAGGATGCGGGAACGATCGTCGAGGAACGCGGACTGAAGCAGACCAGCGACACCGGTGCGATCGAGGCGGAGATCGCCAAGGTGATGGCGGCGAATGCCGACAAGGTGGCGGATTATCGCGGCGGCAAGGACAAGCTGTTCGGCTTCTTCGTCGGCCAGACGATGAAGGCGATGGGCGGCAAGGCCAATCCCGGCGTCGTCAACGAGCTGCTGAAAAAAGCGCTCGACGCCTGACCCCGCCGCCCCGGCGGTTATTGCGCGGTGTCGTCCTGATTGCGGACGGCGCCGCCCGATCCTCCGGCGGTATCAGGCGACACGGTTGGCTCGGTCGGCGTCGTATCGTCCGCCACATTCTCGATATCGCGGCCGCCGCGTCCTTCGTTCACGGCGCGTTCGATGTCGGACGGGCGGCCCTCCGGCACGCTGTCGGGATGTTCGTCGCGGTTACGGTCGGTCATGGGGAAAGCTCCTTTCCCTGGCTCAACGCACGGGGGTCGTTCCGGTTCGTCCTCAATTAGCGAACCAGCATCCAGACCGCCATGGCGGCCATCATCACATTTTCGGTGAGCGACACGAAGCCGAGCGGCACATTGCTGTCGCCACCCACGCAAGCGCATTTCAGTTCGCGCCGATCGAGATAGACCGCCTTGAACACGCTGACCGCGCCGATTCCGCCAATCACCAGCGCGACCGGCGCGGCAATCCAGGTCAGCGCCCCGGCCAGCATCAGCACGCCGGCAACACCCTCCGCCCAGGGGTATATCCAGCCATAACGCACCCAGCGCGCTGCCAGCAGGTCGTAGCCGAGGAACATGGTCGCAAAGCTGTCGACATCGCGCAGTTTCTGAAGCGCCAGCAGGCACATCGACGCCGCGATAAACCGCTCGACCAGCATGACCGGTGCGATCATCCCTTCCGCCGTCCAGCCGATCGCCGCACTCATCGCCAGCGCCATGGCGAACAATGCGATCACGGGGCGATAGGTCGTCGCCTTTGGATCGCGAACCGACAGGCCCAGGTGGCGGCGCAGATCGTCATGTCCGCCGATGCGACGGCCATCAATGAAGATCTGCGGCGTCGTCCTTACGTCATGCTGCCGCTTGAAGGCGTCGGTCGCGTCGCGGCTGGTAAGGTGGTGGTCCTCCACCGCATATCCGTGACGTTTGAGCAGGTCTACGGCGCGCAAGCCCCAAGGACAGACATGCTTGTCCATCACCATGCGATAGATTGCAGCGTTGCCGTGCCGTGTCATCCGCGATCCTTTCCCCACCCATCTGGCCCGATCGTCCGCAGATTAAACCCCGCGCAAACAAAAAGGGCCGGGAGGTCGCCCTCCCGGCCCTGTTCTGTTGTTCATGATCCGGGGATCAGGCGCCCGACACCTCGGCGGTGTCGACCTTGATGCCTGCACCCATCGAGGAACTGACGGCGATCTTACGCAGATACTTGCCCTTGGCGCCCGACGGCTTGGCCTTGACCACGGCGTCGACCAGCGCGTCGAAGTTCGCGCGCAGGTCTTCGGCCGGGAACGACGCCTTGCCGATTCCCGAATGAATGATGCCGGCCTTTTCGACGCGATATTCGACCTGGCCGCCCTTGGCCGCCTTGACGGCTTCGGCGACATTCATGGTGACGGTGCCCAGCTTGGGGTTCGGCATCATGCCCTTGGGACCCAGGATCTTGCCCAGCCGACCGACGACGCCCATCATGTCCGGGGTCGCGATGCAGCGGTCGAAGTCGATCTTGCCGCCCTGGATGGTTTCCATCAGGTCTTCGGCGCCGACGACATCGGCACCCGCTTCGCGTGCTTCGTCAGCCTTGGCACCCTTGGCGAACACGCCAACGCGCACGGTCTTGCCGGTGCCCTTGGGC
>NZ_DATJLI010000057.1:0-6085 GCF_035490575.1 Sphingomonas sp. | reverse complement strand
GTCACGCGGATCGGACGTTTCCTGCGCCAGAGCCGGATCGATGAGCTGCCGCAGCTCATCAACGTGCTCAAGGGCGAGATGTCGTGGATCGGCCCGCGTCCCGAAGCCAGCGTTCTGTCGCAATGGTATGAAAGCAAAATTCCCTTTTACCGCTATCGCCATATCGTCCGTCCCGGAATCACGGGCTGGGCGCAGGTCCATCAAGGGCATGTCGCCAATGTCGATGAAGTGACCGAAAAGCTGCATTATGATTTCTACTACATAAAGCAGTTCTCGCTCTGGATTGACCTCATCATCGTGGGGCGCACGATCCGGACGATGATGACGGGTTTCGGCGCTCGCTGAATGGCCTGCGTCCATGTTCACATGCGCGCGGTCGCCATGCGTGCGTATCCTGCACAGATTGATCGTTGATGGTCAGGCGGATCGCGCCTCTTTTAAACGTCGGACTGCGGATGGGCACGCTGGCCACGCGGTTCGCGCTTGTGTTCCTGCTCGCGCGCTATCTCGATGCAGCATCGCTCGGCTATTACGGGCTGTTCACGGCCGCGACGGGCTATGCGCTGTTGTGCGTCGGGCTTGATCTTTACGTCTATACGTCCCGAGAGATCACGAAGATCGATGTCAGCCGTCGTGGACAATTGCTGAAGAGCCAGGCGACGCTGGTCGGACTGCTCTATTGCGTGCTGATTCCGGTCGCGGTGATCGTGCTGCCATCCGCCGGATTGCCTGAAGGCCTGTTATGGTGGTTCGTCCCGATCCTCGTCCTCGAGCATCTCAATCAGGAACTCTACCGCCTTCTGATTATCCTGTCGCGGCAACTGACGGCCAGCCTGTTGCTGTTCGTGCGACAAGGCAGCTGGGCGATTGCTGCGGCGATCCTGATGACGGTGGACGCGCAAAGCCGGAATCTCGACTTTGTGATGGCGTTATGGGCCGCATCGGGCGCAGTGGCCGGGGCCATCGGCCTGTGGCAATTATATCGGCTTGGCATGGGGGGATGGCGCGCACCGGTCGATTGGGCCTGGCTCCGCAAGGGTGTGATGGTAAGCGGCGCCTTTCTCGTCGCGACGCTTTCGGTTCGGGCGATCCAGACCGTCGATCGCTATTGGCTGGAAAGCCTGGCCGGGATCGAAACCGTGGGCGCCTATGTCCTGTTCTTCGGTGTGGCGAGCGCGCTGACGGTTTTTCTGGACGCCGCCATCCTGTCCTTTCGATATCCGGAAATGGTCGCCCACGCCCATCAGGGCGAACATGAAGCGCTGCACCGCAAGGTTCGGATCGCGGTCATTCAGGTCGTTGCGGTGTCCGTCGCATTTTCGATCATCAGTTTGATATTGCTGCCATATCTCCTCGAATGGATCGGACAGCCTGTCTATCTGGCATCGATGGGCATCTATTATTGGGTGCTGTCAGGGATCATTGCCTATTCGATCGGCATGGTGCCGCATTATGCCCTTTATGCGCTGGGACATGATCGCACGCTGGTATTGAGTCACATCAGCGCGTTGTTGATATTCATCGGCGCCACGCTGGCGACCATCCCGCTGTCCCGTGCCTATGCGGTGCCGATCGGGGTGACAATCGCGATGGTGGCAGTCCTGTTGTGGAAATCCCTGGCCTATTGGTCGTGCGCCCGCGCTCACCGCCTGCAGGCTTATGACCTTAAAGTTGAAAGTGGTTTGAACGCATGATCCGCTACGGCCAGCAAGACATCAACCAGGACGACATCGACGCTGTCGTTGCCGTTCTCAAATCGGTCAATCTGACGCAGGGACCGACAATCGAAACATTTGAACGCGAAGTCGCCGGGGCCGTTGACGCGCGCCGTGCGGTCGCCGTCAACAGCGCGACATCGGCATTGCATATTGCCTGCATGGCGCTGGACCTTGGTCCTGGCGATTGGCTGTGGACGACGCCGAACACCTTTGTCGCGTCCGCCAATTGCGCGCTTTATTGCGGCGCACAGGTGGATTTCGTCGATATCGACCCGCAAACCTATAACCTGTGTCCGGTGGCGCTCGAGGCCAAGCTGATCGACGCGCAGCGCGCCGGCCGGCTTCCCAAAGTCGTCGTTCCCGTGCACCTGACGGGCCAGCCATGCGACATGGCCGCCATCCACGCGCTGGGCACGCGCTTCGGCTTCCGGATCATCGAGGATGCGTCTCATGCGATTGGCGGTGCCTATCGCGACGAGCCGATCGGCAATTGCCGTTACAGCGACATCACCGTTTTCAGCTTTCATCCGGTCAAGATCATCACGACCGCCGAAGGCGGGATGGCGACGACCAATGACGACGAGCTGGCGACACGGCTGCAGTTGCTGCGTAGTCACGGTATCACCCGTGATCCCAGGCTGATGACCGGGCCGATGGAAGGGCCGTGGTATTATCAGCAGGTCATGCTGGGCTATAACTACCGCATGACCGATATCCAGGCCGCATTGGGTATCAGCCAGATGAAGCGGTTGCGTGAATTTGTTGAACGCCGGCACGCCATTGCCGATCGCTATGCGTCATTGCTTGCCGATCTGCCGGTCACATTGCCCTGGCAGCATCCCGACAGCTATTCGGCCTATCATCTTTATGTGATCCGTCTCCAGCTCGATCGGATGACCCGGTCGCACCGCGAGGTATTCGAGCATCTGCGTGCCCGCGATATCATGGTGAACCTCCATTATATCCCGGTTCACACCCAGCCTTATTACCGGCAGTTCGGCTTTGCGGATGGCGATTATCCGCAATCCGAGCAATATTATCGCGAAGCGATCAGCATCCCGATGCACCCCTCCCTTACCGATGCCGACCAGGATCTGGTCACAGCGGTCCTGCGCGAAGCGATTTCGGGGTGAAGGTCGCCGTCATTCCGGCGCGTGGCGGCAGCAAGCGGATACCGGGCAAGAATCTTCGACCCTTCCACGGGCTCCCGATGATCGCCTGGTCGCTGCACGCCGCGCGTGACAGCGGATGTTTCGACCGGATCATCGTCAGCACCGATGACGATGCGATTGCGCGCATTGCCGTCGAACATGGTGCCGAGGCGCCCTTTCGGCGTCCTGCGGAGCTTGCGAACGATCATTGCGGCACGGGGCCGGTCATCGCCCATGCCGCCAATTGGCTGGCGGCAGAAGGGCAGGCGGCCGACATGCTCTGCTGCATCTATGCCACCGCGCCGTTTCTGCAGGCGTCCGATCTTGAACGTGGTCTGGCAATCCTGACGGAGACGGGAGCGGACTTCGCATTTTCGGTCACGAGCTACGCCTTTCCGATCCAGCGGGCGATCCGCATCGGCGATGATGGGCGTGCGGCGATGTTCCAGCCCGAACATGCGGCCACGCGTTCGCAGGATCTGGAAGAAGCATGGCATGATGCGGGCCAGTTCTATTGGGGCCGGTCGCAGGCCTGGATCGAGAACCGGCCCATTTTCGGGCGGGGCGGGGCGCCGGTGATCCTGCCCCGGCACCGTGTCCAGGATATCGATACCCTTGAGGACTGGGTGCGCGCCGAACTGATGTTCGCAGCGTTAGGGCAATCCGAATGACGTCGGCGGATGCGCTCGCTGGAAAGCGGATTGCATTCCGAACCGATGCTTCGATCGAGATCGGCACCGGGCATGTCATGCGCTGCCTGACGCTTGCCGATGCATTGCGCGCGGGCGGTGCGGCGTGCCTGTTCCTGTGCCGCGCGCATGACGGGCATCTGATCGAGCTCATCGAAGCTCGCGGCCACCGGGTTGCCGAATTGCCGCCGGCCGCATCCGCACCCTCTGGCGTCGGCGATCCGGCACATGCGGCGTGGCTCGGATCAGGCTGGCACGAGGACGCCGTCGCCACCAGGGAATTGCTGGGGCCGGCCGGCGCCGACTGGCTGGTGGTCGACCACTATGCAATCGACGCGCGTTGGGAGCGGGTGCTTCGCTCGTCCGTCCGGCGTGTGTTGGTGATGGACGATCTCGCCGATCGCCCGCATGATTGCGACCTGCTGCTCGATCCGACGCTGGGGCGAACGCAGGGAGCCTATCGGGAACTGGTGCCCGACCACGCGCAGCTGCTTCTTGGGCCGCAGCACGCATTGTTGCGGCCCGAATTCGCCGCCGCCCGCGTCGACAGCCTGCGCCGCCGGGAACATCCCCGACTTCGCCGGTTGCTGGTCACGATGGGCGGGGTCGACAAGGACAATGCCACGGGGCGCGTCCTGGACGCGCTCGATACCTGTTTCGCCGATGCGGACATCGCCGTTACAGTGGTGATGGGTCCCCATGCCCCGTGGCTGGCGCAAGTGCGTCACCAGGTGGCGCAAAGGCGGATGCCGACACAGTTGCTGGTCGGGGTGAGCGACATGGCGCGGTTGATGAGCGAGAGCGATCTGGCGATCGGTGCGGCGGGCGGCACTTCATGGGAACGATGCTGTCTGGGCTTGCCCGCATTCACCCTGTCGCTTGCACAGAACCAGCACGAGATGTCGCAATCGCTGGAAATGGCGGGGGCTGTCATTGCCATGACCCGCGCGGATGACATTGCCCGGACCATGCGGCGTCACTTTGACGAAGATTGTGCGGCCAGCCTGCTGGCGCGAATGATCCCGGCGGCGGCCGCTGTGACATCGGGGCAAGGGGTCAAGATCCTGGCTGAACGGATGTGCTCGCTTTGATTGTCCCCGCTCATGTCCGCTGCGTCACCGAAATGGACCTGCCCATGGTTCTTGCGTGGCGAAATCATCCCGATGTGCGCCGTTTCATGTTCACGCAGCATGAAATCGGTCTCGACGAACACCGCGCCTGGTATGCCGTTGCAAGCCAGGATCCGGCGCGGCGGCTGCTGATTGTCGAGGATCACGAACGACCGCTTGGTTATGTGCAGTTCAACGCCGTTGCCGCCGGCGGCATTTCGGACTGGGGTTTCTATGCCTGTCCGGATGCGCCCAAGGGTAGCGGCCGCAGGCTTGGTAATGCCGCCATCGAATATGCGTTCGAAAAGCTTGGCCTGCACAAGATCTGTGGACAGGCCATCGCCGACAATGCTGCGTCGATCAGGTTCCACCAGAGGATCGGCTTCACGCAGGAGGGTGTCCTTCGCGATCAGCGACGGATAGATGGACGCTATCACGCTTTGGTCTGCTTCGGGCTTTTGCGCCGTGAATGGCAGGCCGGACATGGAGAATAATGTGACTGAGATCACGATCGCTGGCCGGCCGATCGGGCCGGAACATCCGCCCTATGTCATTGCCGAGCTGTCGGCCAACCACAATGGCAGCATCGACACCGCGCTGGCGATCATCGACGCGGCAAAGGACGCCGGCGCGGATGCGGTGAAGCTGCAGACCTATCGCCCCGACACCATCACGCTCGACAGCGACGCCGATGATTTCCGGATTACCGGCGGCTTGTGGGATGGGCGGACCCTGTATGAGCTTTACGAAGAAGCGCATATGCCCTGGGAATGGCACAAGCCGCTCTTCGAGCGCGCCCGCGCGCTGGACATCACGATTTTCAGCTCGCCATTCGATAGCACCGCAGTCGACCTGCTCGAGGATCTGGGCGCCCCAGCATACAAGATCGCATCGTTCGAAGCCGTCGACCTGCCGTTGATCCGCTATGTCGCCGGCACCGGAAAGCCGATGATTATTTCGACCGGCATGGCCGATGCCGAGGAGATTGCCGAGGCGGTTGACGCGGCGCGTTCGGGCGGATGCCGGGAACTGGCGCTTCTGCACTGCGTCAGCGGCTATCCCGCGCCCCCGGGCGATTATAACCTGCGAACCATTCCGGACATGATGGCGCGCCACGGATTGGTGACGGGGCTGTCGGACCACACGCTCGACAACACGACCGCCATCGCCAGCGTGGCGCTTGGCGCGTCGATCATCGAAAAGCACTTCACCCTCAATCGTGGGGGCGGCGGTCCCGATGACAGCTTCTCGCTGGAACCGCCCGAAATGGCGCAGCTTTGCACCGGCGCGCGAACCGCCTGGGCGGCTCTGGGGCACGTCAATTATGGTCGCAAATCGAGCGAGCAGGGCAACGCCCAGTTCCGTCGATCCCTTTATTTCGTGCGAGACCTGAAGGCGGGCGAGACGATCACGCCGGA
>NZ_DATJLI010000056.1:0-69181 GCF_035490575.1 Sphingomonas sp. | reverse complement strand
GAACAGGCGGCCGTCGCCGCGCGCGCGGAGGCGGCGGAAGCCGACATCGCCGCCGCGCGTGCCCGGATCGCGCTGGTCGATGCCGCCTTGTCGAGGCAGCGAGAGCGGCTGGCGGCACAGCGCGCGCCGACCGTGCGGCTGGTCGCGGCGCTTCAGGCACTGGCGCGGCGCCCCGCTTCGCTGGCGTTGTTGCAGCCGGGATCGGCGCGCGATGCGGTGCATGTGCGTGCGCTGCTCGCATCGATCGGGCCGGTCGTGCAAGCGCGCAGCGCCGCCGTGCGAACCGAGGTCGAACGCACCAGACAGTTGCGCGAGGGCGCGCGGCTGGCGGCGGCCAGTTTGCGCGATGGCCGCGCCCGGCTGGAAGCACAGCGGCTGCGGCTGGTCGAGCTTGAGGCCGAGAGCCGGTTGCGTTCCCGGTCACTGGCGCGCGGGGCGATGTATGAATCGGATCGAGCCATCGCGCTGGGCGAGGAAGCGCGCGAAATCGTCGAACGGATCGAGCAGACCGAAGCTGCACAGGATGTGCGCGGACGGTTGATGGCGCTCGACACGCCACTGCCGCGGCCCGGCGCCGAAGCCGATGCGATACCCGGCGCGCCGCCCTATCGCCTGCCGGTCAGGGGGCGTATCGTAATCGGCCTTGGTGAAGTCAGCGAAAACGGCATCCGGGCGCGCGGGCTGACGATCGCGGCGGCACCGGATGCGGTCGTGGTCGCTCCGGCGCCGGGGAAAGTGGTGTTTGCCCGGCCCTTCGGGACTTACGAAAATGTCGTCATCCTCGATCACGGCGATGGCTGGACCAGCTTGCTGGCGGGACTTGCGCGGGTTCAGGTCGAGCGCGGCGACGTGGTGGGCGCCGGCCTGCCGGTCGGGCGGGCGGGGCTGGATGAGGGCGCGCGGATCACGGTCGAGCTGCGGCGGCGCGGCGTGCCGTTCGATCTGGTGGCAATGCTGCGCTGACACACGATATATTCGCAAGCGTGCTTTGCCTGGCACGCGACTTGCCGCTATCTTGCGCCATGTTGCGTATTCGAAAGGACAAGCGTTTGATGGCCCGCCCGATGCTCCAGGCCCTTGCAGCCACCGCAGCCGTCGCATTGGTGCCGCTGGCGACCGGCGCAATGGCGCAGGTCGACAGCAACAGCTATCGCGAGCTGGACCTGTTCATGGACGTCTATAACCGCGTGAAGGGCGAGTATGTCGACAAGGTCGACGACAAAACGCTGGTCAAGGGCGCGATCCAGGGGATGCTGGCGGCGCTCGACCCGCACAGCGCCTATGTCGACGCGCTCGATTTCGAGAATATGCGGATCCAGACCGAGGGCAATTATGGCGGCCTGGGCCTGACCGTCACGCAGGAGGACGGCGCGGTCAAGGTGATCGCCCCGACCGAGGATACGCCGGCGTTCCGCGCCGGAGTGAAGGCCGGCGACTATATCACGCATATCAACGGCCAGCTCATCTTTGGCGAGGCGCTGGACGAGGCGATTGAGGATATGCGTGGCCCGCCGGGCACCAAGGTGACGATCACTGTCGTCCGCCCCGGCCGCGACAAGCCGCTTGAGCTGACCATGGCGCGCGAGATCATCGTGCAGAAGCCGGTCAAGTGGGAAGTCAAGAACGGCGTCGGCATCATCAACATCAACACCTTCAGCGCATCGACCGGCGCCGATACCCGCGCGGCGGTGATGGCCATCGAAAAGTCGCTGGGGCGTAAACCCACCGGTTATATCGTGGACCTTCGTTCGAACGGCGGCGGGTTGCTGACCCAGGCGATCGAAGTGTCGGACGCGTTCCTCGAACGCGGCGAGATCGTGTCGCAGCGCGGCCGCGAAAAGGTGGATATCGAACGTTATTATGCGCGGCCCGGCGATCTTGCCGGCGGGCTGCCGATGATCGTGCTGGTCGATGCGGGGACGGCCTCCGCCAGCGAAATCGTGGCAGGTGCGTTGCAGGACCATCACCGTGCGATCGTCATGGGGGAGCGCACCTTCGGCAAGGGGTCGGTCCAGACGTTGCTGCAACTGGGGCCCTCCAACGCGCTGCGGCTGACAACCGCGCGTTATTTCACGCCGTCGGGCCGTTCGGTGCAGGAAGGCGGGATCGAACCCGACCTGTCGGTGCCGCAATTGTCGGACGAGGATTACAAGAGCCGCCCCGTCTTCCGGGAAGCGGATCTGCGCCGGCATCTTATCAACGAGGCCAAGGTCGACAACAAGGTGCTGGAGGAGGACGCCAAGACCGATCCCCGCTTTGACGCCACTGCCGAACAGCTTGAGAAACAGGGTGTCGAGGACTTTCAGCTCGATTATGCGGTAAAGACCATCGCGCGGTTGGCATCGCCGCAGCAACTGGCGTCGGCCGCGCGTCCGGCGGCACGGCGCTGATCGTCGCGATGCGCGACCTGTCGACGGCGCGGGCGCTGGCCCTTTGCCTGCCTGTGGCGTTGCTGGCGGGGGCGTTGGGTTCGCAATATCTGGGCGGCCTGTATCCGTGCGAGATGTGCCACTGGCAACGCTGGCCGCATTATGCCGCATTGATGCCTGCAGGGCTGGCGTTCGTCGTGCCCGGGCGTGCCGCCCGGCGATTGCTGGTGACGCTGGCGGCGCTGGCCATCGCGATCAGCGGGGCGATCGGCGTGTTCCATGCCGGGGTCGAATATCATTGGTGGAACGGCATCACCGCCTGCACCGCGCCGCCCACGCGGGGCGGCGACCTGCTGGCCGATATCCTGTCGCGTCCGCTGATTCGCTGTGACGTGGCGCAATGGTCGCTTGGCGGTATTTCGCTGGCCGGGTTCAATGCCATCTTCTCGCTGGGCGGTGTCATCGCCATCTTGGCGTTGGCATGGAAAAGGCAGAGGCGATGACGACGAACCTGAAAACCCGCTGGCGTCCGGGCGACCGGCGCGAACCTGTGGCGTCGATGATCCGCGTTGACCAAGCCGGCGAATATGGCGCCACGCGTATCTATGCCGGGCAGCTCGCGATTTTGGGCGACCGTGGCCCGCACGCCGCCGAGATTGCGGGCATGGCGCAGCAGGAGGAACGGCACCGCGCCTATTTCGACCGGCAGATCGTTGAGCGCGGGGTGCGGCCGACGCTGATCCAGCCGTTCTGGAACGTCGCGGGCTTTGCGCTGGGCGCGGTGACGGCGGCGATCGGGCCGGAAGCGGCGATGGCGTGCACGGCCGCGGTCGAAACCGAGATCGACAAGCATTATGAGGATCAACTCGCCGAACTGGGCGACGGCGATCCCGACTTGTCCGCGCATGTCCGCGAGTTTCAGGCCGAGGAGCTGGAGCACAAGGAAGCAGCGCTTGCCGCCGGGGCGGAGCAGGCGCCCGGCTATCCGGTGATGAGTGCCCTGATCCGGGCGGGCTGTCGTGTCGCCATCGCGGTTTCCAAGCGGATTTGATACGGGTTCACGGCACCGGCCGCCATCTGGCGCGTTCCCTGCGGTAGGAGAAGGTTGATGTCTTTTAAGTTTATCCTGATGGCCGCAGCGGGAATGGCCGGCGCGTCACTGGCGCCGTCGGCAGCCTCGGCGCAGAACGCCATGCAGAACGGCGTCCTTTATATCTATGGCAATGACCGTTGCCCTACCAATGCCGATGGTGAGGAGATCGTCGTCTGCGTTCGCAAGAGTGAAGCGGAGCGCTTCCGCATTCCGCAGGAACTGCGCGAACTTGAAATCACGCCCGAAAATCAGGCCTGGGCCGTGCGTCAGGAACAGACGCTGAATGCCGGCGATTCGGGTATCGGCAGCTGCTCGGCGGTGGGTATCGGCGGTGCGACCGGCTGTTTCGGTCAGGCAGCGCGCAACAACAAGATCGATCGACGCGCGCGTCGCGATGCGGAGAACGTGCTGGACGACTGACCGCGTTATCGCGAAAGGCGGCGTCGGTTGGCGCCGACCTTCTTGCGATACAGGTCGACCGTCTTCTGGGAAATTGCCAGCGGCGTCGTGCCCATTGCGCCGGTCATCATCGCCCATTGCAGTTCGGCGAGCGCGTGCAGCTTTTCCTCGACCATCCGCGTGGCTTCACGATCGGAACCCGGCTTGGACCAGGCAAAACCGTGCATCCGGGCCGCGATGACGCCGGCAGCCTCGAATCCCAGCATCCAGGTTTCGGTGCCGAGCGTGGCCCAGGCGGCATAAGGAAAGGCGGGAGTGATTTTCATATCCTTCTCTCTACGCGCTAATGTTGCGGTGCACCATGCCAAGTTGGCGGCCCGTGATGTTTTTCGCTAGCGAAGGGGGATGAACCGAATCGCGCCGCTCCTGATGTTCGCGTTGGTCTGGATATCGGCGGCGTGGTTCGGATCGTGGCACTGGAATCCCAACAGCGCGGTGCGGGTGTTCGCCGCGATTTCACTGGTCGAGGAACGTGACGCCACGATCGACCAATTCGAGCATCTGACCATCGACAAGGCGCGCTTCGGTCCGCATTTCTACCTCGACAAACCGCCCGGCATCACCCTGCTTGCCGTGCCGCTGGTCGCGTTGACCAATAGCATCACCGGCGACCGGTCGACGGGAAAGGTGCTGACGACGCAAGACAAGGCTTTCGACCATTACATCAAGCTGCGGCAATGGGTCGCCGCCGCATTCATCAACGCCACCTTGCTCGCGCTTGCTGCGGTGGCCCTTATGGATATCGGTCGGCGCGTGACCGGCAGTGTCGCGGCGGGCGCATTTGCGGGACTGGCGTTCGCGCTGGGCACGCCATTATGGGGCTGGGCCACGACCTTGTTCGGCCACGCGGCGGTTGCATCGCTGCTGGTGATCGCGGTGCATTTTGTGCTCAAGGGGACCAGTGCCGATCGTGGCCGGGCCGACGCGTTGATGGCGGGCGGGTCGCTGGGGCTGGCGTTGCTGATCGAACACAGCGCGCTGCTGTTCGCGGTGCCGGTCGGGTGCTGGACGTTGTGGCGGATGCGCGTGCTGTCGCCCGCCGACGCGATCCGCGCCGCTGCCGATGCGACGATCGCGGCGGCGGCGGCGCTGCTGCCGCTGCTTGTCTATAACATGATCGCTTTCGGGGAGCCGTTCCGTCTGGGCTATGAAGGTGTGGTCGGTTGGGAGGGGATGGAACAGGGGCTGTTCGGCCTGACCTATCCGCATCTGACGGTGCTCGGCGAAATCCTGTGGGGCACGCGGCGCGGCATATTGTGGGCGGCGCCGGTCCTGATCGCGGCGGCGCCGGGGCTGGTTGCGGCATGGCGGGGCGGGGCGCGGGACGTGGCGCTGCTGGCGCTGACGGGAGCAGTGGGTGCGTTCCTCTATAATGCATCCTATGTCTATTGGGACGGCGGCAATACGACCGGGCCGCGCCACGCGATGCCCGCGGTCGCATTCCTGTCGCTGATGTTGCCGTTCGTTTGGGCATCTGCCGGGCAGGTGGCGCGCGCCATGCTCGCCTGCCTGTTGGCGGCAAGCGTCGCGATCAACATGACGATCGCATCGGCTGAAATCACCGCCCCGTGGAGCGCCCAGAACGCCTTGGTCGACGGCGTATGGCGCGCAAGGTTCGCGCCCGGCTATCTTCGCACGATCGCGAATGAATGGTTCGGTCTAAACCCGTGGATGGGCCTTGTGATCTGGGCGATCGTCGCATTGTTGACGCTGGCCGGTTTGTTGGTCGCAATTGCTCGACAGTCGCGCGATGCGAACATATATCGAACATATGGCGCAGCTCGATGTTCGTGAAAAGCTCGAAATCCTTGCAGATGCGGCGAAATATGACGCGTCCTGCGCGTCGTCGGGCACGACCAAACGCAATTCGGCGGGCGGCAAGGGGATCGGTTCGACCGAGGGGATGGGCATTTGTCATGCCTATGCTCCCGATGGCCGGTGCATCAGTCTGCTCAAGATCCTGCTGACCAACAGCTGCATTTTCGACTGTCATTACTGCATCAATCGCAAAAGCTCGAACGTCCGACGCGCGCGATTCACCGCGCAGGAAGTCGTCGCGCTGACGCTCAGCTTCTATAAGCGCAACTATATCGAGGGGCTGTTCCTGTCGTCGGGCATCATCCGTTCACCCGATTATACGATGGAGCAGATTGTCGAGGTCGCGCGATCGCTTCGCGAGGATCATCAGTTCCGCGGTTACATCCACCTGAAAACCATACCGGATGCGGATCCCGAACTGGCCCGCCTGGCCGGGACACATGCCGACCGCGTGTCGATCAATGTCGAGTTGCCGACGGTGCCGGGTCTGCAACGACTTGCGCCGGAAAAGTCGGCAACCCGGATCGAGGGCGCGATGGGCGCGATGAAGTCGGCGATCATCGATACGGCCGACGCCCGCAAACGCTATCGCTCGGCCCCCCGTTTCGCGCCGGCGGGGCAGTCAACGCAGATGATCGTCGGCGCCGATGCCGCGACGGATCGCGATATCGTGGGGCGCGCGGCGACGCTTTACGACCGCTACAGCCTGCGCCGGGTCTATTATTCGGCGTTCAGCCCGATCCCTGAGGCAAGCGCGGTGCTGCCGCTGCAACGACCGCCTATGATGCGGGAGCACCGGCTGTATCAATCGGACTGGCTGATGCGCTTTTACGATTATTCCCCGGTCGAAGTCGCCGCCGCCGTCGATCCCGGAACCGGCATGTTGCCGCTGGATATCGATCCCAAGCTCGCCTGGGCGTTGAAGTTTCGCGACCGCTTTCCCGTCGATGTGAACCGCGCGCCGCGTGAGGACCTTTTGCGCGTGCCGGGTTTGGGCGTGAAGGCGGTGAATGCGATCCTTTCGGCCCGGCGGTGGCGGCGACTGGCGCTTGACGACGTGGCGCGGCTTACGGTGTCGGTGGCGAAGATCCGGCCGTTCATCGTCGCCGATGGCTGGCGCCCGGTGGCGCTGATCGATCGTGCCGACCTGAAAACCATGGTCGCCCCGAAACAGGAGCAACTGGAGCTGTTCGCGCCATGAGAGCGGTTCGCAGTTGAAACGACGACAGCAGCGGGGGGTTGTGGCGTCGATCATCTGGAGAATTGAACATGGCCGACGCCCGCATTTTCGCCGACCTGAAGAATGACCATGACCAGCACCGCAAGCTGTTGAAACAGATCGATTCGGCCAAAGCCGAAGCGCGCGAGGAGCTGTTCGAGACGTTTCGCGTGGAAGTGACCGCCCATGCCGCGGCCGAGGAAGAGTCGCTTTACGCCACGATGCTTGCCAAGCCCGATCTGCGCGACGAAGCCCGGCATTCGGTGGCCGAGCACAAGGAGATCGACGATTTCTTCGATGAGATGGCCGATCTCGATGTCACGTCCGACGAATGGAAGTCGAAGTTCGACGAAATGCGCCATCGTTATGAGCATCATATCGACGAGGAGGAGGAAGACATGTTCCCCGCCGCCGCCGATGAACTGGGGGATGAAGAGGTTTCGCAGCTGGCCGAGGTTTTTGAGAAGCGCAAGCCGCGCGAGCTGGAACTGGCTGAGGATAGCGAACCCGGCGACGATCGCGATTGATCGGATCGCCAAAATGGGCATCCGCGTCGCGCATCTTGCCGCCCCTGACGATTTCGACGGCTGGCGGCATGCGGCGCGGGCGCTCGCGATGGAGCGGGTGCCCGCCGACCGGGTGATCTGGCAAGTTGCGGGCCATGCCGATGACCTGTTCGCGGACGGTGGCAATGAACCCCCCGTTCCGGCCGCGCCGGACGCTGCGTTTCGCGTCCCGCGCGCCTTTGTCGATCTGGCCCGCGACGTGGTCCTGCATTCGGATCGTCAGCGGTTCGCGATGCTTTACGCGATGCTCGTGCGCCTGATCGATCAGCCGAGACTGATCGACGACCGCGCCGATCCGCTGCGGCGCAAGCTGGACGAAATGGCGAAAGCGGTCCGGCGTGATATCCACAAGATGCGCGCCTTTCTTCGTTTCCGCGAGGTGACGGACGATGGTGGCGAGCGCTTTGTCGCGTGGTTCGAGCCTGACCACCATATCGTCCGCGCGAACGCGGCCTTTTTCGTCAACCGCTTCAACACCATGGGCTGGTCGATCCTGACGCCGGAAGTGTCGCTGCACTGGGATGGCGGGACTTTGTGCGAAGGACCGGGGGCGACCGCCGCCGATGCGCCCGACGGCGATCCGGTCGAGGCGGTGTGGAAGACCTATTACGCGTCGATCTTCAATCCCGCGCGGCTGAAGGTCGGGGCGATGTTGCGCGAAATGCCGCGCAAATACTGGAAGAACATGCCCGAAACCGCTTTGGTCGGCGAACTGATCGCGGGTGCGCGGGCGCGGGAAACGGCGATGATCGAAACGGCGCGCGCCAGCACGGGCGGGAATATCGATGCGGCATGGGCGGCGCTCAAACAGGAGGCCGCGGGTTGCACGCGCTGTTCGCTGCACCGCATGGCAACGCAGACGGTGTTCGGCGAAGGTCCGCTCGATGCGCGATTGATGTTCGTGGGGGAGCAACCGGGCGATCAGGAGGATCAGGCCGGGCGCCCCTTTGTCGGCCCGGCCGGACAATTGTTCGACCGGGCACTGGCGGATGCCGGGATCGATCGGTCGACCGCCTATGTGACCAATGCCGTCAAGCACTTCAAGTTTGAGCCGCGCGGCAAGCGACGCATCCACGCCAAGCCCGATGCCGGAGAGATCGAGGCGTGCCGATGGTGGATCGAGCAGGAACGAATGCTGCTGACCCCGCGTTTGACCGTTGCGCTGGGTGCGACGGCGGCCCGTTCCCTGATCGGTCGAACAGTGACCATTTCGCGTGAGCGGGGGAGGGTGTTTTCACTCCCCGATGGGTCGGATGGCTTTGTTACCGTTCATCCCAGTTTTCTGCTGCGGATCGAGGATGGGGAACGCGCCGCAACCGAATATCGGCGGTTTGTCGAGGATCTGTCGGCGATCAAAACCTTTGTTGCCCGATGATCGTCGAAAGGCGGATGCTGTTCACCTCGTCTAAATGCTGGTTATGCAATCCGATATGATGGAAATGCATTGCTTGCTTAACCTCAATCAAGATACGTCCCGATTGTGATTGAACCGATGCCGCTGCCGCAGTTCGAACCCGATTTGCTCGAGACCTTTTCGCAGCGGACCACGTCGCTGTTTTCGGACCTCGATAGCGAAGGCGTGATCCAGCAGGTTTGTGATGCCGCGCGCGCGCTGACCGATGCGGCCTATGCCGCCTATTTCCATAATCTTTATGACGAGAGCGGCGAACGGCTGGGCCTGTTTACCCTGTCGGGCGCGCGGCGGGAGGATTTCGAGCGGCTGGGGCATCCGCGCGCCACGCCGGTGTTCGCGCCGACCTTTGCCAACGAAATCGTGCGGTCCGACGATATCATGGTCGATCCCCGTTATGGCCGGTTCGATCCGCATAACGGAATGCCGCCGCGTCACTTGCCCGTCCGCAGCTATCTGGCGGTGCCGGTGGTCGGCCGCAGCGGCGACGTGCTGGGCGGGCTATTGCTGGGCCATCCCGAACCTTGCCGCTTTGACGCACGAGCCGAACGGCTGGTCATCGGCCTGGCCGCGCAGGCGGCGGTCGCGATCGACAATGCCAGACTGTTCGAAGCGCAGCAGCGCGAAATCGCCGTCCGCGCCGCTGCCGAGGCGGCGCTGGCGGAAAGCGAAAGCCGGCTGGAGGCGATCAACAATTCGATCGATCAGATGATCTGGACGACGCTGCCCGATGGACATCACGATTATTACAATGCGCGCTGGTATGAGTTTACGGGCGTCGCCGACGGTTCAACCGATGGGGAAGGGTGGAACGCGATTTTTCACCCCGACGATCAGCCGCGCGCATGGGAATTATGGCGCCAGAGCCTGGACACGGGCGAGCCATATGAAATCGAATACCGGCTCCGCCATCGCTCCGGCGAATATCGCTGGGTGCTGGGGCGCGCGAAATGCGTGCGGGACGAAAGCGGACGGATCACGCGCTGGTTCGGCACCTGCACCGACATTCACGACCTGAAAACCACGCGCGATGAATTGCGCGCATTGACCGCGACGCTGGAGGATCGGGTCGAGGAACGCACGCAAAAGCTGATGCTGGCGGAAGAAGCGCTGCGTCAGGCGCAGAAAATGGAAGCGGTCGGGCAACTGACCGGCGGCATCGCGCATGATTTCAACAATTTGCTGACGATCGTGACGGGTAATATCGGCATTGCCCAACGTGCGCTGACCGCTGCGAATGTCGGCGACATTCGCGCGCAGCGTGCACTGGATGGCGCGATGAAGGGGGCGGAGCGGGCCGCGACGCTGACGCAGCGCCTGCTTGCCTTTTCCCGGCGCCAGCCGCTGGCACCGAAACCGATCGATGTCGACCGCCTGATCGCGTCGATGGCCGACCTGCTGGCGCGCGCGCTGGGCGAGACGATCCGCACCGAAACCGTCAGCGCGCCCGGTCTGTGGCGTGTCGAGGCCGATCCGCATCAGCTTGAAAGCGCGATCCTGAACTTGGCCGTCAATTCACGCGATGCAATGCCCGATGGCGGACGGCTGACGATCGAAACGGCCAATGCCGTGCTGGACGAGCGTTACAGCGCGCAACATGCAGAGGTTGCGCCCGGTCCCTATGTCATGATCGCCGTGACCGACACGGGCATCGGCATGACGCGCGAACAGGCCGAACGCGCGTTCGAGCCGTTTTTCACCACCAAGGAGGTGGGCAAGGGCACCGGACTTGGCCTGTCGATGGTCTATGGCTTCGTCAAGCAGTCCGGCGGCCATGTGAAAATCTATTCCGAAGCCGAACAGGGCACGACCATCCGCATCTACCTGCCTCGATTGGTCGCCGCAGTTGAAAACGACGCGGAACCGGCGATCGTGCAGGGGCTGGAGGTCAGCCGCCGTCGCGAAACCGTGCTGGTGTGCGAGGATGACGACGATGTCCGCGCCTATACCGTCGAGTGCCTGCGCGAACTGGGCTACCGCGTGCTCGAGGCGCATGACGGTCCCTCCGCGCTCCGGCTGTTGTCCCGGCAGGATCAGCCGGTCGATCTGTTGTTCACCGACGTCGTGATGCCGGGCATGTCAGGTCGCGAACTGGCGGATGCGGCGCGCGCCGAGCAGCCGTCGCTGCGGGTTCTCTACACGTCGGGCTATACCCGCAACACGATCATGCATGGCGGGCGGCTGGACCCCGGCGTTGAGATGGTTGCCAAGCCTTTCAGTTTCGAGACGCTGGCGCGCGCGGCGCGCGACGTGCTCGACCGGGGACGGTCGGCGCGGGTGCTGGTGTGTGAGCAGGATGCTGGCATCCGGGCACTGGCGACCGAGGCGCTGGCGGCATCGGGCGTCGCGGTCGATGCAGCGGCGACGGCGGCGGAAGCATTGGGCAGGATGCGCGCCGCGCGGGGCGATTACCGCTTTGCCGTGGTCGATGCGGCGCTTGGCGGCGAGATGATCGCCGAATTGCGCGCTTTGTCGAGCGACCTGCCGCTGTTGATCGCGGGTGAGGGGCATCCGGTCGACAGCGATAGCCGAGCGGTCCTGATCGCGCGACCCTATACGGCGGCGGCATTGCAGGACGCCTATCGCCAGTTGGTCGGCGCCGACTGATCGAGACCGAAGCCGCGCTTGATGCTGCGGATATGCTGCGCCGAACCGTGCAGCATATCCGCAAGCGTCGTCAGCGCGGCATGGGGGTCGCAGCGGCGCCCGCAGACGAAAATATCGACCGCTGCATAGCCATGTTCCGGCCAGCTATGGATCGAGATATGCGATTCAGCGAGCAGCGCCATGCCCGTCACGCCCTGTCCGGGACCAAAGGCGTGCAGGCGAAGCTCGATCAATGTCGCCCCCGCCGCCGACGCCGCGGCGCGTAACGCGCGCTCGATCAGCGCCACGTCGTCCAGCCCCGTGCAGCCGGTCAGGTCGGCGATCAGGTGCACGCCGTCATAGGGTGGCGGCGTCATGTCAGCGCCTCATGCGCGTGGCCGATAAGCGCCATCGCACCCTCCGCCGCGCGGCATCCCTGCCAGTGCGCTTCCTCGAACAGCGACAGCCCCGACAGATCGCTATGCGCCAGATAGAGCGGCGGCGGCGGCGGCGTGAAGCCCTGCCGCCTCTGCCAGATATAGCCCGGCGTCGGCCGGATCATCGCATGGCCCCAGCGCGACAGGGCGATCTCGCGGATCTCAAGATCGGGGTGCATCGTCAACAGGTCGTCGCGAACGATACGTTTCCATTCGTCGGCGGACCGCTCCAGCAGCAGGCAGCGCCCGACCGCCGGAGTCATGTCCGATAGCGGCATATACCAGCTGAGCACCGTCTCGCCGGGCAATGCGCGCGACTGATGCGTAGCCACGACATAACCCAGCGAATCGCTGGTCGAAGACACATTGTCCCACGCCAGCGGCACGCCCGGCCCGCGCGGGGGCCGAGCGACCGTCACATTGGCGACGAGCCAGGGGGCATAGGTGCAGGCCGAAACGTCGCCGGGTTCGCCGCAAAGCCGCGAGGTGATGAACAGCGGTGTCGCCAATATGGCGGCGTCGGCATGGATGCGCGTGGTCGTGCCCTTTGCAATGTCGAAACTGTCGATGACGGCACCGCCATCCTCCCGCATCACGCGGTGGACGATCCGGCCAGTGGCGATCCGATCGGGGAATCGTGTCGCCATTGCTTGCGCCAGATGCCCGTTGCCGCCGGGCCAGGTCAGCACATTGTCGGCCACGCCCGCAGCCGCATGACCGCGTCGCCCGGCGAAATAATGCACCCCCGCCCATGCCGATGCGGCATCCGGCTCGGTCCCGTAATCGTCGCGCATCGCATAGCGGACATGCGCGCGAAGCAGAGGGGATGTCAGCCCGCGCGCATCCAGCCATGCGGCAAAACTCTGCTGGTCAAGCGCCAGCCAATCCGGGTCGCGCGAGCTATAGGCGATCGGCGTGGCAAAGGCGGGGCGGCCGTCGCGGCCGATAGCCCGGCGGGCATCGGCCATCAGCGTATCGAACCGGGCCAGGTCGGTGCGGTCCTGTGGCGTCAGGCCGGTCGTCGGCACCAGCCCTTCCTGCCAGCGACCCCGCCAGAGCAGCCGTTCCTGAAGGTCGGCGCAAAGCTGTGCCGGGTCATAGACGGGCAGGCCGTCGGCTTCCCCCGTGATGACGCCCAGCCGCGCCAGCATCCGCCGCAGCGCCACCGCTTCGCGATTGGGAATGGGCAGGTAATGCGCGCCGAGCGGATAGTCGGATACCGCATTCGCGCCGCTGCGGGCATTGCCGCCGGGCGCATCCTCAATTTCCAGCAGGCGGAAATCGGTGAAGCCTGCTTCGGCAAGCGTCCATCCGGCCGCCAGCCCGGCAATGCCGCCGCCGATGATGACGATCCCCGCGCGTTCGGTGCGGGCCGGGGCGGGAAAATCACCCTGCCGCAATCGGTGCCCCCGTGACGGCGTTGCGCCCTCGACCGGGCCGGGGGGCAGGGGCGTGCTGCGAAAGGCGATGGCCGCGCCGCCACCCGCTGTCGCCACGGCGCCCGCCCCGAGGGCAATGGCGGTGCGCCGGTCAGCCTTCATACCGGCCCCATGCGGCATCGAACACGCGCACCAGCGACTGGTTGTCCAGCCGGTTCACTTCGACCGGGCGGCGCGCCATGTCGGGGGGAAAGGCGAACAGCGGCGCTTCGGTGGCGGCGGTCAGGAACCGCCCATCGGGAAAGCGCGCGCCGGCCGGGATCGGCGCCAGCGACGCCAGCGTAAAGCCCCATTCGCCGAAACTGGGCACATAAGCGTGATAGCCGCGCGTCGTGAAACCCACCGACTCCAGCGTCGTCGCCACGGTCCAATACGCATCGGGCGCGATCAGCGGCGACGTTGACTGCACCACCATCATCCCGCCCGGCGCCAGCAGGCGACGCACCTGGGCATAGAAATTATCGGTGTATAGCTTGCCGACCGAATAATCGACCGGATCGGGGAAATCGACGACGATCGCGTCATATTGGCCGGTCGCCTCGCGCGCCCAGCGAAAGGCATCCGCGTTGATGACGGTCATGCGCGCATCGGCCAACGCGCCGCCGTTCAGCGATGCCAGCGACGGCGTGTCGCGGAACAGCGCGGTCATTTCGGGGTCAAGGTCGACCAGCGTCACCTGTCGCACGCCGGGATGGCGAAACACCTCGCGCGCGGCCAGCCCGTCGCCGCCGCCCATGATGAGCACGCGTGCCGGATCGGCCACCCGGCCAAGGGCTGGATGCACCAGCGCCTCGTGATAGCGATATTCGTCGCGCGACGAGAATTGCAGATTGCCGTTCAGATACAGGCGCAGATCGTCACCCCGGCGGGTCAGCACGATCCGCTGGAAGCGGCTGGACCGCGCATAGACCACCGGCTCCCCATAGCCTGCCTGTTCGCCCCAGCGTTGCAGGCCGTCAGCGGCGACCATGCCGCCCGACAGGCCGATCAGGATCAGCACGGCGGCCACCACCTCACCCCGCATACGCCGCCCGCGCGGCAGCGCCAGCAGCAGCGCGAGCGCGACGGCGGCGTTGGCGATGCCAAAGGCAAAGCCGGTGCGGATCATGCCCAGATGCGGCATCAGCACCAGCGGGAACAACAGCGACGCCGCCAGCGCGCCGACATAGTCGAAGGTCAGGACGCTGGAGACCGTTTCCCGGAAATCGAAGTCTTTCAGGATGCGGATCAGCAGCGGGATTTCCAGCCCGACCAGAAATCCGATCGCCAGCACGATGGCATACAGCGCGATGCGGAAATGCTCGACCAGCGGGAACAGCATGAACAACAGCGCTGCCGACGATCCGCCGATCACCGCGATCAGCAACTCGGTGCGGACGAACAGCCGCAACTCGCCGCGCTTCACATAGCGTGAGCACCAGCTGCCGATCCCCATCGCGAACAGATAGGTGCCGATGACGGTCGAGAATTGGGTAACGCTGTCGCCCAGCAGATAGCTGGCGATGGTGGAGGCAAGCAGTTCATAGACCAGGCCACAGGTCGCGACGACAAAGGCCGAGACGAGCAGCGCGCCCGCCGGTGCCGTGACCTTTCGCGCTGCCGCCGGGTCGCTGTCAGCCATGAATTGCCGCGGCGACGATGATCGCCAGGCCCAGCGCCATCGCGCCGGCGACGATGGCGACGCCGATATTGCGCTGGTCGTGAATCTCGGCCCACAATTTTCCCGGCGTCAGCTTGTCGAGGATGAAAAATCCGACGAGGAAAACGAAAATGCCGACCCCGGCGTAGAGCAGGGTGTTGAGGAAGGTTGCGAGTGACGTGACCATCTGAAAATCCCCTTATTTATGGTTCGGGCCGCCGATGAAGATGACGCCGCCGCCGCTGCTGCCGCGTGCGCCGCGCCGTCCGTCGGCAAAGGGCGACCAGGCATTGGCGCTTGCCAGCATGAACAGCCCGACCATGCCGAGGCACCACAGCGCGTAGAGAAAGCTGCTGGTTCGCATGGGGCTTAATCCTCATCACTCACGGGCGCGAAATCGCTTTCGGCGCGGCGGGCATGTTCGAACTGCGCGTGGATCAGCAGGCCCACGCCCAGCGGCGCGAGAATGAGCAGCAACATGACGAAGAATACGCCGCCGCTGGTGCCCCCGCGGGCGACGACCGCGATCTCGACGCGCGGCGTGGGACCGTCGCGGCGCCAGTCGGGCTGGCCGTCATCGGCCGGCGCATTGCTCCAGAAACCGGAGCCGCCGCCCGCGCGCGCGGGGTCGACCCACTTGTTGCCCTTATAATCCACGATCAGGTCATAGCTGCCCGCGGGCAGGGCAGCGAAATCGGCGCTGGCGCGGCGCGATCCCTCGCTCCAGGCGCCCTCGGAATCGCGACCCGAATATCGCTCGGCCGTCTTGGAAGCGGTGAAGCTCGCCTGATTGCTGCGATCGACCAGCGTATAGTTCATGTCGACCCAGCCGTTCGCCAAGGCGGGCACTTCCGCCTCGACGCGCACCCGCTGTTTCGGGCGGGTAAGTTCGACCGGCCCGACGGTGATCTGCTGATCGCGTCCATCGGCGGCGATATCGGCCGACCCCTGCCACAGTGTCCGGCCGCCCGCACTCACGATCGCGGCGACGACCAGGGCGGCGATGGTCAGCGTGGCAATGACCATCGCCGATTTCAGGAACGGTCGCGCAGGCGATGGCTGATGCGGCAGCGGCGGCGACGGGCGGCCATGGGCGGTGACGCCGAATGCGCGCACGACAACCGATTGCGGCAACCAGCGTGAGCGGGACCAGCTGACTTCGCGGTCATCCGCCTCGCGCGACAACATGCTGCCGGGGCGCACCCAGTCATCGGTGCGAACCGTGTCACCGCGTCGGACGCGCCAGTAAAACTCGCCCACCACATCATCGACACGCGCGGTGCCGTTGGCGAAAAAGGGTTGATATGTTTCCCCATCGACGGTCAGGCCGTTTGATCCGCCGGTCGGCGTCACCGTCAACTGTTCGCCCAGGCTCCAACCGCCGCGCTGTTCGATCAGCCAGCGATACCCGTGATAGGGATTGAACAGGAGGAATTCCTGCCACGGATAGCCGCTGTCGCTGCGCGCCATCCAGCCGACCATTTCCCACTCGACGCCGTCCAGCGTGCCCCGCG
Organism: Sphingomonas sp.; assembly: GCF_035490575.1. GTDB lineage: Bacteria > Pseudomonadota > Alphaproteobacteria > Sphingomonadales > Sphingomonadaceae > Sphingomonas. Next base: position 52,631 of record NZ_DATJLI010000056.1, on the reverse strand, counting down.
CGCCGAGCGGAATGGCCAACCGGGCCGTCTTTTCGTGGTGGCGCGTGACCAGACGCACTTCTGGCTGGCTGACATCCAGAATGCTGGCGCAATATTCGCACGCGACCGTCACCGAATGACCGGCGGCGCGCAGCGTGATCGTGCCGCCGCAATTGGGGCAGGAAAGCGCGGTGGCGGCGGGCGCGTCAGCCATATTGCGGCATCGTCCAGCCCTCGATCGCGCGCAGCCCGGTTGCCTTCAACTCGGCCAGCGTCACATAGCGCCCGTCATAGAACCATGCCTGATCGCCCTTCCTCTGCAGGCTGGCGAGGCGGCCGTCGGGCGCGCGCAGATCGACCGAATAGATCGCCCAGCCCGGTGGTGCTGTGAACGGCAATTCGCCCTCAGCGGCGATGCAGGTCACGTCGCGCGCGTCGGCGATCGTCATTTCCTGACCCTCGACCACCGCGCGGCGGCCGGGGATGGCGGGGCTGCCGCGCGCGATGCGGTTGAGTTCGTCCGAGCCGATGCCGTCCAGCGGCCGTTCGAAGGTCATCATGAACTGACCCATCGCATCGCCCAGCCAGCCGTGGCGATCGCCCTCGAACAGGCAAAGCCATTCGTTCCACGACCCGTCGTCCCATGACCAGCGCACGCGGCCGATTACCTCGAACGCGCGATCCGCAAACCGCCCGCGCGTGCCGATCTGAATCGGGCTGACGTCAAAGGGCAGGGCGGCCTGTTCCCCGGCGATGCCGACGCCATCGTCGCTGCGGACCAGCATCGACCGGCAGTTGTCGCAAACCCGCGTCGGCAGCGCGGCCGACCGGAACGTGACGGGCGCCCCGCAATTGGGGCAGGATAAAGTCAACATGACATGCGGCCCCGGCCCCTTCCGCACGTGCGGAAGGGGCTTCCCCTTAACGGATGCGGCCGAGCAGTTCGGCCTTTTTGGCGTCGAAATCGCTCTGGCTGATCGCGCCGATGCTCAGCAGCTTGTGCAGCTTTTCGATCTGGACATAGGGGTCATCGCCGCCGGCCGCCCCGGCAACGGTGCCCGCGCCGCTGGCGGTGTTGCCGCCGCCCAGCCCCGCCGCCATTGCCTGTCCCAGCGCCATGCCCGCACCGGCGCCGACGCCCATGCCGGCAACGCCGCCCTCGGCACCGGCCGCCTTCTCGATGGCATCGGCGCTCTGGAACTTCACGAAGCGGTCGAGGTCGCCGACGACCCGCATCGACGATGCCTTGTCGAGATATTTCTGCACCTCGTCGGGCAGCGACAGGCTTTCGACAAAGAAGGTCTGGCAGCTGAGACCCCATTGCGTGAAGGCGGGCTGCACCATTTCGCGCAGCCGTTCCGACATCGCGGCCTGATCGGCGGCCATGTCGACAAAGCCGAACTCGCTGCGGCCGAGCGAGGTCGCCAGTTGCGTCGCGATGGCGGAGCGCAACTGTCCCTCGACATCGCCGACGCGCACGCGTTCCAGCGTGCCCATCAGCTTGGCCTGGAACACCGGCGGTTCCTCCACGCGGAAGCTGTAGCCGCCAAAGGCGCGGATGCGGAGCGGGCCGAACTCCTTGTCGCGCACCGTCACTGGCTGCGACGTGCCCCATTTCAGGCCCGCCTGCTCCTTTTGCGAAAAGAACAGCACATCGGCCTTGAACGGCGACTGGAAGCCCTTGTCCCAGTTTTGCAGCGCGGTCATCAGCGGCAGGTTGGCGGTATTCAGCGTGTGCTGGCCCGGACCGAACGCGTCGGCCATCTGTCCTTCATTATAGAAGAACGCGACCTGCCCCTCACGCACGGTCAAGACCGCTCCGTTCTGGATTTCGCGGTCCTGCATGGGATAGCGGATCGCCAGGTCGCCCGGCGCCTCCACCCAGTCGATGACGTCGACGAACTGCTTTTTCAGAAAATCGAGAATGCCCATCGGTCCCTCCAGTTCGCCCAAGTGTAATGCCGAACCATGACACTTGAAAGCGAAACCGGACGATCGGGGTCAGGCTCCGCGCACTGCGCGCGACGTGAATGGGCCGCGCGGCAACAAAGCGCCGCCTGATGCATTGGGGTCGCGTATCTCAATCGCCACAGGATCAACGATGATCGAGCTGAATGACGGCCGCCATATGCCCGCATTGGGTTTCGGAACGTGGCAGATCGCCGAGGCCACCGCTGCGCTGATCGTCCGCAAGGCGTTCGACATGGGTTATCGCCTGATCGACACCGCCGCGATCTATCGCAATGAGCGCGGTGTGGGAGAGGGGCTGTCGGGCGTTGAGGACGTGTTCCTGACCACCAAGTTGTGGAATGACCGGCAGGGCGACCCGGAAGCGGCGCTGGATGAAAGCTTGGCGCTGCTGGGGCGAGATTTCGTCGACCTGTATCTGATCCACTGGCCGGTGCCGCAAAACGACCAGTATCTCGGTGCCTGGAAACGGCTGATCGAATTGCGCGACGCAGGCAAGGTCAAGTCGATCGGCGTTTCCAATTTCCTGCCGGAACATCTGGATCGCATTATCGACGCAACCGGCGTCGTGCCCGCCGTCAACCAGATCGAACTGCATCCCCATTTCCAGCAGGCCGAGGCCCGCGCCTTTCACGCCAAACGCGGCATCGTCACGCAAAGCTGGAGTCCGCTTGGGCAGGGCGCGACGATGAAAGACGCGCGCATTGTCGCCATCGCGGAGAAGCATGGTGTCAGCCCCGCGCAGGTGATACTGGCGTGGCATCTGGCGCTTGGCCTCTCGGTCATCCCCAAGGCGTCAGACGAAGACCACGCACGCGACAATCTGGCTGCGGCGAAGGTGACGCTGGACGACGCCGACATGCAGGCGATTGCCGCGATGGATGATCCGGGCGGCCGGATCGGTGGTGATCCGCGGAGCTTTGCGGGTTAGATCACGCCCATGTCGCTGCGATAATGGTGCCAGGTGAAGATGGCGGCCGCGCCCCGATACGGTCGCCAGGGTTCGGCGATCTCGCGTGTGGCGGCTTCGGAGGGGCGTTCGGGCAGGTCCATGATGCGGCCGACCTCGATCTGGACGGCGAGGTCGCCCGCCGGCCAGATGTCTCGGCGGCCCTCTGCGAACAGCAGGTAGATTTCCGCCGACCAGCGACCGATGCCCTTGACCTTGACCAGTTCGGTCACCGCCGCTTCGTCGTCGGCAGGCAGGTTGGCGAGGTCGAGTTCGCCTGACTGCACCAGCCCGGCAAGGCTGCGGGCATAACCCATTTTCTGGCGCGACAGGCCGGCGGCGCGCAGCGTTTCGTCGCTGGCGGCGACCCATGCGGCGGTGTCGGCGGCGTCGCCAAGTGCCGCCTCCAGCCGCAACCAGACCGCATCGGCGGCCTTGTAGCTGACCTGTTGCCCGACAATCGTTCGCAACAGCGTGGCGACACCCCGGTCGCGGATGCGCGGTTCGGGATAGCCGACACGCCCGATTGCCGCAGCAATGGCGGGTTCGATCGCGGCCAGCGCGTTCAGGTCGTCGCGCAACTGTTCCGCGCTCAATCCCATTCCAGCATCCCTTGAAAGTCGCGCGCCGGCGCTGCATTTGCCGCCCGATCGCAGGAGAAACCAATGCCCCAGCTTATCGTCGTTACCCGTGGTGGAGAAGAGCGCGCCGTCGAGGGCGAAGTGGGCCTGTCGGTTATGGAGGTCATTCGCGACAACGGCTTTGACGAATTGCTGGCGCTGTGCGGCGGGTGCTGTTCATGCGCGACGTGCCACGTTCATGTCGACTCCGCCTTTGTCGACCGGCTGCCCGCGATGAGCGAGGATGAGGATGACCTGCTCGACGCATCGTCGGATCGCAACGAAAGCTCGCGCCTGTCGTGCCAGCTTCAGTTCACCGCCGCGCTCGACGGGCTGCGCGTGCGGATCGCCGAGGAGGACTGATCCGCCTCAGCCTTGTGTTGCGACGGCGTAGAGCGCGATTGCCGCAGCATTTGACACGTTCAGGCTCTCGACGCGCGGGCTGATGGGCAGTCGCGCCAGAACGTCGCAATGTGCGGCGGTGTTCTGGCGCATCCCCTCGCCCTCGGCGCCCAGCACCAGCGCGATGCGCCCGCTGCCCAGCGCCTCGTTGAGTGGCGTCTGGGTGTGGCCGGTCAGGCCGACGCGCCAGTAACCGGCCTCCGCGATCTCTTCCATCGCGCGCGCCAGATTGACGACGCGGACCCACGGCACGATTTCCAGTGCGCCAGACGCAGCCTTTGCCAGCGCGCCGCTTTCGGGCGGGGCGTGCCGGTCCTGCGTCACGATCGCCAGCGCGTCGAACGCCGCGGCCGACCGCAGCACCGCGCCGACATTGTGCGGGTCGGTCACCTGATCGAGGATGACGATCGGACGGCGATCATCGGCCCCGCGTTCCAGCACTTCGCCCAGCCACAGGTCGTCCAGCGGATCGACCTCGATCACCATGCCCTGATGCGGCGCGTCCGACGGCACCAGGCGCCCCAGATCGGCCACGTCGGCATAGGTGATGGGCAGCACGGGCGGCAGGTCAAGATTGGCCAGCGCTTCACGCGTGCCCCACAGCTTGCGGACCTGCCGCTCGGGATTGGCGAGTGCCGCCAGCACGGCGTGACGGCCCCAGAAACGGGGCCGGTTGCCGGGGGCCTGGGAAGGGCGATGTCCGCGTCGGGCCATGATGTTATCGCTTACTCGGCATTGGGGTCGGGGGTCTGAAACGGATCGGTCGGCAGCGGCTGGCGGGGCACGGGATTGCGCGGCAGCGGCTGTTCGGCATTCGCGGCCTTCAGCAGCATCCACGCCAGCACCATTGCACCCTGTCGCATGTCCGGCCCCTTCAGATGGTCGAAGGTGTCGGCGCCCGAATGATGGGTGACGCTGGAATAGTCCAGAGGGTCCTGAATGAACTGGAACGCGGGCAGGCCGATCGCGGCCATGAATTGATGGTCGGTGCCGCCGGTGCGCCCGAACACGACATCGCCCGCACCCATGGGCGCAAAGGGCGCCAGCCATTCGCGCAGGATCGGCACGGCGGCGGCGTTGTTCTCGGCATAGATGCCCCGCAGCTTGCCCGAACCGTTGTCGATGTTGAAATACGCGGCAAGGTTGCGATAGCCGGGCAGCGGCGTGACGGGGAAGCGTTCGGCCTGGCCGTAATAATTCTGGTCGGAATTCTGCGGCGCGGCGGGTGCCGGGCGGCGCGCCAGATATTTCTCGATATAGGCAATGCTGCCGTAGAGCGACTGCTCCTCTCCGTTCCACAGGGCGAAGCGGATCGTGCGCTTTGGCCGCACGCCGATCGCTTTCAGGATGCGGGCAGCTTCCATCACCATCGCCGAACCGGCGGCATTGTCGGTGGCGCCGTCGCCCGCGACCCAGCTGTCGAAATGCGCGCCTGCCATGACATAGCCCGCCCCGGCGTCGGTGCCGGGAATGTCGGCGAGGATGTTATATGCCTGGGGGTCGCTGTCGTCGAACTTCACGTCGCTCAGGATTTCCAGCGTCGGCGCAGGGCCAATGGCGGCGAGGCGCGCCAGCCGTCGGTAATCCTCGGCCGCGATCTCGACGCCGGGCAGCGACGCGCCGGTGCGGTGCATATAGCCCTCGCCGTGCAACAGCTTGTTGTCGCGATAGGAGATGCGCGCAAAGGCCAGCGCCCCTTCGGCTTTCAGAAATGCATCCAGATCGTCCTCGAACGTCAGGCCCGGTTCGCGGGTGCGGATGCGCTGGGGATCGAAGGTCGGCTCCCGAAACGTGTCGAGTTTGGCGAGGTCTTCGCCCGACAGGCGCTTGAAAGCAGCCTCTCCCGGCTCCTTCGCGTTGCCCGGTGCGGAAATCAGCACGATCTTGCCCGCCAGCTTGCCGCGCCATGCCGCGAAATGTTCCTGCTTCGTCATCGGCGCGACGACGATGGGCGCGCTCACCATGCCTTGGGTCGGCGGAGTCCATGCGATGGGAATGGCGGTAAGCTGGATCGCACGCGGCGTAACCATCCGCACGCTGGACCGCTCGATCGACCATCCGCGCCCGAAATCGAATCCCTCCTTGCGCGCGTTCGACAGGCCCATGTCGCGGAACCTGGCGACGGCCCAGTCCTCTGCCTGCCGCATCGCGGGGGAATTGGTCAGGCGCGGGCCGATCACGTCGGTCATGTGCTGTGCTAGCGTCATCACCTGGCTCTGATGCGTGCCTTCGTCCACGATCCGGGCGAAGTCGGGGGCAGGCGCCTGTTGCGCGGCGAGCGGCGTGGCGACGAGCGCAGTTGCAGTGAGCAGGTGGACAAGGCGCATGTTGCCGTGGATTCCCGAAATGACGTTTTGGTTTCGCCGCGTTGCTATTGCGTGACGCCGCGTCGCGCAACGGCGTTGACAAGCCCGATCGCCAAGGGCTAGGGGGCGCCCTCGCTTTTAGGAGCGGCCCCATGGAAGGGTGGCCGAGTGGTTAAAGGCAGCAGACTGTAAATCTGCCCGCGTGAGCGTACACTGGTTCGAATCCAGTCCCTTCCACCATATCCCGCGGACGCTCCCGCCCAACATGTCCTTTCGCTTCCGCTTCGCGATCCGCGACGACATTGCCGCGATCCATGCACTGGTTGAAAGCGCCTATCGCGGCGACGCGGCCCGCATAGGCTGGACGCATGAGGCGGACCTGCTGGATGGGCAGCGCACCGACCCCGACGCACTGGCCGAATTACTGCGCGACCCCGATCAGCGGATGATTTTGGCTGAGACCGATGATGACATCGCCGGATGCGTCGCGATCGAGCGCAAGTCACCCGACGCTGCCTATCTGGGCATGTTGACCGTCCGCCCCGATTGGCAGGCGCGCGGATTGGGCCGATTGCTGATGGCCGAGGCGGAAATGACGGCTCGCGCGCTGTTCGATGCCGACGCAATCGAGATGACCGTCATTCGTCAGCGTGGCGAACTGATCGCTTATTATGAGCGGCGCGGCTATTGCCGGACCGGGGAAGCGCGGCCGTTCCCCTATGGCGACACGCGGTTCGGCGTGCCCCGCACCGACGCGCTTGCGTTCGTGGTGCTGGCAAAGCCGCTTCGCTGATGCTGGCGCCCATGCGGCGGGCGCGATAGACGGCACGCGATGGCACGACATGACATGAACACGTTGACCCGACGGCGGCTGTTGATCGGCGGCGGCGTCGGCTTGGGCATCGTCGCCGCATGGGGCATGTGGCCGCGCCGCTTCCCGCCGCCCGCGCCCGTTCGCGAGGACGAACAAGGCTTTGGCGCGTGGATCAGACTGGCTGAGGACGGGCGGCTGACCGTCGCCATTCCGGTGGTCGAACATGGTCAGGGTGTTTTCACGACCCTGGCGCAGGTGGTGGCCGATGAAATCGGCGCCGACTGGCGCACCGTCGGCGTCGAACCCGCGACGATCGGTCCCGCCCATGCCAATCCGTTGGCGGCTGCGGAATTGTTCGGCGGCGTCGACGCGCGGCTGCCGACATTGCCTGCCTATGCCGGGGCGCGGCGCGCGCGGCTGATGCTGACGGGCGGCTCGTCATCACTCCGTCAGTTCGAGCTTCCGCTGCGCGAAGCGGCGGCGGCGACGCGCGCGTTGCTGATTGCGGCGGCGGCGGCGCGTTGGGGGGTGTCGCCCGAGCAGTGCGTGACGCGCGACGGATTCGTCGTGTCGGGCGACCGGCGTCTGCGCCTGGGGGAACTGGCGGTCGAGGCGAGCGGCCTGACGCCGCCCGATCGCCCCGTGCTGCGAAGCGATGAGGACCATCGCCTGACGGGCACGTCTGTGACCCGGCTCGACAGCCCGGCCAAGCTGGACGGCAGCGCGAACTTCGCGGCCGATATCCGCCTGCCCGGCATGGTCTTTGCCGCGATCCGGCAAGGTCCGCTGGGGCAGACACGGCTGATCGGCGCGAACATTCCGGCGGCGGATAGCGTGCCCGGCGCGATCCGCGTCGTCACCAATGAACGATGGGTTGCGACAATCGCGACCGACAGCTTTGCCGCGCGGCGGGCGCTCGACGCCGTGGCGCCCCGTTTCGAGACCGTCGACCCGCTGAGCGACGACGGGATCGACGCCGCGCTGTCGACGGCTTTGGCAAAGCAGGGCGCGCGCATATCCGCCATCGGCGATCCCGATGCGATGTTGACCGGGCGGCGGTTGTTTCGCGCACATTATCGCACCGCCCCCGGCCTGCACGCCGCGATCGAGCCATCGGCGGCCACCGCCTGGTTCGAAGACGGGCGGCTGCGGCTGTGGCTGGCGACGCAGGCCCCGGCGGCGGCACGCGCGTCGGCGGCGCGGATTACGGGGCTGGCCGAGGATGCGGTGACGATCATCCCGATGCAGGTCGGCGGCGGGTTCGGCGCTGGTCTCGACACGCTGGTTGCCGAACAGGCGGCATTGCTGGCGCAACAGGTCGGGCGTCCGGTGCAATTGAGCTACAGCCGGGGCGAGGATTGCATCCGCGACCGATTTCGCCCGCCCGCCCATGCGCGCATGACCGCGCGGATGGAACGCGATGGCCGTGTGACCGCGTGGCATTCAGCGGTCGCCGCGCCCGCGCTGGGACGGCCGCTCGCCGAACGGCTGATGGCGGGGGAGGGGGTCGCCGACCTGTCGCTGACGCTGCCTGCGCGCGCGGGTGATGCAGCGGCGGTGGCCGGGGCGGCGCCTTTCTATGGCATTCCGAACTGGGCCGTTGACCACCACCCCGCCGCGATTGGCGCGACCGTGGGGCATCTGCGCGGTGGCGCGCATGGCTATACCTGCTTCTTCGCGGAAAGCCTGATCGACGAGCTGGCGCGCCGCGCCGAGTTCGATGCCAGCTATTTCCGTATCCGTATGCTGGGCCAGCAACCGCGCCTTGCCAATTGCCTGAACACCGTCGCATCGCTTGGCGGATGGCAGGGGGGCATCATGGGCAGCGGGCAGGGGATCGCCGCGCACAGTTTTCGCGGGTCGCATATCGCCGTGCTGGCGGAGGCGTCGGTCGAGGGCGGGCGGGTGCGCTGTTCGCGACTGGTGGCAGCGGTGGATTGCGGGCGCGTCGTCCATCCCGATATCGTGCTGCAACTTGTGGAAGGCGGGTTGATCTTCGGCCTGGCACAGGCGCTGGGATGCGCGACCGGGTATAAGGACGGGGTTGCACAGGCGCGCACGCTTACCGATCTGCATCTGCCCATGATGAGCGATATTCCCGACATCACCGTCGAACTGATCCGCAGCGAGGCGGAGCCGGGCGGCGTGTCCGAGCTGGCAGTGCCGCCGGTCGCGCCCGCGATCGCCAACGCGGTGGCGGCGGTCGCCGGTCTTCGCCTGCGCCGCCTGCCGCTCGATCCGGCGAATCCGTGATGCAGCGTCCTGTCGATCATCCCGCGATCCCCGCCCGCCGGGTCGGTGTCCTGCTCATCAACCTGGGTACGCCCGACGGCGCCGATACCAAATCGGTGCGGCGCTACCTCAAGGAGTTCCTGTCCGACCCGCGCGTGGTCGAGATCCCGCAGATCGTCTGGCAGCCGATCCTGCGCGGCGCGGTGCTGACCACGCGACCGAAAAAGTCGGCCCATGCCTATCAGCAGGTCTGGACCGATGCCGGCTCGCCGCTGGCGGCGATCACGCGGGCGCAGGCGGCGGCGATGAAGGACAGCTTCGGCCCCGGCGTAATGGTCGATTATGCGATGCGATACGGCAATCCGTCGATCGCATCGCGGCTTCAGGCGTTGAAGGATGCCGGGTGCGACCGCGTGTTGCTGGCGCCGCTTTATCCGCAATATTCGGCTGCGACCACGGCGACCGCCAATGACAGGGCGTTCGCCCATCTGGCGACGATGCGCTGGCAACCGGCAATCCGCACGCTGCCGCCCTACTACGATGATCCGGCCTATATCGCGGCGCTCAGGACCTCGATCGAGGCGGGGCTGGCGGCGCTGGATTTCGAGCCTGACGTGCTGATCGCCAGTTTCCACGGAATGCCCCGGCGCACGCTGGAGCTGGGTGACCCCTATCACTGCCACTGCCAGAAGACCGCGCGCCTGTTGGGCGAGGCGATGGGGCGGCCGCTGACCATCTCGTTCCAGTCGCGCTTCGGCCCGGCCAAATGGCTTGGTCCCGCGACCGACGAAGTGCTGGTCGAACTGGCGAAGGCAGGCACGCGCCGCGTCGCGATCTTTGCACCCGGCTTTTCAGCCGACTGTCTGGAGACGCTGGAGGAACTGGCGATCCGCGGGCGGGAAAGTTTCGAGGAAGCCGGTGGCGAGCGTTTCGCCTATCTTCCATGCCTGAATGACAGCAACGTCGGCAATGAAATGTTACGTGCGCTGGTCGCTCGCGAACTTGCCGGGTGGATCGACCAGGGCTAGGCCGCGTTCGTTTGATGAGGGCCGAATGGCGGTCCCGTAAACGAGCAGGAGAGATGCATGACTCGCGTCGCGATCGTCACCGGAGGAACACGCGGAATCGGTGAGGCGATCAGCCTTGCGCTCCATGAAGCGGGCGTCACCGTCGCCGCCAACTATGCCGGCAATGATGAACGCGCGCGGGCGTTCACAGAACGCACCGGCATCAAGGCATATAAGTGGGACGTGGCCGATTTCGATGCCTGTCAGGCCGGCGCCGCGCAGGTGGCCGAAGAACTCGGCCCGGTCGACATTCTCGTCAACAATGCGGGCATCACGCGCGACGGCACGATTTTGAAGATGAGCTACCAGATGTGGAAGGAGGTCATGGACACCAATCTTGGCGGTTGCTTCAACATGGCCAAGGCGGTGTTTGCCGGGATGCGCGAACGCAAATGGGGTCGCATCGTCAATATCGGTTCGATCAACGGCCAGGCGGGCCAATATGGCCAGGTCAATTATGCCGCCGCGAAATCGGGCATCCATGGCTTTACCAAGGCGCTGGCGCAGGAAGGTGCGCGTTTCGGCGTGACCGTCAATGCGATCGCGCCCGGCTATATCGACACCGACATGGTGGCGGCGGTGCCCGCCGACGTGCTGGAAAAGATCGTTGCCAAGGTGCCGGTGGGCCGGTTGGGTCAGGCACAGGAAATCGCGCGCGGCGTCGCATTTCTGTGCGCCGACGACGCCGGTTTCGTGACCGGATCGACGCTGAGCATCAATGGCGGCCAGCACATGTATTGACGACCGGCGGGCATTTGCCCTCGCCGCAAAAGCAGAAGGCCGGTCCCGTGGGGACCGGCCTTCTTCCCTCGATACACTACGCGAGGGACTCTCTCGTTACGCGACTGGAGAGAGATGTCTGGATCAGCGGCGGCAATAGCCGGGACGGTCCGACCGATCGATTTCGCGGCCGGCCAGCGCGCCGACGCCACCGCCGATGATCGTGCCGAGCGTCCGGTCGCCGCGACCCGCGATCTGGTTGCCCAGCAGCCCGCCTGCAATCGCGCCGACGATCGTGCCCCCATCGCCGTCGTTGCAACGCTCACGCGCCCGATTGCGATAATAGCGGCGGTCGTTGCCATAATAACGGCGATCATTATAGCCGCGGCGGTCGCGATAGCGCTGGCCGTAATAGCCCGGTTCATAACCGTAATAGCCCTGAGCCTGGGCGGGGGCCGTCGGCACGACGAGAGCGGTCGTTCCCATCGTCAGCGCGGCGGCGGCAAGCGTCAGCTGCTTGAACATTTTTATTCTCCTCGTGCCGTGTTTCAAATCCGTTTCGGCGGATTGGCGAATCGCACCTCACCACCGTTGAAGCCTTTATGGCCGAGTCGCATTGAGCCGAGCCTGAATGCAGCTGTTAGCAATTGTTCAGCTAAACCCGTGGTTGAGCCGGAACGTCGTGCTGATTAGGGCCGGATTGATGCGTATCGCCGTTTCCGTGCTGCTGTGTGTGCTGTTCGTGCCGAGCTATTCGGGCGCGGTGCGGCTGGACCTGCCGGGCGACAATCGCCTTCTCGCGAAACCGGTTGACCTGGTGCCGGGGCAGCCTGCGCGGCGACAGGTCGGTCAGTTGTTGTATCTTGGCGGTATCCGACTGATCGAGCGTGGCACCGGCACCGGCGGTTATTCGGCGATCCGCGTGCGGGGGGACCGGATCACATTGCTGAACGATGGTGGTAATATCCTGGACTTCCGCTGGCGCGGCGGTGTTGCGTTGTCCGAAATCCGCTATTCGTCGCTGCCTGCGGGGCCGGGCAGCGGCTGGCAGAAACAGGATCGCGACAGCGAATCGCTGGCGGTCGATCTCGCCACGGGGCGAATCTGGGTCGGTTTCGAGCGGACGAACGAAATCTGGCAATATGATGCGCGCTTCAAACGCGCGACGGCGCGCGCGGCGCCGAGTGCGATGGCCCGCTGGCGCGAAAATGGTGGTGCCGAATCGCTGGTACGGATGCCCGATGGCGGGCTGGTGGCGCTAAGCGAAGGCACGCGGCCAAGGCGCGGTTCACGCGGGCGCAGGGCGGTTTATTTCGCCGATCCTTCGCGCGGGTTCGACCGGGGGTTCGCCTTTACCTATTATCCGCCTGCGGGGATGCAGCCGACCGACGCGGCGGTGTTGCCCGATGGCCGCCTGCTGGTCCTGAACCGCGCATTCGAATTGCCGCTGGCATTTTCAAATGCGCTGAGCGTGGTCGATCGCGGCGCAATCCGGTCTGGCGCTTCCGTGAGGGGCCGCGTGATTGCCCGGCTGGCGCCGCCGACGCTGCACGATAATTTCGAAGGTCTGGCGGTCACGCAGGAACATGGTCGCACGATCATCTGGCTGGTCAGCGACGACAACCAGTTCGCGCTCCAGCAAAGCCTGCTTCTTAAATTCGCGCTGATAAAATGACATACGAAAGAGCGCCGTTCCACACGGGAACGGCGCTCATTTCACGCAGCCGATCCCTATCGGATCAGGCGGCGGCGTTGCCCGCCAGCTTCTTCGACACTTCGCGCTTGAGGCGACGTGCGCGCAGCGACAGGTCGGTGTCCCGCGTCTTCACCAGCCAGTTGTCCAGTCCGCCGACATGCTCGACCGAACGCAGGCCGTGCGTGGACACGCGCAGACGAACGCTCTTTTCAAGCGAATCCGACATCAGCGTGACATTCTGCAGGTTTGGCAGGAAGGTCCGCTTGGTCTTGTTATTGGCGTGCGACACATTGTGTCCCACCTGCCGGCCCTTGCCGGTCAGCTCGCAAATGCGCGACATGATGTTCAATCCTGATTTCGGGTTGGCCCGGAAAGGCCGCGCCACTACCCCGTCATGGCGGGCGCGTCAACCACCGACACGCAACTTGCCATGCGCGGCGGCGTTGTTGCGGTGACGTTTCAATTCTGAAAGGGGATATCCGATGCGAACGCTGTTGGCCATTCTGGGCGTTGCCGTCCTGGTGATCGTGGTCCTGATGTCGTTGGGCATGGTCAGCATCGACCAGACCCGACCGGGCGTGGTGCAGGCGCCGGAGTTCAAGGCCGATGTCGGCCGCGTCGAACTGGGCACGACCAATCGCACGGTCGAAGTGCCGACGCTGGAAGTCGAAAAGGCGGGCGATCCGCAGCAATAACGGGGGACGCCATTCCATCACCCTTTCGCCTGCCGCCGCCGATGCGCGTCGCGCTCGATGCGGCGGCAGCGGCGGCACGTGCCGGTGAAGTGCCGGTCGGCGCTGTCGTGACGCTCGGCGGCGCCGTGGTCGCGATCGGGTCGAATGCGCCGCGCACGACGCACGATCCGACGGCACATGCCGAAATCGTCGCTATCCGCGCTGCGGCCAGGGCATTGGGGCGTGAGCGACTGGAGGATTGCGACCTGTGGGTCACGCTTGAGCCGTGCGCGATGTGTGCGGGTGCGATCGCCCATGCGCGTATCCGGCGGCTTTATTATGGCGCCGACGATGCCAAGGGCGGTGCCGTGGCCCATGGTCCGCGCTTTTTCACGCAGCCGACCTGCCACCACCGGCCGGAAATCTATGCCGGCATCGGGGAGGGGGACGCCGCAGCGCTGCTGCGATCGTTTTTCGTAACGCGCCGATAAGGCGGGGCGGGCGGTCGAACCGACCATTCCCGCCCCGGCTGGGATCAGCGCAGATCGTTCTGCGTGATCGGCACCAGCTTGATCTCGACGCGGCGGTTTTCCGCGCGACCTTCCTCGCTGTCGTTCGGCGCGACCGGCTGGGTCTCGCCGAAACCGCGCGTGCCCAGGCGCGCCGACTGGACGCCGCGCGTCACCAGATAATCGGCGACCGCCGATGCGCGCCGTTCGGACAGTCCCTGATTATAAGCGTCCGACCCGACCGAATCGGTATGGCCGTAAACATCGACATAGGTCTGGTCGTAACGGCTCAGCGTGTCGGCCACTTGATCCAGCGTCTGGCGAAATTGCGGCCGAATGGCGGTGCTGTCGAAATCGAAGGTGATGCCCGACGGCATGTCGAGCACCAGTTCGTCGCCCTGGCGCACTACGTCGATGCCAGTGCCGGCGGTCTGCTGACGCAGTTCGCGTTCCTGGCGGTCCATATAGGCGCCGACGCCCGCGCCCGCGAGCGCGCCGATCCCCGCGCCGAGAATCTTTTCGGTGCGATCGCGGCGCCCCCCGACGATGTCGCCGAGCAGATAGCCACCAAACGCGCCGCCCAAGCCGCCGATCGCGGCCTTTGAGATGCTGCGCTCACCGGTGACGGGGTCGGTCACGCACGCGCTGGTGATGCCCAGCGCGGCGATGGCAGTTGCGATGCTCAGGCGTTGGGCCAGACGCATGTTCTTTCCTCCGTTTGCAGTTTGTCGGTCGTTCTCTGAGCGGTGCAACACGCTCGACAGCGGCTTGTTCCGCATCCGCACTGAACCGGAAATGAGCGACAGGATGTTCGGATGAAAGGTTGTATCGCTGGACCGTTCTGCCCTATGGCGCTCACTGCCCGCAATGGACCCGCTTCCCCCCTTTCCCTGGATCGACTGCGTCATCATCGTGGCGCTGATCGCGTTGAACGGCGTTTTCGCGATGAGCGAGCTGGCGCTGGTGTCGGCGCGTCGCGCGCGGCTGGAATCGATGGCGCGCGCCGGCAGGAAGGGGGCGACCGCCGCCTTGTTGCTGGCGCAGAATCCGGGCAAATTCCTGTCGGCGGTTCAGATCGGTATCACGCTGATCGGCATTCTGAACGGCGCCTATTCCGGCGCCAGCCTGGGCGTGCCGACGGCCGCGCGGCTGGAGGCGCTGGGCGTGAGCGCCGAATTGTCCGATACGCTGGGCTTCGCCATCGTCATCGGCATCACGACCTATCTCTCGCTGATCGTCGGCGAGCTGGTGCCCAAGCAATTCGCGCTGCGTTCGCCAGAGGCGATTTCCTCGTGGATCGCAATTCCGATGCGCGGCATCTCGGTCGTGGCGGCGCCTTTGGTCTGGCTGCTCGATTCGACCACCGGGCTGGTGTTCAAGATCCTGGGCCTCAGCCGGGAAGCTGAAAATCGTGTGACGGCGGAGGAACTGCACCTGATCGCGACGGAGGCGGCGCGTTCGGGCGTGATTGAGGAGCATGAACGCTCGATCATCTCCGGCGTGGTGCGATTGGCCGATCGGCCGGTGCGTGAAATCATGACGCCGCGAACCGAGGTCGACTGGCTCGACCTTTCACTCCCGGTCGAGGCGGTTCGGGAGACGTTGCGCGCGACGCGGCATACGCGCCTGCCGGTGGCGGACGGATCGATCGACGCGGTGGTCGGCGTGGTCCAGGCTCGCGATGTCGTCGCCGCCCTGATCGACGGGCGGCCGATCGATCTGCACGCGCTGGCCAAACAGGCGCCTGTCCTGCCCGATCAGGTCGACGCCATGGATGCGCTGACGCTGCTGCGCGGTGCCGAAGTGCCAATGGGCTTCGTCCATGACGAATATGGCCATTTCGAAGGGATCGTGACCCCCGCCAATCTGCTGGCGGCGATTGCCGGCGATGTTCGCGGGCCGGACGATATGGGCGAGGACCGTGTGGTCGTGCGCGAGGACGGGTCGTTGTTGGTGTCGGGCCAGATGGCCGCCGATTCGTTGGCCGAACGGATCGATATCGAATTGCCCGAGGATCGCGATTTCGCGACGGTCGCCGGCCTGGCGCTGGCCGTGCTCAAGCACCTGCCGACCGAGGGCGAAACCTTTGTCGAGCAAGGGTGGCGGTTCGAGATCGTCGACATGGACGGCCGCAAGATCGACAAATTGCTGGTCAGCGAAATCGGTTAGGACGCAACGAGTCGGGCGTTGCGGGGTTGGAGAAAGTGATGCGCGCCGTTTCCCCTCTCGCTCTGCTTTTGTGTCTCGCCGCCTGTGCGACGCCGATCCCGCCCTTGCCGCCAGGCGCCGATCCCGATGCGCGGCCCGAACGCACGCCCGACATCTATTATGAGCCAAGCCCTCGCGAGGTCGTGCAGGGCATGTTGTCGCTGGCGCAGGTGACCGACCGCGACATGGTATTTGATCTGGGTTCGGGCGACGGACGCATCCCGATCGCCGCGGCGCGCGATTTCGGCGCGCGCGGCGTTGGGATCGAACTGGACCCGAGGCTGGTCGCGGTGGCGCGCGCCAATGCCGAGCGGGAAGGGGTGGCCGCGCGTGTGCGGTTCGAGGAAGGCGATATCTTCAAGGCCGACCTGAGCGGCGCCACGGTCGTCACATTGTTCCTGCAACCGGGGATCAACCGACGCCTGATGCCCAAATTGCGTGCCGAACTGCCGCCGGGCGCGCGGATCATCAGCCATTATCACGCGATGCGCGGTTGGGAACCGGCGAAGAAGATCAGGGTCAGCGGTCGCCCGATCTTTCTGTGGGTCGTGCCGCCGCGCTAACCCGTCAGCGGATAGCGCTCGACCGCTTCGTAAAGCGCGCCTTCGCGCCCCAAATGGCTCTTGAACAGGATCATCGCGTCGATGTCGAAGGCGTCGGTCGCAAGCCCGGCATGGTCGGCCAGCCAGCGGTCGACCGGACCCGCGCTGCGCCCCAGCCGGGCAAGCGTGATATGGGGCAGATAGGCCCGATGCTCGGGTTCCAGGCCGATGCGAACCAGCGCCTGATCGATCTTTCGGTGCAATTGCCCGATCGCGTCGCGCGGCTGAATGCCCGCCCACAGCGCATTGGGCCGCCCGCGCACGTCGAAGCCGCCGACCCCGGCGATGTGCAGCGACAATGGCGCAAAGCGGATCGCCGCCAGCGCATGGGCGGCATCCTCCGCTGCCCGGCGATCGACCTGTCCTATAAAGCGCAGCGTGATGTGGAGTTGGTCGTCCCCCTGCCACCGGGCGCCGGGCACGCCGTGCATGATGCCGGCCAATCGTTGGCGAATGGCCGGGGGCGGGCGGAGACCGGCGAACAAACGATGCATTGTCGCAATCTGGTGAGCTGATCGCCATCCGGCAATGTAACGAACTATGTCCAATTTACGCGCACGTGCCGGTTTTGCTTGAAAGACACGCGCTTGCACACGATATTTCGATCATCCGGCACGAGCCGGGTTAAAGGAGTTCAAGATGGCAAACTGGTCTGATCCCCGGACCGCCACGTCCGCTCCCTACGCCACGCGCGCAGGAACGCGCGATGCGGCGTATGATGCGGGGCTGCGGTCCTATATGCTTTCGGTCTACAACTACATGGCGTCGGGCGTGCTGCTGACCGGCATCGTCGCGCTGCTGTTCGCATCGTCGGGCATGGCGGCGGCGGTGTTCGCAACGCCGCTGCGCTGGCTGATCGTGCTGTCGCCGCTGGCATTCGTGATGGTGCTGAGCTTCGGCATCAACAAGCTGTCGACCGGCGCGGCACAGGCGACGTTCTGGGCGTTTTCGGCCGTGATGGGCCTGTCGATGTCGTCGATCTTCCTGGTTTACACCGGGGCGTCGATCGCCATCACCTTCTTCGCGACCGCCGTGGCGTTCCTGGCGCTCAGCCTCTATGGTTACACGACGAAGCGTAACCTGTCGGGGTTCGGCACGTTCCTGATTATGGGCGTGGTCGGCCTGATCGTTGCTTCGCTGCTGAACCTGTGGTTCCAGTCGCCGGTCATGAACCTGGTCATCAGCGCGATCGGCGTGCTGCTGTTCGCGGGCCTGACGGCTTATGATACCCAGCGTATCAAGAGCATGTATGACTGGGTGCGCGGAACCGACATGATGGGCAAGGTCGTTATCATGGGGGCGCTGTCGCTCTATCTCGACTTCGTGAACATGTTCCAGTTCCTGCTGTCGTTCATGGGCAGCCGCGAATAATCTTCGGCGTCGGACGACAGATCGAAACGGGAGAGGCCTGGCGGCGAACCGCCGGGCCTTTTTTTGCGGGAACGCCTGACCGGGCGTGATCGTTGAATTGTTCGAAGGAGAACATTCAGTGACCCAGCATGAACTTCCGATCGCCGATGAAGCGAAGGACGGCCTGTCGGTGGCGCCACCCGATCCGGCCGGTGACGACGACGCGCAGGATGCCGTCGATATCGGGTCAGAGGATTCGATGGACGCATCCGACCCGCCATCGACCTCGGCGCCCGGATCTCAGCGCGATGTCGATCAGGCGAAGGAAATCGATCGGTAACAGGACGCCTGACCGAACCGGGGTTCAGCCGGATCGGCGCATCGCCGCCGGCTGAATCGGCAAGCGGTCGAGGTTGAACGGTTCGCTGAACTGCAGCCCCGCCTGTCCGCTATGCGCCCAGCGCAGTTCGGCCTCGAACATCTGCCCCTCCAGCAGTTCGATCTTCAGCCGGGAGCCAACCATCGTTTCGGCGAAGCTGACCCCCTCGATCATCGCGCCCCGGCTGGATACGTTGCGGACCCGCACTTCGCGCGACTCCGTGCCTGTCTGAAGCATGGCGCGTCGAAACGTACGGATGCGCGGCGCGCGGCTGACGCGGATGCCGTCGGCCACGGCATACCCCTGCAGCGCCAGTATCCGCGCCTCTGATGCAGGCATCGGACGACCATAGACAAAGCCCTGGATGTGGCTGCATCCCAAACGCGTGACGAGCGCGATCTCGTCATGCATCTCCACACCCTCGGCAGTTGTTTCCATCCCCAACGCGGTCGCCATCGCCACGATCGCCTGAATCAGCGCGGCATTGCGATTGCCCGTCACCGCCGCGCCGTGGACAAAGCTCTGGTCGATCTTGATCTTGTCGAAGGGCGCCTTGCGAAGATAGCCGAGCGATGAATAGCCGGTGCCGAAATCGTCGAGCGCCAACCGCACGCCCAGCCGCTTGAGCGAAGCGAACATCGCCTCGGATGCAGCGCTCTCGGTCAGGAACACGCTTTCGGTGATTTCCAGCTCCAGCCGGTCGGCGGCCAGTCCGCTGGATGCCAGCGCCGATGCGACGACAGCGGGCAGGTGGGAATTGGTGAACTGGACGGGCGACACGTTGACGGCGACCCGCACGGCGCACGGCCAGCTTGCCGCATCGGCGGTGGCGGTGCGGAGGACCCATTCGCCGATCTGGTCGATCAGGCCGCACTCCTCGGCGATCGGCACGAAATCGCCAGGGGAAACCTCACCGCGCACCGGATGCGTCCAGCGGACCAGCGCTTCATAGCCGACGATCGCCGCGTCCGCGGTTGATACTACCGGCTGATAAGCGACGTGAAACTCCCCGCGCGCCAATGCGCCGCGCAGATCATCCTCGATCGCTTTGCGGTGGCGTGCACCCGCCAGCATGTCCTGATGATAGAAGCGGTGCGTGCCCCTGCCACCGGCCTTGGCGGCATAAAGCGCCAGGTCCGCGCTGCGAATCAGCGTTTCGGAGTCATGGCCGTCCTGTGGCGCCAGCGCGATGCCGATCGAGGCGCCGATCGTCACGGTCGACCCCGCAAGGAAATAGGGTTGCGACAGCGATGCGATGATAGCGGCGGCCAGCACTTCAAGCGATGCGCGACCGTCGGGTTCGGGCACGATGACCTGAAACTCGTCCCCGCCGAGACGCCCGACCAATCCTTTGCTGCCGACGCATTGCGTCAGCCGCTGTGCGACATGCTTCAACAACTTGTCGCCGACCTGATGGCCCAAAGTGTCGTTTACCGCTTTGAACCGGTCGAGGTCGAGTAGCAGCAACGCGACCGGACGCCACCCGTGGCTGGGTCGCGCCAGCATCTGGTCCAGCGACAGCCGCATTCGCTGGCGATTGGCAAGGCTGGTCAGACCGTCGAACAGCGCGAGGCGCGTGATTTCGGCCTCTGCGCGGCGTTTTTCGGTCAGGTCGCTGCCCGTCCCGGTAAAGCCCTGGAACTGCCCCAGCGAATCGATTCGCGGGCTGCCCGATACCGTCCAGTATCGCGTAAGGTCGCCTTGTCCCGATTGCAGCGAATAATCGGAAAAGGACGTGCGCGACGAAAAGTGGAACACAAGAGTGCGTTCGGTGTCGTCCTGGTCTCCCGACAGGCGGAACAGCGACGTGAATGCCTGTCCCAGACAGGGTTCGCTGTCCAGCACCTGCGTGATCTTCTCCGACAAATAGGTCAGGTGTCCGTTGCGGTCGGTTTCCCAGAACCAGCCACTGCCATGCTCCTCCGCCTCGCGCACCAGACGCAACGCCACGCGCGCGGCATCTTCCCCGTCCCCGGATGCCGCTTCGGCGGATCGGATCATGCCGCGCACGCGGTCGAACGGGGTTTTCAGGTCGAGTTTGCCCACGCCGCTCGCTTACGGGCGTCATGCTTACCAAATGGTTTCGGTTGCCACCCACTTGGCCGCATCGTGGCCACCGCCTATGGCAGGCGGCATTTCCCGATCGCATGTGAAACGAGGCCATGACCGTCACCATCCGCGCAACCGACCTGATCGACAGCGTCGCCGACGCGCTTCAGTTCATCAGCTATTTTCACCCGATGGATTATATCCGCGCGCTGGGCGACGCCTATGCCGCCGAACAATCGCCCGCGGCCAAGGACGCGATCGCGCAAATCCTGACCAACAGCCGCATGTGTGCGGAGGGTCATCGCCCCATCTGTCAGGACACCGGCATCGTCAATGTGTTCGTTAAATGGGGCATGGATTGCCGCCTGGACGACACCAGCCGTTCCTTGCAGGACGTGGTGGATGAGGGGGTTCGCCGCGCATACCTGCACCCCGAAAACCGGCTGCGCGCATCGGTGCTGGCCGACCCCGCCTTTACCCGCCGCAACACGCGCGACAACACGCCGTCGGTTCTGCACGTCGAAATGGTGCCGGGCGCAACGGTGTCGGTCGATGTCGCGGCCAAGGGCGGCGGTAGCGAGAACAAGTCCAAGTTCAAGATGATGAACCCGTCGGATTCGATCGTCGAATGGGTGGTCGAGATGCTGCCGCAAATGGGCGCGGGCTGGTGCCCGCCGGGGATGCTCGGCATCGGCATCGGCGGCACGGCGGAACATTGCGTTCTGTTGGCCAAAAAGGCGCTGATGGAGCCGATCGACATGGCGCAGTTGAAGCTGCGCGGCCCGTCGAACGACATTGAAAAGTTGCGGATCGACATTTTCGACCGGGTGAATGCGCTGGGCATCGGCGCGCAGGGGCTAGGCGGCCTGTCGACCATCCTCGACGTCAAGATCATGGACGCGCCGTGCCATGCGGCGGGCAAGCCGGTGGCGATGATCCCCAATTGCGCCGCCATGCGCCACGCGCACTTCACGCTGGACGGTTCAGGAGCAAGCTATCTCGATGCGCCCGATCTGGATGCCTGGCCCAAGGTCGACTGGCAACCCGATCCGGCTGCGATCCGCGTCGACCTCGACACCCTGACGCCCGACGTGGTGCGGGGGTGGAAGCAGGGCGACCGCCTGCTGCTGAACGGCAAGATGCTGACCGGCCGCGACGCCGCGCACAAGCGGATCAAGGACATGCTTGAAGCGGGGCAGGAACTCCCGGTCGCGTTCAAGGGCCGCGTCATTTATTATGTCGGCCCGGTCGATCCTGTCGGTGAGGAAGTGGTCGGCCCCGCCGGTCCCACCACCGCCACGCGCATGGACAAGTTCACCCGCATGATGCTGGACCAGGGGTTGCTGGCGATGGTCGGCAAGGCCGAGCGCGGCCCCGACGCGACCGATGCGATCCGTGAGGGCAAGTCGGCCTATCTGATGGCGGTCGGCGGCGCGGCCTATCTGGTCGCGCGCGCGATCAAGGGGTCGAAGGTCGTGGGCTTCGAGGACCTTGGCATGGAAGCGATTTACGAGTTCGAGGTAAAGGACTTCCCCGTAACCGTTGCCGTCGATGCGGAGGGCAATAATGTCCACCAGCTCGCGCCTCTGGTCTGGCGGGAGCGGATCGCGAAGGACGGGCTGCTCGAAAACGCTTGATCCAGAGCAGGAAAGGAACGGCCCCGCGCGCGGTCGGTTCTTCGTTGCATCTCCCAAAGCGACGAGGTGCGACGATGACCGAGACGATCGATATGATCCACGAGGACGCGCTGCCCGGCCACGAATCGAAACTGACGCCCAAGCCCGAATGGCAGCCGCGCTATCCGGGTTCGGGACGGTTACAGGGCAAGGTCGCGATCATCACTGGCGCCGACAGCGGCATCGGCCGCGCCGTTGCGGCGCTTTACGCGCGCGAAGGCGCCGATGTGGCGATCCTTTACCTGTGCGAACATGACGATGCCGAGGAAACGGCGCGCATCGTCCGGGACGAGGGCGCGCGGGCCATCAACATCGCGGGCGATGTCGGCGACAAGGCGTTCTGTGAACAGGCGGTCGCCCGCATTGTGAAGGAATTCGGCCGGATCGACATTCTGGTCAACAATGCCGGCGAACAGCATCCCGACACCGACATTACCGACATTACCGAGGAACAGCTTCGCCGCACGTTCCAGACCAACATCTTCGGCATGTTCTTCATGGTGCAGGCCGCAGTGCCGCACATGAAGGCAGATGCGGCGATCGTGAACTGCACGTCGGTGACGATGTATCAGGGATCGAAGGAACTGCTCGACTATTCCTCGACCAAGGGCGCGATCACCGCTTTCACCCGCAGCTTGTCGGAGAACCTGATCGAAAAGGGCATCCGTGTGAATGCCGTGGCGCCGGGGCCGATCTGGACGCCGCTGAACCCCAGCGGCGGTGCGACCGAGGAGAAACTAAAGACCTTTGGCGAGAGCACGCCGATCGGGCGGCCGGGCCAGCCCAACGAAGTCGCGCCGTCGTTCCTGTTCCTGGCGTGCGACGATTCGAGCTATATATCGGGACAGGTGCTGCATCCCAATGGCGGGATGATCGTCAATGGCTGACGTGCTGCGTTTCACGCGCTAGGGAAGGGCGATGCCCGTTTCCCAAGCCGATATCGACCTCGCCCACCGTCTTGCCGATGCGGCGGGGGAGGTCATTAGACCGTATTTTCGCGGCGCCTTTGGGCTTGAGACCAAGGGCGACCAGTCCCCCGTCACGCTTGCCGACCAGGAGGCCGAAGCCGCGATGCGCCGGTTGCTCGATGCCGAGCGGTCGGGCGACGGCATTGTGGGCGAGGAATATGGCGAGAAGCCCGGTGTGACCGGGCGACAGTGGATACTCGATCCCATCGACGGAACGCGCAGCTTTACCGTGGGGCGCGCGATCTTTGGCACGCTGATCGCGCTGGTGGAGGATGGTTGGCCGGTGCTGGGCATCATCGACCAGCCGGTGCAGCGCGAACGCTGGGTCGGCGTGGCGGGGCGCGACACGCTGTTCAACGGCCGCCCTGCCCGCACGCGGGCGTGTTCGGCTTTGGAGGGTGCGATCGTGGCGACAACCAGCCCGCATCTGTTCGCCGATGGCGACGTGCCGCACTTCATGTCGCTGATTCATGCGGTGTCGAAGGGTGCGCCGCGACAGGGACCGGTCTATGGCGGCGATTGTTACAATTACGGCCTGCTCGCCAGCGGGCATCTGGATATCGTCTGCGAATCGGGGCTGAAGCTCTATGATTTCGCGGCGCTGGTGCCGGTGGTCGAGGGGGCGGGCGGGCGCATGTGCGACTGGAACGGCGACCCTCTGACCGCCGCCAGCGAGGGGCATGTACTCGCCATCGGCGACGCGGCACGCGCCGACGAGGTGCTGGACGCGCTGCATTCGATCGGCGACCACGACCATCACCACCACTGATCTTGCGTTTCACCGCGACTGCGGCTAACGCGCGCAACTTCCACGATCGCAATGACGAACCGCCTGGCCAGTGTGGGCTGCCATGGCAGTTCAGGATCGTCGACTGCAAGGAGACGAAAATGCCCAAGATGAAGACCAAGAGCGGTGTGAAGAAGCGCTTCAAGTTCACCGCCACGGGCAAGGTGAAGCACGGCGTCGCCGGCAAGCGCCACCGCCTGATTTCACACAACGCGAAATATATCCGTCAGAACCGTGGCACCAGCGTGCTGTCGGATGCCGATGCCGGTCACGTGCGCCTCTGGGCGCCCTATGGCCTCAAGTAAGGGAGGGCATAAGACATGGCACGAGTAAAGCGTGGCACGACCACCAAGGCCAAGCACAAGCGGGTTCTGGATCAGGCGAAGGGCTATTATGGCCGTCGCAAGAACACGATCCGCATCGCACGCCAGGCCGTCGAGAAGGCCGGCCAATATGCGTATCGGGACCGCAAGGTTAAGAAGCGCACGTTCCGCGGCCTGTGGATCCAACGCATCAATGCGGGCGTCCGCGCCGAAGGTCTGACCTATTCGCAGTTCATGCACGGCCTGAAGCTGGCGGGCATCGAACTGGACCGGAAGGTTCTGGCCGACATCGCGATGCACGAAGGTGAAGCCTTCTCCGCAATCATCGCTCAGGCAAAGGCCGCGCTGCCGCAGGCGGCATAAGCCGTTCAGCCGAGGCTGATAAGAAAAGGGGGCGCCGGTCTTTCGATCGGCGCCCCCTTTTATTTGGCTATCGGTTCAGCGGCACTGAACGTTATCGCGGTCGATCGCCTCGCCCGCCGCGGCGCCTGCCGCGCCGCCCAGCAGTGCACCCAGCAGACCCGAACCGCCGGGACGCAGCGCCGTGCCCAGCACGCCACCGGCCAGACCGCCAACGATCAGGCCCGTCGTGCCATCCGAACGGCGGCAATAATAACGGCCATCCTGACCGGCATAAATGCGGTCGTTGCGTGACAGGCGGCGCGCCTGGCGCCGGTTGTCTTCACGGTAATAGCGATCGGCATAATAGCCGCCATAGGAAGGGTCGGGGCGGTTATAGTCGTAGTTCGAATAGCCCAGGCCACCGCCGCCCAAGCCATAGCCGTTCGAGCAACCACCCACCATCGCGGCGCTGCCCAATGTCAACGCGCCCAGTGCGATCTTGAGTCCGCGCATCTTTTGTCTCCTCCTGTTGATGGCTGGGGAATGCCGGAGCGCCCAAATGGTTGCGGGAAAAGGCACATGGGTCCGAAACGATTGCGTTGAAAGCGCCGGTTTTGCGGTGCACAACATGGGCCATGATCGCTACTCCCGCCAGCGCCGACGACCTTCGCGGAAAACCCTTTCGCTATTTCGATTTCGTGATGGCGGCATTCGTCGTCGTGCTGGTGCTGTCGAACGTCATCGGCGCGGCCAAGCTGTCGTCGGTCGGCGGTATCGTGTTCGGGGCGGGCATCCTGTTCTTTCCGGTCAGCTATGTGATCGGCGACGTGCTGACCGAGGTTTATGGTTACGCACGCGCACGCCGGTGCATCTGGGCGGGGTTCGGCGCGCTGATCTTCCTTGCGTTGATGAGCTGGGTGGTCGTCAGCCTGCCGCCCGCCCAAGGCTGGACCGGGCAGGCGGCTTATGAAGCGGTGTTCGGACAGGTCTGGCGCATCGTAATCGCGTCGATCACCGCGTTCTGGGCAGGGGAGTTCGTCAACAGCTTCGTGCTGGCGCGCATGAAGCTGCTGACCGCCGGCCGTCATTTGTGGAGCCGCACGATCGGCTCGACCGTGGTGGGGCAGGCCGTCGACAGCCTGATCTTCTATCCCATCGCCTTTCTGGGCGTCTGGACGACCGAGCAGGTATTGACCGTGATGGTCACGAACTGGGCGATGAAGGTCGCGTGGGAAGTCGTGCTGACGCCCGTCACCTATGCCATCGTGGGCGGACTGAAGCGGGCGGAGGGCGTCGACGTCTTCGACCGCGAAACCGACTTCACGCCCTTTCGCACTCGCGTCTGACCGCAGGGTCAGGCGACGGCGGCGACCAGTCCTTCGAACAACCGGCGGCCATCATTGCCGCCATGCGCGCCTTCGACCCGGCGTTCGGGGTGGGGCATCATGCCCAGCACATTGCCGTTTTCATTCAACAGGCCGGCAATGCCGCGCGCCGATCCGTTGACATCCTCGGCATAGCGGAATGCAATGCGGCCCTCGCCCTCGATCCGGTCGAGCGTGGCGTCGTCGGCGAAATAATTGCCGTCATGATGCGCCACGGGCACGGTAATCGTCTCGCCAGCGCTATAGCCGCGCGTGAACAGCGATCGGTCGTTGGCGACCGTCAGCGGCACATAGCGACACACGAAATCCAGCCCCTTGTTCCGCATCAGCGCGCCGGGAAGCAGGCCGATTTCCGTCAGGATCTGGAATCCGTTGCAGATGCCGATGACCGGCACGCCGCGACCCGCCGCATCGACGACCGCGCGCACCACCGGGGATCGCGCCGCAATCGCGCCACAGCGCAGATAATCGCCATAGGAAAAACCGCCGGGCAGCGCGATCAGATCGGTGCCGCCCGGCAGGTCGCTGTCGCCGTGCCAGACCATCGCCGGCTTCTGCCCTGTCACCTGCTCCAGCGCGACGGCGATGTCGCGGTCGCAGTTCGAGCCGGGAAAGACGATGACCGCCGTCTTCATGCCGCGTGCTCGACCCGGTAGTTTTCGATGACGGTATTGGCGAGCAGCTTTTCGCACATGTCCCTGACCGCTTCGTCGCTGGTGCCGTCGGCAACGTCGAGTTCAAAGATCTTGCCGGCGCGCACATCGGCCACGCCGTCGAAGCCCAGCGAACCGAGCGCGTGCTGAATGGCCTTGCCCTGCGGATCGAGGACGCCGGGCTTGAGGGTCACGACGACGCGAAGTTTCATGGGGTTCAGGTCCATCACGGTAAAAACGGAATGGCGCCGCTATGGCGTGTCGCGCGCGCGCCCGCAACCCGCGTGCTTGACGGTTCGTTCTGTTCGTGTTTTGTTCAATCGAGCGGGAGAGAAGCGATGATGAATGACCTGACATTTTACACCAATCCCATGTCGCGCGGTCAGATCGCGCGCTGGATGATCCATGAAACCGGATTGGCATATCAGGCCGTGGTGCTCGATTATGGCAAGATGATGAAAAGAAGCGAATATCGGGCGATCAATCCGATGGGCAAGGTGCCGGCCATTGTTCATCGCGAGCAGGTCGTGACCGAATGCGCCGCCATTTGCGCCTATCTGGCGGATGCCGTGCCCGATCGCGGATTGGCGCCGCCCGTCGAACGGCGCGGCGATTATTATCGCTGGCTGTTCTTTGCCGCCGGCCCGCTGGAACAAGCGGTGACGGCCCGTGCGCTGGGATTTGAAGTTCCGCCCGAGAAGCAGGCGACCGCGGGGTTCGGCACCTTCGAGCAAACGGTCGACACGCTGGATGAATGGCTGTCGACGCATGATTACGTCGCCGCCGATATTTTCACCGCGGCCGATGTCTATGTCGGCGCGCAGGTTATCTGGGGCACCCAGTTCGGCACCTTGCCCAAATTGCCCGCGTTCGAGCGTTATGCCGCCCGGCTGTGCGAGCGTGCCGCATATCAGGAAGCAAAGGCGATCGATGATGCGCTGATCGCGAAAATGCAGCGGAAGACAATGGTTTGAGGCCAGCCAGCGGCGCGCTTGCACCTTTTCGAAACGGATGCTTGAATCGATCGCGCAGCCTGCTATACGGCGCGCCTCGCCAACGGGGTTCGCCTCGATTGTCGTCGGTCGGGGAATAGCTCAGCCTGGTAGAGCACCACGTTCGGGACGTGGGGGCCGGAGGTTCGAATCCTCTTTCCCCGACCAATTTATCCCGCATCGGCAATTCGTCCGCATCGCCATTTCGGTTCCCCAGCCCGCGACCCGTTTTCGGTCGGACATCGGCGCGAGTCGAGGCTGGTCGCATCGGATGCAGCCCTGGTTCGCGCCCTTTTACGGCATTGCCGGCGCCTGCTTTCGTCCCGCCCGGCAGCGGGTTGGGCGGCCGAGCCGGGCGACGCGCGCGACCGCTTTGGCAATGGCGGGTTTAGGTGCTATCGGCCGCGCGACCATGAGCACCCCACAGTCCAAGATCCGCAACTTTTCGATCATCGCGCATATCGACCATGGCAAGTCGACGCTGGCCGATCGCCTCATCCAACGCACCGGCGGCCTGACCGAGCGCGAGATGTCGGCGCAGGTGCTCGACAATATGGATATCGAGAAGGAGCGCGGCATCACCATCAAGGCGCAGACCGTGCGCCTGGAATGGAAGGGCCATGTCCTGAACCTGATGGACACGCCGGGACATGTCGACTTCGCCTATGAAGTCTCGCGCTCGCTTGCGGCGTGCGAGGGTGCGCTGCTGGTGGTCGACGCGGCGCAGGGTGTTGAGGCGCAGACGCTGGCCAATGTCTATCAGTCGATCGAGCATGACCATGAAATCGTGCCCGTCATCAACAAGATCGACCTGCCCGCCGCCGAACCCGAAAAGGTCCGGGCCGAGATCGAGGATGTCATCGGCCTCGACGCATCGGGCGCGGTGCTGGCCAGTGCTAAGTCGGGCATCGGGATCGAGGAAATCCTGGACGCCGTGGTCGAGCGGATTCCCGCACCCCGCGGCGATGCAGACGCCCCGCTGAAAGCGATGCTGGTCGATAGCTGGTATGACCCGTATCTGGGCGTCGTCATCCTGGTGCGCGTGATCGACGGGACACTGAAAAAGGGCCAGCAGATCAAGTTCATGCAGGCCGGCACGACGCATCTGGTCGACCGCGTCGGCTGTTTCCGGCCCAAGATCGAGCAACTTGCCGATCTCGGCCCCGGCGAAATCGGCTTCATCACGGCACAGATCAAGGAAGTCGCGCAGACTGCGGTCGGCGACACCATCACCGATGCCCGGAAACCGGCTGCCGAGGCGCTGCCCGGCTTTAAGGAAGTGCAGTCAGTGGTGTTCTGCGGCCTGTTCCCGGTCGACGCCAACGACTTTGAAAAACTACGCGAATCGATCTCGAAGCTGCGGCTGAACGATGCGAGTTTCACGTTCGAGATGGAAACATCGGCGGCGCTGGGTTTTGGCTTTAGATGCGGTTTCCTAGGCCTGCTGCACCTTGAGATCATTCA
The DNA here is from genome assembly GCF_035490575.1 of Sphingomonas sp. GTDB lineage: Bacteria > Pseudomonadota > Alphaproteobacteria > Sphingomonadales > Sphingomonadaceae > Sphingomonas. Next base: position 23,517 of record NZ_DATJLI010000056.1, on the reverse strand, counting down.
GGAGCGGCTGACGCGCGAATATGACCTGGATCTGATTACCACCGCGCCGTCGGTGGTCTATCAAATCGAGTTGACGCACGGCAGCGGTCATCTTGAGCTGCATAACCCCGCCGACATGCCCGACCCCAGCCGGATCGAGACGATCGCCGAACCCTGGATCGAGGCGACGATCTATGTTCCCGACGAATATCTGGGAACGATCCTGAAGCTGTGTCAGGACCGGCGCGGAATCCAGAAGGATCTGACCTATGTCGGCGGCCGGGCGCAGGTGAAATACGAACTGCCGCTCAACGAAGTCGTGTTTGATTTCTATGATCGGCTGAAATCGATCAGCCGTGGCTATGCCAGCTTTGACTATGAACAGATCGGTTATCGCGAAGGCGACCTTGTGAAGATGTCGGTGCTGGTCAACAACGAACCGGTCGACGCGCTGTCGATGATCGTGCATCGTTCGACCGCCGAAGGCCGCGGGCGCGGCATGTGCGAGCGGTTGAAGGATCTGATCCCGCGTCACTTGTTCAAGATCCCGATCCAGGCCGCGATCGGTGGCAAGGTCATCGCGCGTGAGACGATTGCCGCGCTTCGCAAGGACGTTACCGCCAAATGCTATGGTGGCGACATCAGTCGCAAGCGCAAGCTGTTGGAAAAGCAAAAGGAAGGCAAAAAGCGGATGCGCGAATATGGCTCGGTCCAGATTCCGCAGGAAGCCTTTATCGCCGCGCTTCGCATGGGTGAGGAATAATCGGTCCCCGGATGCAACGCATCGGAACCTAGACGCCGATGGCGCGTCGGGCCAGTGACGCGCGGTGACGGCGCGCATATGCGGGAGCGACTTTACCATGGCGAAGAATCCGAACGAAGCGATCGACCAGGCGAATGACGCAGCCAAAGCAGGCATGGATCATGTCGGCAATGCGGCGCGCGAATCGGCCGATCAGATGCAGGCAGCGGGCGAGCGGATGAAGGCAACCGCTGATTCGATGACCAACGCCGGCTCGCAACTGGGCCTCAAGATGCTCGATCAGGCCGAAACCAACACGCGCGAGGCGTTTCAGGCGATGCGCGCCGCCGCGCAGGCCAGCGACGTCTCCGACGTGATGCGTATCCAGAGCGAATATATGCGCGAACAGGGCGGCCGTGCGGTGTCGCAGGCGCGCGAGATCAGCGAGATGATCGCCGAGTTCGGTCGGCAGGCCATGGGCCAGATGACCGGCCGTCGTTGATGCGATCGGGGCAGGGGCGCGCGCGACGCCGCGCCCTGTCCCTTTTCATCGGTCTCGCGGCGGTTTCGACGATAACGCCTGCGGTCGCGCAGGACCGTCCGTTGGTGCTGGCGGCAGCCAGCCTTCAGGAAGCGCTGGACGAGGCGGCGACGCGGTTTTCGCGCGGTGCGGCCGATCGTCCGCGCCTGTCCTTCGCCGGGTCGTCCTCGCTCGCGCGCCAGATCATGTCGGGCGCGCCTGCCGACTTGTTCATCTCCGCTGACGAAGCGTGGATGGATGCAGTAGAGCGAAGCGGCGAGGTTGCCCCCGGCACGCGTGCGGCCATGGCGGGCAACCGACTGGTATTGATCGCACCTGTCGACCGGCAGGTGGCGGCGCGTTCGGGCGCCGATATCCTGCGCGCCCTGGGGTCTGGTCGTCTGGCGATGGCGGACCCCGATGCGGTGCCGGCGGGACGCTATGGCCGGGCTGCGCTTTCACGGTTCGGGATATGGAACGCGGTCGCACCCAGGGTCGCGCGCGCGGAAAATGTGCGGGCGGCACTGGCGCTGGTCGAACGCGGCGCGGCGACGCTCGGCATTGTTTATGCAACCGACGCCATGGCGTCACGGCGCGTGCGAATCGTCGGCACCTTTCCCCGCGCCAGCCATCCGCCGATCCGATATCCGATCGCGCGGCTCAAGCGGTCGAACAGCACGCGCGCGGAGGCGTTTCGCCGGTTCCTTCTGTCAGTCGATGGGCAGGCCATCCTGCAAAAGCACGGTTTCTCAAACACCTAATGCTCGAACCTCAGATCACGCCTGAGATAGATTACGGTGTCCCATTGTCCGCGCGGCGTCGTCCACACGCGCCGATAATCGCAGCGCAGCGCCTGTTTGACCGCGCGCAGGCTCTGTCGGTTCCAGATCGCCAGTTCACGTGTCGATGTGACGATCACGGGCGGGCGCCGGCGCAGGATGCGGCGCACCTCGGCGGCCTCGTCGATGCCCATCGCGCCCTGCTCGGTTGCATAGGCAAGCATGTTGGGAAAGGCATAGGGTGTCGGCACGCAGGTGTCGGCCAGACGATAAGTGATCGTGTCGCCGATAAAGACATAAGGGCAGTCGCCACGCGCGTTCAGCCGCACGAGCCGCGCCGCCTCCCGCGCCCCCGCCGCGTCATCGGGAATGAAGGCGCGCTCGGCCAGGAACAGTAGCAGGCCAAGGCCCAGCGCGCCGATGGCGGCGCGCGGACGGCGGCCGAATGTGGTGGCGGACATCACCGTCAGCGGGGCGATCAGGGGCAGTGCATAGTGGTCGAAGAAGGTGCCGATCGCGATGAAGCCGCCCACCGCCGCGACCAGCCACCCGGCGGCCAGCATCAGCACCGGCGGGGTCGGGCGCGGGCGCAGCCGCCACGCCAGCAGCGAACAGGCGATCAGCGGCGATAACTGGGCCGCGATCCCCAGCAGCCGCATCGCCACTTCGTCGGCGGGATAGGGCGGCCGTAAAAAGATCGAGCTGAAATTGGCGAACCAGAACGCCGAAAACGCGGCTGGTCCCATCGCGGCATAGGAAAGCGCGGCAATGCCCGTCGGGGCCAGCCCGGCGGCCAGGAACAGCATTGCCGCAAGCGCCAGTCGTCCCGGACGAGCGCCCGAACGCCGTAGCCACCACAGATGCGCCAGTCCGACAAACGCGCCTTCGACGGCGGCGGTGTATTTGAGCTGGATGGCGATGCCGCCCAACAGGGCCGCCGCCAGTCCCGATGCCACCATCGAGCGACGCCGCCCATCCGCCGCCAGCGCGGGTAGCTTCAACGTCAGCAGCAACGCGATCGTCACCGGCAGGTTATAGAAAACCGGCGCCTGCCCGCCGCGACCGCCCAGCACCGACAGCCAGACGAGATAGGCGATCGCGGCGACCATCGCTCCGCGCGGGCTGGCGCCGACGCGCAGGGCGGCAAGGCGAATGACGATCGCGGTGGCGGCGGCCGCCATCGTCGCCATCACCTGATACGCCGCGATGCCGTCGCCTGGCAGCATCGCGGGGATTGCATAAAGCAGGAACAGACCCACCGGCTTGCGGTCCCACAGGTCGATGAACGGCACCGCGCCGTTCCAGATGCGCGCGCCGACCAGCAGATAATATTGCTCGTCGACATGGATGACCGGATTGCCGAAATCCCACACCCGCAGCGCCAGCGCCGCTAGGCTCAAGACGATCGCCGGCAACAGCCGCCGCCGCGCGTCGGGCAATTGCAGCATGGTCAGTAGAACTGGCGCAGCGTCAGACGACGTTCGGTGCCGTCGCACATGCCGAACCGGACGACCCGGCCCGGCGCGCCCGCCGACCAGCCGGTGTCGACACTGCCGCCATCGGGCATCGGCACCGGGTTTCCATCGACGGTGCAGATCTGGTCGCGCGCGTTCCAGCCCGCTTGTGCCGCCGGGCTGCCGCGCATGACATGCAGCACCGCCAGCCGGCCATTGTCATATCCGACCAGCAGGCCGCTGGTCGATCGCACCGGCGGCTTGGCGGCGTCCGCTCCCGGCTTCAGGATCATGTGCCCCGCACGGGCATCCATCAGCACGCGGTATCGCTGGAACAGCCCGTTGCCGATTCGCCCGGCGGTGCGCGTCTGGTCGGAAAAGCCGCCCTTTGCCTCGATACGGGTTTCGACCGGCGCGGGTGGCAGGGTGCCCAGCCGGACATCGGGCAGGATCGCCATTTCGGTCTCCACCGGGCCGCCCAGACCAAAGGCGATGGCGGTCGTCACGGTGCGCGGCCGGATGCGCGCGGACGCCCATGCGGACCGCGACAGGGTGAGCGCGGCACCGTCGCCGGTATCCACGATCAGCGGGCGGAACCGCGACCGGCCGACCGCGACCGCACTGGTGAACACGCCGGTGCCGGGTAGCCGGGACAAGGACGCGCGCGCGCCGGTAAAGGGCACCCGTCCGCTCGCCAGCATCCGAAATCGGCGGTTTTCGTAATCGATATCGATCGCGCAGCAGCTCAGCATGTCGCTGCCGATCAGCAGGTCGACCGGCTGCGCGCTGCCGGTGGCGATGGCCGACAGGTCGACAATCGCCAGCCGGGCGTTCGGTTGCGTGAAGGCGCCCATCGTGACGCGCTCGACCCGCGTCCAGCCCAGCGGCACCGCGCCGCCGACCGCATCCGCGCGTTCACCGCGCGACGGCTCAAGCTTTAGCCCCGCCCGGCTGGCGAACAGGCGTGAGGCGACGCTGGCGCTGACCCCGGTGTCAAGGATCGCGCTGGCGCGGCTGCCGTCGACCATCATGTCGAACCGGATCTGGTTGCCGGGCGTCAGGTCAAAGGCGACCCATCGATTCTCCGCATCGGCCGCAAGCGCGACTTGGCCGTTCGTCTGTGCGTCGGACGCAGCCGATATGGTCAGCAGAAGGGGGGCACAGAAAAGCAGGTTCCAACGCACGACCGCACGCCTAGCGCGCCTTGTCGCGTTAGGCGAGTGCGTTGGCAGGCGGGCGCAAGGTCCTGTGGTGACTGATGCACCGGTGCAACGGACAGCCTTCCGCCACGGGCTTTGGGCCGGTTTTCAAACGCAGCCCATGATTTGGCGAAAGCACGATTGACAGTGATGCTGCGGCGCGACAGTGTTTTCGTGTCGTCGTCGGGCAACCGGCGGACACGCGCGGGAGAGTGCGGGTCGCAAGGTCCGCCACCGAAGGAGCAACCGCCCCGGAATCTCTCAGGTGCAAAGGACCGCGCGGGTCTTGCGATACTCTGGAAAGCGGCACCGGTGTTTCCGGCGCCCACCGAAGGGGTAACCCCGGCTGATGCCCGGGGGAAAGCTCTCAGGTTCCCGTGACAGAGGGGGCGATGCGGATACACGGTCATGATATGACCATGGAACTGCGTCGGTTTCACCTTGTCGTCACAGGAGCCTTGCTTGGCCGATCATCTGACCGAAGAAGAAATCGAAGGCGAAGCGCCGCCCGTGCTGACGCTGCCGCTGGACGAGTGGCACCGGGAACATGGTGCGCGAATGGTCGAGTTCGCCGGCTATCATATGCCGATCCAGTATGATGGCATCATGGCCGAACATCTGTGGACGCGCGAATCGGCGGGCCTGTTCGATGTCAGCCATATGGGTCAGTTGCGGATCGACGGACCCGGCGTGGTCGACGCGCTGGAATCGCTGTTGCCGGCCGATGTTGCCGGGCTGGGCGCGGGGCGGCAGCGTTACTCGCTGTTGCTGGCCGATAGTGGCGGCATCCTGGACGACTTGATGTTGGCGCGCCTGCCCACCGACCACCCGTTCGGTGAGGTCGAGGATGGCGAGCCAGCCTTTTACATGGTCGTGAACGGCGCGACCAAATGGGACGATCTGGCGCATCTGCGCGAAGGGCTGGACGACGCGATCAACCTGAACCTGCTGGACGAACGCGCGCTGCTGGCGTTGCAGGGACCAAAGGCGGTCGATGCGCTGGAGCGGCTGGTTCCGGGCGTCGCGGCGCTGGGCTTCATGACGGCGGCGGCGTTCGATTGGCGCGGCACGGCGCTGTGGATCAGCCGATCGGGCTATACCGGCGAGGATGGCTTCGAGGTTTCGGTGGCGGCTGACGATTCCGTGGCGCTGGCACAGGCGCTGTGCGCCGAGCCGGAGGTCAAGCCCATCGGCCTTGGCGCGCGCGATTCGCTGCGGCTGGAGGCCGGGTTGCCGCTCTACGGCCACGACCTGGATGAAGAAACGACGCCGGTTGCCGCCGACCTTGGCTTTGCCCTGTCCAAGCGGCGGCGCGAGGGCGGCGGCTTTCCCGGTGCGGAACGGGTGCTGGGTGAGTATGTAACCGGCGCGGCTATCAAGCGCGTCGGCCTTATTGTGGAAGGGCGCCAGCCCGTGCGTGAAGGCGCGACGGTAGTTAATGCCCATGGCGCGACGATCGGGCGCGTGACGTCGGGCGGCTTTGCGCCCAGCGTGGGCCAGCCGATCGCCATGGCGTTCGTGCCCGCCGAACTCGCCGCACCCGGCACCGCCATCATGCTTCAGCAACGGGGCAAGCCGCACGCCGCGACGGTCGCGGCCATGCCCTTCGTTCCCCATCGTTACATTCGCAAGGGAGTGTCAAAGTGACCCGTTACTTCACCGACGAGCATGAGTGGATCGAGGTTGACGGCGACACCGCGACCGTCGGCATCACCGATTACGCGCAGGGCCAGCTTGGCGACATCGTGTTCGTCGAAGTGCCCGAAGCGGGCCGCGATGTGACCAAGGGCGGTGAAGCGGCCGTGGTCGAGAGCGTCAAGGCCGCCAGCGACGTCTATGCTCCCGTCAGCGGCACCGTGGTCGAGGGCAATGCCGCGCTGGCCGACGATCCGTCGCTGGTGAACAGCGATCCCGAAGGGACCGGCTGGTTCTTCAAGCTGACGCTTGCCGATACCGGTCAGCTCGACGGGCTGATGGACGAAGCCGGTTACAAGGATTTTGTCGGCAAGCTGTGATTTCGCGATGCCCCGCCGATCGCGGCGGGGCCGGAGACAATGATGCGTTACCTGCCCCTTACCGATGCCGATCGCGGCGACATGCTGGCCGCGATGGGCGCCCCCTCGATCGAGGCACTGTTCGAGGATGTGCCCGTCCATGCGCGACAGCCCGGCCCGATCGCCGGATTGCCGATGCACGCCAGCGAACTGGCGGTCGAACGGCACATGACCGCGCTTGCCCGCCGAAACCTGGTTGCGGGCGAGGTGCCGTTCTTCCTGGGCTGTGGCGCCTATCGCCATCATGTGCCTGCCAGCGTCGATCATCTGATCCAGCGCGGCGAGTTCCTGACCGCCTATACGCCCTATCAGCCGGAAATCGCGCAGGGCACGCTACAAATGCTGTTCGAGTTCCAGACGCAGGTCGCGCGCCTGTTCGGCACGGATGTGGCCAACGCATCGATGTATGACGGGTCGACGGCGTGCTGGGAAGCGATCGTCATGGCGCGCCGCGTGACGCGCCGGGCAAAGGCGATCCTGTCGGGCGGCCTGCATCCGCATTACGTCTCGGTCGCGAAGACGATGGCGAAATATACCGGCGACGTGCTCGACACCCGCCTGCCCGACCTGTCGGCAACGCCGGACACCGCCGACCTGATCGACGCGATCGATGATGAGACGTCGTGTGTGGTCGTGCAATATCCCGACATTCTGGGCCGCATCGGCGACCTGTCCGAACTGGCGGCGGCGTGTCAGGCCAAAAAGGCGCTGCTGATCGCCGTCGTCACCGAACCCGTGGCGCTGGGCGCGATCCGCTCGCCCGGCGAAATGGGCGCGGATATCGTGGTGGGCGAGGGGCAGTCGCTGGGCGTCGGCCTGCAATTTGGCGGGCCTTATGTCGGGCTGTTCGGGTGCAAGGACAAATATGTCCGCCAGATGCCGGGCCGCTTGTGCGGGGAGACCGTCGATGCAGAGGGCAAGCGGGGCTTCGTGCTGACGCTGTCGACGCGCGAGCAGCATATCCGGCGTGAGAAGGCGACGTCGAACATCTGCACCAATTCCGGCCTGTGTGCGCTGGCCTTTTCCGTGCACATGACGCTGCTGGGCGAAAAGGGGCTGCGCGGGCTGGCCGAGGTCAATCATTTCGCTGCCAGCGCGGCGGCGGAGCGGCTGGCGAAGGTGCCGGGTGTCGAGCTGGTGACGCCCGGCTTCTTCAACGAGTTCACGCTGAAACTGAACCAGGAAGCGCGGCCCGTCGTCCGCACGCTGGCCGATCGTCAGATTCTGGCGGGGGTGTCGCTGGGTCGCCTGTATCCCGGCGTCGAGGCGCTGGAGCGCGGGCTGGTCGTGGCAGTGACGGAGACGACGACGGCGGAGGATGTCGAAACCCTTGCCGCCGCGCTTGAGGAGGTGCTGGCATGAGCGCGATCAACCAGAGCGGGTGGAAGCCCGAAATGCAGTCGGTCGAGGGCGGCGCGGCCGGCGCGACCCGCACCGGCAACCGGGCGCTGATGCTTGAGGAAGCGCTGATCTTCGAGATCGGCAGCAGCGAGACGACCGGCGTTGATCTGCCCCAAGTGCCCGCCGCGAACAGCCGTCTGGGTAGCTTGGCCCGGACCGCGCCGATCGGCTTGCCTGGCCTGTCCGAACCCGAAACCGTGCGGCATTACACACGCCTCAGCCGCCAGAATTATGCCATCGACCTGGGCCTGTTTCCGCTGGGTTCGTGCACGATGAAGCATAATCCGCGCCTGAACGAGAAAATGGCGCGGCTGCCCGGTTTCGCCGACATTCATCCGCTGCAACCCGTCGATACGGTGCAGGGCGCGCTGGGCGTCATCAACGAACTTGCCTTCTGGCTGATCGAGCTGACCGGAATGCACGGCGTCGCGATGAGCCCGAAAGCGGGCGCGCATGGTGAGCTGTGCGGCATCCTTTGCATCAAGGCAGCGCTGGAAGCGCGTGGGGAGGGTGGCCGCAAGGTCATTCTGGTCCCCGAAAGCGCGCACGGGACCAATCCGGCAACGGCGGCGTTCGCCGGCTTCACCGTCGAGAACATCCCGGCGACCGATGCGGGCCGCGTCGATACCGACGCGCTCAAGGCGCGGCTGGGACCCGACGTGGCGGGGGTGATGATTACCAATCCCAACACCTGCGGCCTGTTCGAACGCGATCTGAAGATCATCTCCGATGCCGTTCATGACGCAGGCGGTTACGTCTATTGCGACGGGGCCAATTTCAATGCGATCGTCGGGCGCGTGCGCCCCGGCGACCTGGGCGTCGATGCGATGCACATCAACCTGCACAAGACCTTTTCCACACCCCATGGCGGCGGCGGGCCGGGGTCGGGACCGGTGGTGCTGTCGGAAGCGCTGTCGCCGTTCGGTCCGCTGCCCTTCACCGCGCGCCACACTGACGGACATATCCAACTGGTCGAGGAGGAGACCGCCGGGGAGGATCATCCTGACAGCTTCGGCCGGATGACCGCGTTCCACGGCCAGATGGGGATGTTTACCCGCGCACTGACCTATATCCTCAGCCACGGGGCCGATGGGCTGTATCAGGTGTCGGGCGACGCGGTGCTCAACGCCAATTATGTGCTGCGCCGGCTTGAGGGCGTGCTCGACGCGCCATTCGCCGGGAGCGGCCCGTGTATGCACGAGGCGCTGTTCAGCGACGAAGGCTTCCCGGCGGGCTTCTCGACGCTCGACGTGGCAAAGGGACTGATCGACGAGGGATTCCATCCGATGACGGTCTATTTCCCGCTGGTCGTTCACGGCGCGATGCTGGTTGAACCCACGGAGACCGAGTCAAAGGCCGCGCTCGACCAGTTCATCGATGCGTTCGCGTCGGTGGCTGAGCGGGCCAAGGCAGGTGACGCCAGCCTGAAATCCGCGCCACATTTTGCGCCGCGCCGTCGCCTGGACGAGACGCTGGCCGCGCGCAAGCCCGTGCTCGTGTGGAAGGAACCGGCAACGGCCGAGGCGGCCGAATAAAGGAAAGGGGGCGGCCCGATGAGCCGCCCCCATTTTTGCATCAGGCGAAGAGCCTGGTCGCCGTTTCCGCGACCCGCTTGCCCTGATAGCGCGCGCCGTCGAGTTCGACGGCGCTGGGCATCCGGCTGCCATCGCCGTCGGCGATCGTTGTCGCCCCATAAGGCGAGCCACCCTTGACCTCGTCCACGCCCATCTGGCCGGCGAAACCATAATCCAGACCCACCACTGTCATGCCGAAATGCAGCAGGTTGGTGATGAGCGAGAACAGCGTCGTTTCCTGCCCGCCATGCTGGCTGGCGGTCGAGGTAAAGGCCGCGCCCACCTTGCCGTTCAGGGCACCGCGGAACCACAGGCCGCCGGCCTGGTCGAGGAACGATGCCATCTGGCTGGACATCCGGCCGAACCGCGTCGGACTGCCGATGACGATCGCGTCATAATCGGCGAGTCGTTCGACGCTTTCGATGACGGCGTGGGTGTGATCCGACTTGAACCCGGCGGCCTGCGCGACTTCGGCGGGGGCGGTTTCGGGCACGCGCAGGATGTCGACGGTCGCACCGCCCGACCGCGCGCCCTCGGCAACCGCGTCGGCCATTTGCGACATGTGTCCGTAGGATGAGTAATAAAGAACCAGAACCTTGGTCATCAGCGTGTCTCCTGTCTTGAAAGGGTCGGGGAAAGGCCGGGGGGGGGTCTTTCCCCGTCCGACGCCCGCATAAGGGCGGGCGGGTCGAAAAAAGGTCAGTCGGCGTCGACCAGGACCAGTTCGGCATCCTCGATCGCGCGGATGACATAGGCCCTGCCGCCCGACAGCGCCGCGCCGTCGCGCGCGTTGAACGAAACGCCGTCGATCTCGATTGCACCGGTCGCGGGCACCAGATAGGCGTGGCGGCCCTCGCCGACTTCATGCTCGACCTGTTCGCCGGCCCTCAGCGTCGCGCCCATGACGCGCGCATCGGCGCGGATGGGGAGCGCATCGCCATCCTCGGCAAAGCCGCTGGCGAGCGTGACGAACCGGCCCGAACGATCGTCTTTGGGAAAGGGCTTTGCACCCCAGCTCGGCGCGCCGCCCGCGCGCTTCGGTTCGATCCAGATCTGGAACAGCGTCGTGGTTTCCGGCTCCAGATTATATTCGGCGTGGCGCACCCCGGTGCCCGCCGACATGACCTGAACATCACCCGCGCCCGTGCGGCCCTTGTTCCCCATCGAATCCTGATGGGTGATTGCCCCGGAGCGGACATAGGTGATGATCTCCATGTCGCGGTGCGGGTGCGGGGGAAAGCCGCTGTTCGCGCCGATCTCGTCATCATTCCAGACGCGGATCGAACCCCAGCCCATGCGGGCAGGGTCGTGATAATTGGCGAACGAGAAATGATGTCGCGCGTTGAGCCAGCCATGGTCGGCATGACCCAGCGTTTCGAATGGTCGTTTGTCGATCATCGGAACCTCCTTGATTGACGCCAAGATAGGGGGCCGACGGTCAGACGAAAATGGAAACCATGGAAACCTATCGTTTCCCAAAACCCGCTCCGCTGCCCATGTCCGGTCTGGCAAGGAGGGACATGGCCCGCATTTCCGTCACCCGCGCGATTTCGATCGACTCAAGCGAACTGGTCGAGAGCTTCACGCGCGCCGGCGGGCCGGGTGGCCAGCATGTGAACACCACCGACAGCGCGGTGCAATTGCGCTTCCATGTCGCGGCATCGCCCAACCTGCCCGAACGGGTGAAGGCGCGGCTGGCCGAACTGGCGGGCAGCCGGATGACGCGTGAGGGCGTGCTGATCCTGCGCGGTGACGGCGCCCGGTCACAGGAAATGAACCGACGCGACGTGCGCGAACGGTTGATCGCGTTGATCCGCGAAGCGACGATCGTGCCCAAGGCGCGCCGCGCGACAAAGCCGACCCGCGCGTCCCAGACGCGGCGCGTCGATGGGAAGGCGCGGCGTGGCGCGATCAAGAGCGGGCGGGGCCGCGTGCGACCCGAATGACAGGCATCGGTTGCACAAGTTGCAATCGCAACCGTTCCTTTCGCACTTGCACAATTATGCGCTGCACCGCAAAAAGAACCTGCCTTTCAGGCATCCTCTCCTAAAACTTTTCAGGCCGATCCGCTTGCCGGGTCGGCCATTTTTTTTCGTTCAGTCGACGCGGATGCGGGTGTTGGCGTCGAAACCGGCGACCGCCAGTTCGGCGATGCGTTCCGCGACCGTCTCCGGCGGCTTGACGCTGGCCGGGTCTTCGCCGGGATAGGCGCGCGCGCGCATTTTGGTGCGGGTGGCGCCCGGGTCCACGATCGCGGTGCGGATCCTGGTGATGTTCCGCATTTCCTCGCCATAGCTGGCGAGCAGCGTTTCGAACGCCGCCTTGGACGCGCCATAGGCACCCCAATAAGCGCGCGGCGCGAGCCCGACGCTGGACGTGACACCGATCACGCGCCCGCCATCGCTATGGCGAAGCAGCGGGTCAAAGGATGCGATGAGCGCGGCCTGTGCGCTGACGTTCAACGTCATCAGCGTGGCAAATTCCTTCATGTCGATTGCCGGAACCGCCGCCAGCGTCCCCAGCATCCCGGCGTTCAGCACCAGGATGTCCAGCGCGTGCCACCGTTCGGACACGGCGGTCGCCAGCCGGGCAACCCCATCGGTTTCAGTCAGGTCGAGCGGCGCGATGGTTGCCGATCCGCCAGCCTCGTAAATGCGCTCCTCGACTTCTTCCAGTCCGCCGGCGGTGCGCGCGGTCAGCACCACATGCGCGCCGCGTGCGCCAAGCGCGATGGCGGTCGCCGCGCCGATCCCGCGCGAGGCGCCGGTGACGAGCGCGATCCGGCCCGAAAGAGGCGTGTCGGTCATGTCAGTCCTGTCGTTGTTGATTGAAACGGGTCAGCCGACGCGTTCTTCGAGCATCGAGAATTGCTCGACCGTGCCGCGTTCGTCCTGATCGGTCAGGCTGGTGGGGTAATCACCCGTGAAACAGGCGTCGCAATGGCTGGGGCGGATATCGGCGCGCTTGGCCTCTCCCAGCGCCTTGTAAAGGCCGTCGATCGACACGAACGCCAGACTGTCGGCGTGGATGAAATCAGTCATGCCGTTCACGTCGAACTTGGCGGCGAGCAGCTTGGCGCGTTCGGGCGTGTCGACGCCGTAGAAGCAGCTGTGCCGCGTCGGCGGCGACGCGATCCGCATATGCACTTCCCTGGCGCCGGCTTCGCGCATCATCTGCACGATCTTGAGGCTGGTGGTTCCGCGCACAATCGAATCATCAATAAGGACAACGCGTTGACCCTGGATCAGTGCACGATTGGCGTTGTGCTTGAGCTTGACGCCCAGATGGCGGACCTTGTCGCCGGGCTGGATGAACGTCCGCCCGACATAGTGCGAACGGATGATGCCAAGTTCAAACGGGATGCCCGACTGTTGCGCGTAACCGATCGCGGCGGGCACGCCCGAATCGGGAACCGGGATGACCAGATCGGCCTCCACCGGCGCTTCGATCGCCAGTTGCGCGCCGATATTCTTTCGCACCGAATAAATTGAGCGTTCGTCGACGATCGAATCGGGGCGGCTGAAATAGACATGTTCGAAAATGCACGGGCGTGCCGGAACGGGCTTGAACGGCCGGATCGACCGGACCTGACCGTCCTGCACGATCACCAGCTCACCCGGATCGACCGCCCGCTCGAACTCGGCCCCGACCACGTCCAGCGCGACGGTTTCGGAAGCGAAGATCACCGAATCGCCCAGTCGCCCCATCACCAGCGGGCGAATGCCCAGCGGGTCGCGGCAGGCGATCATGCCCTCGGGCGTCATGCAGATCAGCGAATAGGCGCCCTCGACCCGCCTCAGCGCATCGATGAACTTGTCGAGCAGCGAGCGATAGCTGGACGTCGCGACCAGGTGGATGATGACTTCGGTATCGCTGGTCGACTGGAAGATCGAGCCGGAGCGGACGAGATCGCGCTTGAGGCGAAGCGCGTTCGAGATGTTGCCGTTGTGCGCGATGGCGAAACCGCCGCTGGCAAGATCGGCGTAAAGCGGCTGGACGTTGCGAAGCGCGGTTTCACCGGTGGTCGAATAACGGACATGGCCGGCGGCGGTCATGCCGGGCAGCGCGCGGATCACTTCGTCGCGGTCGAAATTGCCCGCGACATGCCCCATCGCGCGGTGGGTATGAAACTGCGTCCCGTCGAAGGTCGAAATCCCCGCGGCTTCCTGTCCCCGGTGCTGGAGGGCATGGAGACCCAGTGCGACCAGTGCCGCCGCGCTTTCGGCGTTCGCGACGCCGAAAATGCCGCACTCCTCGCGAAGATGGTCGTCGTCGAACGGATTGGTGGTCAGCATGCGCCCGGTGCTTTCCGATAATCGAGGGAATCGTTTGGCGCGCATATAGGCACGCCGGGCGCGTTTGTCGCCCCGTTGTCACAAATGCAACGGAGCGCCGCCCCCGATCGGGCGTTCAGCGATAAGAAGGAGACGGATGATGGCCAAGGACCATGGCAGCTCGATCAAGGACGACAAGCTGTATGAGGACCTCCGCAAGGACGGCGCTTCCAAGGAGAAGGCGGCGCGCATCGCCAATGCGAAGGCTGGCGGCACGCTCGACCATGAATCGACCCGGCTGGAGGATCGCACGCGTGACGCGCTTTACGATCAGGCCAAGGAGATCGGCATCGAAGGCCGGTCGGACATGACCAAGGACGAACTGGTCAAGGCCATCCGGGAGCATTGAGCGGTGGCCTCGGTCCCGCTAGGGCGATGGCATGGCCGACCAACGCGATACCGGGCTGCTGCTCGACCCGAAATATGATGCCGCCGGGCTGATAACCGCCGTCGCCACTGACGCGGCGACGGGTGACTTGCTGATGGTCGCGCACATGAATGCCGATGCGCTCGCGGCGACGCTGGCGATGGGCGAGGCGCATTTCTGGTCGCGCAGCCGCGCGCGATTGTGGAAAAAGGGCGAGACATCGGGCCATGTCCTGCGCGTCCGCGACGTGCGGATCGATTGCGATCAGGATTCGGTATGGCTGATCTGCGATCCCGCCGGACCGGCCTGTCACACGGGCGCGCGCAGCTGTTTTTATCGGCGAGTGACCGGCGATGCGCTGTCGCCGCTGGATTAGCGCCGCCGCGCTGCTGCTGTCGGCGTGTGGCGGCGGCGCGGATGCGCCCGTGGCCGATGATGAGGCCCGACTAGAAGCGGCCGCCATCGCACGTGGACTGGTGCGCGAAGCGGCCGATGCGCCGCTGACCGGGTTGTTCGTTCGCGACAATGACCGGATGTGCCTGATCGAACAGGGCGCGGGTGCGCGCATCGGGATCGTCAGCGATTATGACGGCGGCGGCGCTTGTGCGGCCGCGGGGGCTGCGATCCGCAACGGCGGTGGCGTGCGGATCACGCTGGGGGCGGCTGGCGATTGCACCTTCGATGCAGCCTTTGACGGCAATCGCATCGCTTTTCCGGCGCGCCTGCCTGCCGGCTGCCGCCGTTTTTGCAGCGCACGCTCATCGTTGAGCGCGGTGTCGGTCACGCGCCTGTCCGACAGCGCGGCGGAAGCGGCGGCGCTGCGCGACAATCGCGGGCGGCTGCTCTGCGACGGTTGACGCTTACGTTAAGGGCAACTATTTTGCCCGGATGCTTACGACCGCCGCCACGCATGAGGCACTCGCCCCGATCGAACCGCGTCACGACCGCGACGCTTTTTCGATTTCCGATCTGTGCGCCGAGTTCGATGTCACGCCGCGCGCGCTTCGTTTTTACGAGGACGAAGGCCTGATCGCGCCCGAACGGCGCGGGCTTCAGCGCATCTATTCGCACCGCGACCGTGCGCGGCTGGCCTGGATCCTGCGCGGCAAGCGCGTCGGCTTCAGCCTGGCCGAGATTCGCGAGATGATCGACCTTTACGATATCGGCGACGGCCGGCGCATCCAGCGGCAGGTGACGATCGAGAAGTGCCGCGCCCGCATCGCCACGCTGGACGCGCAAAAGCGCGACATTGATGCCGCGATCGCCGAGTTGAACGACTTTCTGGCCGTGGTCGAAGCGGCCGAAGACAACAAGAACGACTGAGAGGATCCCGCCATGCCCCAATATACCCCGCCGGTTCGCGACACGCGCTTCATCCTCGACTACGTCGTCGGGCTGGAACGCCACGCCAATCTGCCTGGTTTCGCCAACGCCACGCCCGACATGGTCGATGCGGTGCTGGAGGAAGGCGGGCGCTTCGTTGCGGAGGTGCTGTTTCCGCTCAACCAGGTCGGCGACCAGCAGGGTTGCACGCGCCATGACGATGGCAGCGTCACCACGCCGGAGGGGTTCAAGGCAGCCTATGACCAGTTGCGCGAGGCGGGCTGGATGACATTGGGCGCGCCCGAGGAATTTGGCGGGCAGGGGATGCCGCACACCGTCTCGACCGCGTTCGAGGAATATATGATCTCCGCCAACATGGCGTTCGCCATGTATCCCGGCCTGACCCACGGCGCGATCGCCGCGCTGATGGCCAAGGGGTCGGACGCGCAGAAGGCGATGTATGTGCCCAAAATGGTGTCGGGCGAATGGGGCGGGACCATGAACCTGACCGAGCCGCATTGCGGCACCGACCTGGGCCTTATCAAGACCAAGGCCGAACCGCAGGGCGATGGCAGCTATTCGATCACCGGCACCAAGATCTTCATCTCGTCGGGCGAACACGACCTGACCGACAACATCATCCATCTGGTGCTGGCCAAGACGCCGGGCGCGCCCGACAGTTCAAAGGGCATCAGTCTGTTCGTCGTGCCCAAGTTCATCGTGAACGATGACGGCTCGCTGGGCGACCGCAACGCCGTGTCGTGCGGTTCGATCGAGCACAAGATGGGCATCCACGGGAATTCGACCTGCGTCATGAACTATGACGGTGCAAAGGGCTGGCTGGTTGGCGAGGAGATGAAGGGGCTGGCCGCGATGTTCATCATGATGAACGCTGCACGCCTGGGCGTGGGGCTGCAGGGACTTGGCGTGGCCGAAGTCGCCTATCAGAACGCCGTGCACTACGCCCGCGACCGTCGGCAGGGCCGTGCGCTGACCGGTGCGGCCGAGCCGGAGGAAAAGGCCGATACGCTGTTCGTCCATCCCGATGTGCGCCGCATGTTGATGGAGGCCAAGGCGCTGACCGAAGGCCTGCGTGCGCTGTGTCTGTGGGGCGCGTTGCAGGTCGACCTGTCGAACAAGGCGCCCGATGACGGCGAGCGGCAGATGGCCGACGACCTCATCAGCCTGTTGACCCCGGTCATCAAGGGTTACGGCACCGACAAGGGATATGACATCGCGACCAACGCACAGCAGGTTTACGGTGGCCATGGCTACATCGCCGAATGGGGCATGGAGCAATATGTCCGCGATGCGCGGATCGCCATGATCTATGAAGGCACCAACGGCGTTCAGGCGATGGACCTGGTCGGGCGCAAGCTGGCCCAGAATGGCGGCCGCGCGGTGCAGGCGTTCTTCAAGCTGGTCGGCGACGAGATCGCGGCGGCAAAGGGCGACGAAGCCTCCGCCGACTTTGCCGGGCGGCTGGAAAAGGCGCTGGGCGACCTGCAGGCCGCGACCATGTGGTTTCTGGCAAACGGCATGAAGAACCCCGAACATGTCGGTGCCGGGGCGCACAGCTACATGCATCTGATGGGTATCGTCGCGACAGGGCTGATGTGGCTGCGGATGCTGCGCGCGGCTGCGACGGGGCTGGCCGCCGGCGACGGCGATGCGAAGTTCCTGAACGGCAAGGTTGCGACCGCGCGCTTCTATGCCGAACGCATCCTGCCCGATACCGGCGCGCTGCGCCGCAAGATCGAGGGCGGGGCGGAGGCTGTCATGGCGATCGAGCCGGACATGTTCCTCGCGGCCTGATCGGAAACCAAACCGGCGGCGTGCCTTATTCGGGCGTCGCCGGGAGTTGTATCCGGGGCGGCGATGCCGATGGTCGTCGCCGGACGCCTGCCAGCCCGCCGGACGGGGGCGTATCGGCAAGCGTGTCACGCCCGGTCGAGTGCGGCAGGATGCGCGGCTTCATGCAGTCGCCGGGGCTGGCGCGCTTGAACCGGGCGCAGTCCCACAGCGCCTTGTCGAACCCCGTCCGGCGATCGCGCAGATAGCTGAACGCCAGCGCCTGGATCCGGCGTGCGTCGGCGGGTAGCGCGGTTGGGGTATCCGCGCGATCGCTCCACGCCATCAGCTTGCAATAGGGCCGCGTCCCGCACGCCGCGAGCGCCATTGCCGCCCAGTCGGCAGGTGACAGGCGCGGGTCGAGCGTCACCAGAAACAGGTCGGGGTCGCCCGCCGTCGCTTCGGGCACGGCATCGGCGATTACCGGGGGCTGGGCAGCGCCCTCACCGATATTCCCGGCGCCGTTCGCGCCCGAATGGGATGGCGCGATGCCGTTCAGCCGGGTGATCCGCGGCTCTTCCGCCAGATAGCGGCCCCGGAATGCGCCCGGCGTGCCCCACCAGCCGGTCCAGCGAAAGAACAAATGTCCCTGCACCGCGCTCACCTTGTCAAGGCTCGCGCTCCAATAGGGGACGACCCATTCGGTGTGATAATGCGTCGACATGCCCACCGATTTGTCGACGTGCCCGGCCAGCGCGGCATCGGCCACATCGCGCGCGCGACCCCATGCCGCGTCGCTGTATCGCCGTGCCAGCGCGCCGTCGCATGTGAAGGTGAACTGGCAGCCCGTCCGACGCTCGGCGCCCTGAAACACGACGCCGCATATGGTCTTGGGAAAGGCCGGATGACGGACACGGTTCAGCACCACCTGCGCCACGGCGCGTTGCCCCACCGGCTCGTCTCCGGCTTCGTAAAGGAGCGCCGCGGCCAGACAATCGGTGGCGCGCGCGATGCTGTCGGCACCGCCCACAATGCGAAACGGCCGTGCGCCCAGTTTCGGCGCGGTCGAGAAGGGGACCGAGGCATTGATCGCGCGCGCATCATCGGGGGCGACCGGGACGAACAGCGCCGGTTCGACTGGCGGCAGCACCGCGGGGGGCACAGCCTTAACAGGTGATGGCGAGACCCGGTGCCGCTCCACCGGAACGATGCGGGGCGCATTGATGACGATCAGCAATGGCGCAATCATCGCCACAAGCGCCAGCGCCACCAGCATCGCACGAAGCGGTCGGGCAAGCGCGATCGGCTGCGCGGTTTGCGACGTCAGGTCATGCATGGGTGAAGCCCGGTCAGCGGCCCCATGCAACCCGGTTCGCGGGTCACACGCGGCGCCGCCGCCTCATTGCTCCGGCAGGAAATCGGGGACCGACAGATAGCGCTCACCCGTGTCGTAGTTGAAGCCCAGCACCCGCGACCCGGCGGGCAGTTCGCCCAGCTTGGTCGCGATCGCCGCCAGCGTCGCGCCCGACGAGATGCCGACCAGCATCCCTTCCTCGCTTGCCGAACGCCGCGCCATGTCCTTGGCCGCGTCGGCGGGCACACGCACTACGCCGTCGATCGACTGGGTATGCAGGTTGGTGGGGATGAATCCCGCACCGATGCCCTGAATGGGGTGCGGGGCCGGCTGCCCGCCCGAAATCACAGGGGAGGCATCCGGCTCGACCGCGAACACCTTGAGGGCGGGCCAGTGCTTTTTCAGTTCCTCCGCAACGCCGGTGATATGGCCACCGGTGCCCACGCCCGTGACGATGGCGTCGATCGGCGCGTCGCGAAAGTCGTTCAGAATCTCCTGCGCGGTGGTGCGGACATGCACGTCGATATTGGCCGGATTGTCGAATTGCTGCGGCATCCAGCTATCGGGCGTTGCAGCCACAATCTCGGTCGCACGCTCGATCGCGCCCTTCATCCCCTTTTCACGGGGAGTCAGGTCGAAACTGGCCCCGTAAGCCAGCATCAGGCGGCGGCGTTCGATCGACATGCTTTCCGGCATGACCAGGATCAGCTTGTAACCCTTGACCGCCGCGACCATCGCCAGCCCGACGCCGGTATTGCCGCTGGTCGGCTCGACGATGGTGCCGCCGGGTTGCAGCTTGCCGTCCCGCTCGGCCGCTTCGATCATCGCCAGCGCGATGCGGTCCTTGATCGAGCCGCCGGGGTTGGAGCGTTCGGACTTGATCCACACCTCTGCCGTGGGGAACAGGCGGTTCAGCCGGACATGCGGCGTGTTGCCGATGGTCGCCAGGATCGAATTGGCCTTCATGCGCTCTTCTCCTCAAGCGGTGGGAATTCCAGCGTTTCCGGTGGGTCGAAACTGCGCGCGGCACGCAGTTCGGGAAACAGCCGGTCCCAGTATAGCGTCACCAATATGGCCAGTGCGCCGCCGCCCGCAACCGCCAGCACCGGGCCGAGCGCGGCGGCGAGAAAACCCGAGCGCGCCTCACCCAGTTCGTTCGAGCCGGAGACGAACAAGGTCGATACCGCACCGACCCGCCCGCGCATCGCGTCGGGCGTATAAAGCTGGATCAGCGATTGCCGGACATAGACCGATACCATGTCGGTCGCACCGATCACGAACAGTGCGACCAACGACAGTGCGACGGCGGGCGCAAGGTCGCTGCCGACCGCCGACGGGCCAAGGACGGGCACCAGCACCGGCGCCGCCAGTCCGAACACCACCGTCGCGGCACCGAAGCCGACGACGGCCAGCAGCATCTTGCCGCCGACATCGCGTTTCAGCGGACGCCACGCGAACCAGGCGCCCACCGCCACCGCGCCCAGCGCCGGGGCCGCGCGCAGATGGCCCAGCCCCTCGGCCCCGACCATCAGGATGTCGCGGGCGTAGATCGGCAGCATCGCGGTCGCGCCGCCCAGCAGCACCGCGAACAGATCAAGGCTGATCGCGCCCAGCACCAGCCGGTTGCGGCGCACATAATGCAGGCCGTCGACCATCTGCGCCCATGGATTGCGCGCGCCGGTGATCGTCGCGCGCGGGGTCGGATGGATAAACAACAGGCACAGAAACGCCAGCGCGAACAGCCCGGTCGATGCGGCATAGGCGCCCCAGTCAGCGGCGGCATACAGATATCCGCCCATCGCCGGGCCGATGACCGAACCCGATTGCCACGCCAGCGACGACAGCGCGATGGCGGTGGGCAATGATGCGGCAGGCACCAGATTGGGGGCCAGCGCTTGTAGCGCGGGGCTGGCGAACGCGCGCGCGACCCCCAGCAGCGCGGCGACCGCGAACAGGGCAGGCAGGGTAATCGCGTCGGTATAGGTCAGCCATGCGAGCACGCCCGCGCACCCCGCCTCCAGCGCGACCGATGCGCGGGCGATCCAGCGGCGGTCCATCCGGTCGGCGGTCCAGCCGGTGATGAGGCTGAGGAACAACAGCGGCACGAACTGCGCCACGCCGATCAGGCCGAGCTGGAATGCCGCCGCCTGTATGCCCATCGTCTCACGCGCAATGTCATAGACTTGCCAGCCGATGACGATGACCATCGCCATCTGACCCAATGTGCTGGTCAGGCGGGCGATCCAATAGGCACGGTAACTGGGGATGGACAGGGGATGCGGCGCGGACATGCTGCAGCGATTGGAACCACATCGCCGCGACTGCAAGGCGAGATTGCGTTTGCGCCGCCGCAGCAGCGCTATCGGCTGGCGGGCAACAGGACCGTGACGATGGTGCCGGTGCCCGGCGTGCTGACGATGTCCAGCCGCCCGCGATGCCGCTCGACGATATGCTTGACGATCGACAGGCCCAGGCCCGTGCCCCCCGCCGCCCGGCTGCGGCCCGAATCGACGCGATAGAATCGCTCCGTCAGGCGCGGCAGATGTTCGGGCGGGATGCCGTCGCCCTCATCCCGCACGGTCAGGCGCACCATCGGCCCGCCGTCGTGGATCAGCTCGACCGTGACCGGCGTGTTCGGGCGGCCATATTTCAGCGCGTTGCCGATCAGGTTGTGCAGCACCTGGCTCAATTGCGCGCGGTCGCCGCGCACGGGCGGCGCATCGGCCACCGCCGTCACCAGATCGCCCGCGCGCCGGTCGGCGATGCTCGACACCTCCGCGCGGACTTCCTCGACCAGATCGCCCAGCCGCACCGTCTGGTCGGGTTCGCGATATTTCTCCGCCTCGATCCGCGACAGGCTCATCAAGTCATCGACCAGCCGCCGCATTCGGGTTGCCTCGCCGAACATGATCTTCAGGAAGCGGTCGCGGATTTCGGGATCGTCGCCTGCGCCCTCGCGCAGCGTTTCGATGAAGCCCAGGATCGACGCCAGCGGCGTCCGCAGTTCGTGGCTGGCATTGGCGACGAAATCGACGCGGATGCGGTCGGCGGCATAACTGCCCGTGCGGTCGATCAGGTGGACGACGCGCAGGCTCGGTCCCGCGCGGCGCACATGCATTTCCCAACGCTGCTCGCGCGTGCCCAGTCCGACCAGATGGATCGGCTCGTCGTCGCCGCTGTCCGGCCCGGCGGTCAGCCGTTCGGCGGCGGCGGGGTGGCGGATGGCGAGGCGTACATCCTCGCCCAAGATATGCTGGCCCAACAGTGCGCGGGCGGGCGAATTGGCGCGCACGACGCGGCGGTCGGCAACGATCAGCACGGGTTCCACCACCGCTTCGATCACGTCGCTGATAAGCGGTTCGGCGGGCAGGGCCGGCGCGGGCGGCGGCGGCGCGGTTTCCGCCGCGTCGTCGGACACGGTGCCCAGCGCCACCAGCACGGCGGCGATGGCGCCGACCATCGCCACGACGATCGCGTTGGCATCGCTGCCGATGATGAGCGCGGCGGCGCCGCTCGCCACCGCGATGCCCAGCGCAACCCCTGCGCGAATCGCCCGTTCCCCTGCCATCGTCCGATCGCGTAACCGATCGCGGCAGTTTTGTCCCCGGTCGCTGCCGTTATTGACCCCCGGCACCGCCTCCGCCAAGGGAAGCGGCCATTCCCATTCATCCAACGCGAAGGTTTTTCGGTGTCCGACAACACCCAGCCGATGAGCTTCCAGCGCATGATCCTGACGCTCCATGATTATTGGAGCGCGCGGGGCTGTGCCATCCTCCAGCCCTATGACATGGAAATGGGGGCGGGCACCTTTCACCCCGCCACCACGCTGCGCGCGCTGGGACCGGAACCGTGGAACGCCGCCTTCGTCCAGCCGTGCCGCCGACCGACCGACGGGCGATACGGCGAAAATCCCAACCGGCTGCAGCATTATTACCAGTATCAGGTGATCCTGAAGCCCAGCCCGGCGGATTTGCAGGAACAGTATCTGGGGTCGCTGGCGGCGATCGGCATCGATTTCGCCATGCACGACATCCGCTTTGTCGAGGATGACTGGGAAAGCCCGACGCTGGGCGCATGGGGCCTTGGCTGGGAAGTGTGGTGCGACGGGATGGAAGTCACCCAGTTCACCTATTTCCAGCAGATGGGCGGTTTCGATTGCAAGCCGGTCGCGGGTGAGCTGACCTACGGGCTTGAACGGCTGGCGATGTATATCCAGAACAAGGACAGCGTTTACGACCTGGCGTTCAACGACGCGGGCGTGAGTTACGGCGACGTGTTCCTCGAAAACGAACGCCAGATGTCGACCTGGAACTTCGAGGTCGCCAATACCGACAGCCTGTTCGACCAGTTCAGGAAGCACGTCGCCGAATGCGAGAACTCGCTGGACGCCAACCTGCCGATTGCCGCCTATGAACAGGCGATCAAGGCCAGCCATGTGTTCAACCTGTTGCAGGCGCGCGGCGTCATCTCCGTCGCGGAGCGTCAGGCCTATATCGGCCGTGTCCGCGATCTGGCCAAGGGCAGTTGCCAGAAGCAGATCGAGAAGATGACACCCCAGTGGCAGGCACGTTTCCCGGAGTGGTCGCTGTGACCGATTTTCTGCTTGAGCTTCGTTCGGAGGAAATCCCCGCCCGGATGCAGGATCG
>NZ_DATJLI010000055.1:0-1747 GCF_035490575.1 Sphingomonas sp. | reverse complement strand
GCGCTGGGCGATGCGATGGCGGCGCTCAATTTCCTGGCGCGCGAACGCGCCGACGTGATCGTCCTCGACGTCGAAATGCCGGGGCAGAACGGCCTGGCCGCATTGCCCGACATCCTGGCCGCCGGGCGCGGCGCACAGGTGCTGATCGTGTCGACCACCTGCGCGTCGGGTGCCGAGGCCAGCGTCCGCGCGCTGGCGCTGGGCGCGGCCGATACGCTGGTCAAACCGGGCGCCGGCGTGCTGGCGGGACGCTTTGCGGAACTGCTGCACGAACGGCTGGCCCGGCTGGCCGAGGCGCGCCCGCCGGTCGAGCGCGCGACGTCCGGTTCCGCGAAGCCGCGCCAGCCTGTCCGCCGCGCGCCGCCGCGCGTGGTGGCGATCGGCGCATCGACGGGCGGCATTCACGCGCTCAACCGGATGCTCGCCGAAATCGATGCCGCCTGCGATGCGCCGATCCTGGTGACGCAGCACCTTCCCGCGACCTTCATGCCCTATTTCGCCGACCAGCTCGCACAGCTTGCGCGACGCCCCTGTCTGGTGGCGGAGGACCGGATGCGGATATGCAGCGGGCACGTCTATATCGCGCCCGGTGAAGGGCATCTGACCTGTGTGTCGATGACCGATGGCCAGAGCATCCGCATCGACCGGCGCGCATCGGAAAGCGGTTGCACGCCCTCGGCCGACCCGATGTTCGCCAGTATCGGCGATGTTTACGGTGCCGGTGCGCTGGGCATCGTGCTGAGCGGCATGGGGCGCGACGGTGTGATCGGCGCCCGCCGCCTGATCGACGCGGGCGGCGCGCTGATGGCGCAGGACCGCGCGAGTTCGGTGGTGTGGGGAATGCCCGGCGCCGTGGTCGAGGCCGGACTTGCCGAAGCGGTGCTGCCGCCCGAAGCGATCGGCAGCGCGGTTCGCGCGCGCTTTGTGGAGATCGGATGATGGCGCTGCGTCAGGAGGCGGTGCCGCGCCCCGCCGCGACCAATGTCATCGCCACGCTTCTCGAAAAGCGCACCGGACAACAGCTTCAGGCCAACCGCGCATGGCGCATCGATTCGACGCTGACGCCCGTGCTTCAGGCGCGTGGCCTGCCCGATTTCGACGCGCTGGCGCTGGCGCTGGCGCAGGGGCGTGACGGTGCGCTGGCCGATGCCGTGATCGAGGCGCTGCTGAACCACGAAACCAGCTTTTTCCGCGACCCCGGCGTGCTGGAGCAAGCCCTATCCGCGCTGGCCGCCCGCGACCGGCCGATCCGCATCTGGTCGGCGGGCTGCGCGACGGGGCAGGAGCCGCTGAGCCTGGCCATGCTGTTCGCCGAGCGCGGCGTGCCGGTCGAGATACATGCGACCGATGTGTCCAGCGCGGCGATCGCGCGGGCGCGCGCCGGACGCTATTCGCAGTTCGAGGTGCAGCGCGGCCTGCCCATCGGCCGGCTGGTGCGATGGTTCGAACCGACGGGCGACGATTGGTGCGTTCGCGCCGACCTGAACGAACGCATTCGCTATCGCCGCCACAACCTGGCCGGCGATCCGGTGCTGCCGGGTGGGTTCGACATGATCCTGTGCCGCAATGTCCTGATGTATTTCGGGTTGCCGATGCGCCGCCGGGTGCTCGACGGGCTGTCGGACGCATTGCGGCCGGGCGGTCTGGTCCTGCTGGGCGCGGGTGAGACGGTGATCGGCCAGAGCGAGCGGCTGGCGCCGTGCCGCGAATGGCGGGGATTCTACGCCGTGGTCTGACGGGGCTTGCG
>NZ_DATJLI010000054.1:0-6257 GCF_035490575.1 Sphingomonas sp. | reverse complement strand
GATGACGAGCGGCCTGCCGCTGCCGCCGGGCTTCAAGCTGCCGTTCTGACCCATCAGGCGAGGTTCAGGCGACCCGCCGCATTGACGGTTGCGTATAAGACTATAACAATACACTGCGGCAGGCCGCGCTTCTCGCGCGATTGATTGGGGCAGCACACGCACCCATATAGCGGTGCAAGGGCCGCCCATAATGTCCGGGTTGAGCCACGGAGATTGCTTTGACTACGACCTACCCCCTGCTTCCCCTGCGCGACATCGTCGTCTTCCCGCAGATGATCGTCCCCCTGTTCGTGGGGCGCGACAAGAGCGTCGTCGCGCTCGAAAAGGCGATGGAGGCCGATAAGGAAATCTTCCTCGTCTCGCAGCTGGATCCGGCGGAAGACGATCCAGACGGCGATGCGCTCTACGACATGGGCGTCATCGCGACGGTTCTGCAACTGCTGAAGCTGCCCGACGGCACGGTCCGCGTGCTGGTCGAGGGGCGCCAGCGCGCGAAGCTGGAGCAGGTCGTGGTGGAGGACGGCTACCTCGCCGGGAGCGTCGCGCCGCTCGATGAAATCGTGGCCGAGGGTCCGGAGGCCGCCGCGCTGATGCGCTCGGTCGTCGAGCAGTTCGAAAACTATGCCAAGCTCAACAAGAAGCTGCCGGCAGAGACGCCGGTGCAGCTGCGCGAGATCGAGGACGCCGGCCGCCTCGCCGACGCGGTTTCGGCCAATATCAACGTCAAGGTCGCCGACAAGCAGGCGCTGCTGGTGGAGACGGACCCCGGCAAGCGGCTAGAAATGGTCTTTGCCTTCATGGAAGGCGAGCTTGGCGTCCTGCAGGTCGAGAAGAAGATCCGCGGCCGCGTGAAGCGGCAGATGGAGAAGACCCAGCGCGAATATTACCTCAATGAGCAGCTGAAGGCGATCCAGCGCGAGCTGGGCGGCGAAGGCGAGGAAGCCGACGAGCTGGCTGAGCTGACGCAGAAGGTTGCGAAGCTCAAGCTCAGCAAGGAAGCCCGCGCGAAGGCGACAGCCGAGCTCAAGAAGCTCAAGACCATGCAGCCGATGTCCGCCGAAGCGACGGTCGTGCGCAATTATCTCGACGTGCTGCTGGGCTTGCCGTGGGGCAAGAAGAGCAAGGTCAAGACCGACCTCAAGGCGGCGCAGGAGATCCTGGACGCCGATCATTTCGCGCTGGAGAAGGTCAAGGATCGGATCGTCGAATATCTCGCGGTCCAGGCGCGCACCAATAAGCTGAAGGGCCCCATCCTCTGCCTTGTCGGCCCTCCGGGCGTCGGCAAGACTTCGCTCGGCCGGTCGATCGCCAAGGCGACGGGCCGTGAGTTCGTGCGCCAGTCGCTGGGCGGCGTGCGCGACGAAGCCGAGATCCGCGGCCATCGCCGTACCTACATCGGCTCGCTGCCGGGCAAGATCGTCACCAACCTCAAGAAGGCGGGGGCCATGAACCCGCTGTTCCTGCTCGACGAGATCGACAAGCTGGGCCAGGATTTCCGCGGCGATCCCGCCTCCGCGCTGCTTGAGGTGCTCGACCCCGAACAGAACGGCAAGTTCAACGACCATTATCTGGAGATCGATATCGATCTGTCGGACGTGATGTTCGTGTGCACCGCCAACACGCTGAACCTGCCGCAGCCGCTCCTCGACCGCATGGAGATCATCCGGCTGGAGGGCTATACCGAGGACGAGAAGGTCGAGATCGCCGAGCGCCACCTGATCGCCAAGCAGATCGACGCGCACGGGCTTAAGGAAGGCGAGTTCGAGTTGACCAATGCCGGTCTGCGCGACCTGATCCGCTATTACACGCGCGAGGCTGGCGTCCGCACGCTGGAGCGCGAAATAGCCAAACTGGCGCGCAAGGGGCTGCGCCGCATCCTGGAGGGGAAGGCGGTGCAGGTCACGGTCACGCCCGACAATCTGCACGAGTTTGCGGGCGTGCGGAAATACCGCTTCGGCGTGGGCGAGGAGGAGCACCAGATCGGTGCCGTCACCGGCTTGGCCTGGACCGAAGTCGGCGGCGAATTGCTGACCATCGAAAGCGTGACCGTGCCGGGCAAGGGCGCGATCAAGACGACCGGCAAGCTGGGCGACGTAATGAAGGAAAGCGTCGAGGCGGCGATGAGCTTCATCAAGGCACGCGCGCCGACCTTTGGCATCAAGCCCAGCCTGTTCGCGCGCAAGGACGTGCACGTCCACTTGCCCGAAGGTGCAGTGCCCAAGGACGGGCCATCGGCCGGTATCGGGCTGGTCACATCGATCGTGTCGACGCTGACCGGCGTGCCGGTCCGCAAGGACATTGCGATGACCGGCGAGGTTACGCTGCGCGGCCGTGTGCTGCCGATCGGCGGCTTGAAGGAAAAGCTGCTGGCGGCGCTGCGCGGTGGCATCAAGACGGTGCTGATCCCGGCCGAGAACGAAAAGGATCTCGCGGAAATTCCGGCGGTCATCAAGGATTCGCTGCATATCGTGCCGGTCGCGCATGTCGATGAAGTGCTGCGTCTGGCGCTGACCGAACCGCTGGAGGCGATTGACTGGACCGACTCGGACGAACTGGCCGCGCAGCCGCCGGTCGGCGTGGCGTCGGCGGCGGACCCGGTTCGGCACTGATGTGACCCGTTGCGGGACGGTCATCGGGCCGTCCCGCCGGTTGCGGCGCTGCAAGTCCCGCGAACCGGGGCATTTTGCCGCATTCACGCCGCTTTTTCTTTGACAGGCGGTTGCCCGATGGGCCTACTGCCGCATCAGTCGCTTTTCGCGGCCGAGTCCGATTTTTCCAGGAACAGCAGACAGGGGTTTTTTGGGCAATGAACAAGCAAGAGCTGATCGCGCAGGTCGCCGACTTGTCCGGCCTTGGCAAGGGTGATGCCAGCAAGGCCGTCGAGGCCGTATTCGATTCGATCTCGACCGCACTCAAAAAGGGCGATGAGGTTCGCCTGGTTGGTTTCGGCACCTTCTCGGTCAGCAAGCGCAAGGCGTCGACCGGCCGCAATCCGCGGACTGGCGAACCGATGACGATCAAGGCGTCGTCGCAGCCCAAGTTCAAGGCAGGCAAGGTCCTGAAGGATTCGGTCAACTGACCTGCCGCCGGCGGCGCATGAGACATGCGCGCCGGGTCAAAAACGGGCTGGACAGGCGCGAGACAGCCGCCTAAACGCCCGGCTCCGATTTCGCCATGATCGTTTCACGGTTCCGGCATCGGGCGCGTAGCTCAGCGGTAGAGCACACCCTTCACACGGGTGGGGTCACAGGTTCAATCCCTGTCGCGCCCACCATTTCGATCAGACCCGTCACGCTATTCGCCGTGGCGGGTCTTTTCATTTTATTCGACATATCCTGAAAAGCGCACCGTGCATCATGCTTTTGCTTGTCTCGCCGGACACAACCACAAACTTGATTGCTTGTGTTTGCGAACAACAGGAGAAATTTTGATGCGTTCGTTCAACCTTGCTGCTGTCGCCATGGCCACCACGCTGTTCGCCGCCCCCGCGATGGCGCAGACTGCGCCGGGTCAGACCAGCCCAGGTGCGCCCGGCCAGACGATGCCCGGCCAGGCTGACCCCGCCGCGCCCACTGGCGCCGCCCCGCAGTCGGCGCCGCCTGCCGCCGCCGCTTCCGGCCCGGTGTCGGACGCAGAGGTCACGCAGTTCGCCAACGCGCTGACGGCTGTCGACAAGATCAACAAGGATACCGCGACCCCGGCGGCTGACAAGCAGACTCAGATGGCGCAAGCCGTCACCTCGGCCGGGCTGACGCCGGAGCGGTTCAATTCGATCGCCACCGCGATGAGCAGCGATACCGCGCTGCAGGCGAAGGTGGCAGCCGCGATGCCGCCTGCCGCCCCTGCGGGTGGCGCTGCCCCGCAGCAGTAACGAAAAAGGGGAGCCGTGGCGGCTCCCCTTTCTTTTTGGGTCAATGAGAGGCGAGCTTATTTGCCGCGCCGCTTGCGATGCGATTCGAGGTCCAGCACCGCCGAATCTGCGCCTTCAGGCAGCAGGCCCAGCCGCCTTGCGACTTCCTGATAGGCCTCGACCTCGCCGCCCAGATCGCGGCGGAAACGATCCTTGTCGAGCTTCTCCCCGGTGGTCGCGTCCCACAGGCGGCAGTTATCGGGGCTGATCTCGTCGGCGAGGATGATCCGGGCATAATCATTGTCCCAGATGCGGCCGAATTCCAGCTTGAAGTCGATCAGCCGGATGTTGATCCCGGCGAACAGGCCCGACAGGAAATCATTCACCCGGATCGCCAGGTCGGCGATGTCGTGCAGTTCTTCCTGGCTGGCCCAGCCGAAGCACAGGATATGCTCGTCGGTGATGAGCGGGTCGCCCAGCGCATCGTCCTTGAGATAATATTCGATGATCGTGCGGGGCAGTTGCGTGCCCTCTTCGATGCCCATCCGCTTGGTCATCGAACCTGCGGCGACGTTGCGGACGACGACCTCGATCGGCACGATCTCGACCTGACGAATCAGCTGCTCGCGCATGTTCAGGCGGCGCAGGAAATGCGTCGGCACGCCGATATTGCCGAGCATCGTGAAGATGTGCTCGGAAATCCGGTTGTTCAGCACGCCCTTGCCGTTGATCGTGCCCTTTTTCTGGGCGTTGAACGCGGTCGCGTCGTCCTTGAAATACTGGATCAGCGTGCCCGGTTCGGGGCCTTCATAGAGGATCTTGGCCTTGCCCTCATAGATCTGGCGGCGGCGAGCCATTCGCGTGTCCCTGAAACGATCGGCCCCGGCAGCGCGAAGCCGCGCGCCGGGGCAAGTGAGTGCGCGCCTATACCGGATGGGGGGCGGGGGTGCAATCGCGCTTGCCGCACGCCAAATGTCGCACGGGCGTGTCGTCCCGGCCACAGGCGCGGGGCATTCGGTTGCCAATGGGAACTCGTTTGACGCATGGGCGCTCCCCACCAAAACAGATCACGGGAAAGGATGCGGGTTATGTTGCGTAAGGCGTTGGGATTAGCCGCGGTATCGACGGTGGCGATGGGTTGGGCGGGGGCGGCGCACGCCAGCGGCTTTTCGCTGAAGGAACAGTCGGCCAAGGAAACCGGTCGCGCCTTTGCCGGCGGTGCGGCGGCGGCGGACGACGCGTCGATCATCTTCTATAACCCGGCGGGCATGACCAAGTTGGAGCGCAGCCAGGTCTCCCTCAACAGTCATATCCTGTTCGTCGACAGCCAGCAGCGGAACAATGGCTCGACGTTGAGCGTGCCGGGTGCGCCCGCGACGGTGCCGGTGACGGGCAGCGACGGCGGCAATCCGTTTGACCAGCCGGTCATCGTGCCCACCGGCTACGCGGCGTTTCGCGCCAGCGACCGGTTGTGGTTCGGCCTGGGCATCAGTGCGCCGTTCGGGCTGAAGGTCGAATATGACCCGTCCTTTTTCGGCCGCTATGATTCAATCAAGTCCGAGGTGAAGACCGTCAACATCCAGCCCAGCGTCGGCTATGCGATCAACGACAATGTGTCGATCGGCGGCGGGATCGACATCCAGCAGATCGATGTGAAGCTGCGTAACGCGCTGCCCAATCTGGTGCCCGGCGCGGGGGATGGAGAGGTCAACATCTCTGGCGACGACCTGTCGGTCGGCTGGAATGCGGGCGTGCTGTTCAGTCTGGGCAAGGCGCGGCTGGGCGCGCATTATCGCTCGAAGGTCGTGCACCGGCTCGACGGCCAGTATCAGGTGACGGGCCTGGTCGGTCCGTTGGCGAGCGGCAACACCAGCAGCTTTGCCACCGCGCCGCTGGAAATCCCGGAAAGCGTGACGCTCAGCGCGATGTATGGCGTGGGCGACCGGGTGCGGGTGATGGCCACCGGCCAGTGGTTCAACTGGTCGCGCTTTGACGCGATCAATGTCGAACCGCTCGGGCGCCCGACCGTGGTCAGCGAACAGAATTACAAGGATAGCTGGTCGGGACATGGCGCGGTGGAGTTCGACGCCACCGACCGCCTGACGCTGCGTGCGGGCGGGCTTTACGACACGACCCCGACACAGGATGCGTTCCGCACGACGCGCGTGCCCGACGGCGACCGGACCTGGGTGACCGGGGGTGCGACGTGGCGCCTGAACGACCGCATCGACGTGAATGTCAGCTATGCCCATGTATTCGTCAGCGAGGAGGAACTGGACCGTTCCGACGTGCTGTTCGCGGGCACCGCGGCGGCGCGGACGGCCCGCACCGTGTCAACCAATTCCGGCAACGCCGATGTGATCGGCACGTCGCTGACCATCCGGCTGTAAGCGACCGGCGGGGGGGG
>NZ_DATJLI010000053.1:0-2638 GCF_035490575.1 Sphingomonas sp. | reverse complement strand
CGTGCGACCTGTTCGGGCGCATCGCCATCCGCACCGACTGGGGCCGGATCGGCGCGGGCGGTCGCAGCCTGACGCGCAGCTTCGCCGATGAGGCCAGCGCCGCTGCCTATGTCCGCGCGCTGATCCGCCGCCGGGCGAGGGCAGGGGGGCGGATCGGCACGGCCTATCGACATGTCGGCGTGTCGACATGTGGGGCGGATGCTTGTGCAATATTCAGTTGAGGCGTATATATGCATCATCTGAACCACCGGGAGTATGTGATGGCGACATCCCTTCCTGCCTTTGAAGCCGCCTCGGTCGAGGCGCTGCTGGGCGTGCGGCCGGGGCGGCGGTCGTCGCCGCTGACACTGGCCTATTCGATCCTCGACGGGCTGCCGGTATCGGCGCTCGACCGGCTTGCCGAACTGGTCGCGCCGGGCGACAGCCGCTTCAAGTTCCGCCTGATCCCCAAGGCGACGCTGGAGCGCCGCCGCAAATCCGCCGCGCAGCGCCTGACCAGCGAGGAGGGCGACCGGCTCGCCCGGCTTGCCAAAGTGTTCGGCTTTGCCCTCGACCTGTATGGCGAACCGGACCGCGCGCGCGCGTTCCTGACGCGCCCGCATCCGATGCTCGACGGCAAGCCGCCACTCGACGTCGCGCTGGCAACAGGGCCGGGGGCCGACCTGGTCGTCAATCTGCTGGGGCGGGCGGCTTACGGCGGGGGTGTGTGAGGACCGACCGGGTCCTCAGCGCTTTTCGCATCGGCGATCCGGCGGGCGCGCATCCGATCTTCGATGCGGAGGGTGCGCGGCTTTATCCCGGTCGCTGGAACACGCATGACAGCCCGATCATCTATGCGTCCGAACATTATTCGACCGCGATGCTGGAAAAACTGGTCCATGCGAACGGCGTGCTGCCGCCCAACCAGCATTATATCCGCATCACCCTTCCCAACGGCATAAGCTACGAGACTTTCCAGACCGCCGCGCATCCGGGGTGGGACGCGCGCGACGAACGGCTGTGCAAGGCGTTCGGCCGCCAATGGGTGCACGACCGGCGCAGCGCTGTGCTGATCGTGCCGTCGATCCCGGCGCGGGGGGAGCGCAATTTCCTCATCAACCCGGCGCATCCCGATGCCGCGGCAATCACCCACGACCTGCCCGAGCCGATCTGGTGGGACGACCGCCTGTTCGGCTGATCCGACATGTCGGCGTGTCGACATGTCGGATCGTCGGCAGGGCGGTTGTCGGCAGGGCAGGGGGCTATTTCAGGCAGGCGATGATCGCCGCGATCACTGCCAGCGTTTCCTGCGGATCGCGCACGCGCACCGTGTCCATGCCCATCGCCTTGGCCGGATAATCATTGCCGCCGGGAAAAATCGCGTCGCCGATGAAGATCATGTCGCCGATCGCGATGCCGCTTTCGTCCGACAGCTTGTTAAGGCCGTAAGCCTTGTCGACGCCCTCGCGCGTGATGTCGATCGAGGTCGCGCCGCCCATGTTGATCGACAGGCCGGGCAGGCGGCCGCGCAGTTCGGCCTGGATGATCTTGCGCTTGGCGAAATCGGGGTCCCAATGTTCCTTGGCGTCGATCGGCGCCTGCTGACCCAGTGCCGAAAAGGTGATCTGGCTGCCGCGATCCTCGATCCGCTCGCCCCAGGTCTGTTCGGGGACGAAGCCCGTCGCCACCAGCGCGGCGTCGAATTCGCGCAGGATCCTGGCCCTGGTGTCGTCGTCGAACAATTCGGCATAGACCGGCGACCATGCGCCGTCGCCGTGGCGATACAGCTTGGTGCCCGTCGTCGGCATCAGCCACAACCGGCTGCGGTCGGCATGGTCGGGCAGGCGGCTTGCCACCTGTTTCTCGAACTGCGGCCAGTCCCCGCCCGAGATTACCGCGACATGCGCGACGCCCAGCAATTCGGCCAGCGCATCGCCCATCGGCTCGCCCAGCGGCTGCTTGCTCTCGGCCAGGGTGCCGTCGAGGTCGAAAGCGATCAGTTGCTTCATCGGGTCGCTCCATATGTGACGGCATACATGTCGACATGTATGCCTGTGTGATTGTCGAAGCGCAGGGGCGCGCGCCTTTCCCATCCCAAACCGGCAAATGCCGCGCGGCGCAAGCTCTTTGCGCTGTCCGCGTTGTTACGCGATTGCCATGCTGATGGTGGGCGGCACGAAAGGGGGCGCCGCATCGACCTGCCGGCGCCAGAAGCGGGCGGCGGCCAGCATGAAACCGGCAATGGGCGTCCAGTCGCCATGCAGTTCGGCCTGTCTCAGCCGCACGATATAGCCCCCGCGCGAAAAGACCCCGATCTCGTGCAGCGGCAGATAATAATCGCGCGGCGCATGTGCCGGATCGGCGATCAGGTTGAACGCCAGGCGCGCGGCGCGCCCGTTGCCGTCGGGCAGGGGGTGGCAATTGACGATCGTCAGCGCCGCGACGGTGGCGCGAAAGCTGCGCGCCGCGTTCGCCGACCGGTCGAGAAAATCGTCCAGACGCGCCAGTTGCGGCGCGATATGCTCGGGTCCGGGAAAGACGATGTGCCGGCCCACCGGGTCGGCGTCGGTCGAAATCTGCGCGGTGCGAAAATCGCCGCCGCCGACCAGGTGCCGGGCCGCGGCGCGAACCAGATCGACCATCGGCAGCGACAGCGGCC
>NZ_DATJLI010000052.1:0-9326 GCF_035490575.1 Sphingomonas sp. | reverse complement strand
CCGCTCGTCCGGCGCCATGAGCTGTCGCTGTCCGTGCTGCACGGCGTCCGCGCGGTCGACATGGCGGCGGCGGCAAGCCTGCCGGCAAGACCCGTGCTCAACACCGTCGAACAGGTTGCGCGCTGGCGAAACACTGGTCCGGACCGCGCTTGCGATGTGATGGTCGACACCGGCATGAACCGGCTGGGCCTGTCCGCCGGTGAGGCGACCGGGCTGCTCGACGGCATGAGCGTCGTGACGCTGATGAGCCATCTGGCCTGTGCCGAAGAAGCGTCGCCGATGAACGTGGCGCAGCGCGATGCGCTGACCGCATTGGCGGGGCGCACCCCGGCGTCGCGGATGAGCCTCGCCAACTCGGCCGGCATCGCGCTGGGCCGCGACTATGCCTTCGACCTGACACGACCGGGACTGGCGCTTTATGGCGCGATCCCGTGCCCGGCGCTGGCCGGCCATCTTGGCCCGGTGATCGCGATCGAAGCGCAGATCCTGCAACGCCGCCATGTGCCTGCGGGTGAAAGCGTCGGTTACAACGCCACCTGGACCGCGACCCGGCCGACCGAAGCGGCGATCGTCAATCTCGGCTATGCCGATGGCTTCCCCCGTGCCCTGCAGCATGAGGCGGTCGCGATCGCGAATGACGCGCCGCTGCCGATCCTGGGGCGCGTGTCGATGGACCTGATCGCGCTCGACGTGACGCGCGCACCCGCGTTGGGGGAGGGCGACTGGGTGCGTTTCCAGCCCGACCTGCCGGCATGGGCGGCGGCGGCGGGGCGGTCGCAATATGAACTGTTGACCGGCCTTGGCCCCCGGTTCGAACGGCGCTGGATCGATTAGGCGCCGCCCATCGTCCATGGATCGACCGGCTCGGCGCGAATCCAGCGCGTGGCCAGCAGCTTCTGGCCGGCAGTGACGGGTCGCCCGGCATGTTCGGCATCGGGGTCGGGTCGCCCGTCGGGGCGCGTGTTGAGGAACAGCAATGCATCGCCGCCGCGCCCCGCGACCGTCAGGCCCGGCCGGGTGAAATGCGTCTGCCCGCCCTGATAGCCTTGGTTCAGATAGAGCAGCATCGTCGCGACACGCTGATTGACCATACCGGGCAGCGCATCATGATGCGGCCGATATTCCTGCCCCGGCCGGTATTCGAGCAGGGTCAGCGGCTCGCCGTGTTGGACATCGGTGCCTGACAGGCGCGCGATACGGTTGAGGATCGCGCGGATCGGCAGGCTTTCCCGCGTCGGTCCGATCGTGGCGTTGCGCGACGTGCGGATCGGGTGCGCGATCAGGCCACCCGTGCGTGGGTCGACCACCGTCGCGGGTTCGAGAAGGTCGGCGGCGGCATGGACGATGTGGCGTGCCTCTGCCGGCGACAAGAAGCCATGGGCGATGCCGACGCGTGGCGCCTCGGACAAGGGATTCAGCGCGGGCAGGCTGCGCGGCATTCCATCGGCGTCGATGTTCATTGCCTCGATCAGGGCGAGATGCCCGGCGGCGGTCGCATCCGTGACAGCGGCGCGGCGCAGCAGCGACAATGCTTCCCGCCAGTCAGGCGCGCCGCCGCTGCCGTTCGCGACCAGCGCCACTTCCATCAGTGCGGCATCGGCATGTCCGGCATCGCGCGCGCGGGCAAGTGCACGCCGCGCGCCGGACAGGTCGCGTTCGCCGCCCTGTCCCGTCAGGCACAGGACCGCCAGACGGAAGCCGGCATCGCCATCTCCACGGCTTGCGGCCTGTGACAGCGCCTCGCGTTCATGGTTGTCGGGGCGGGTTTCGGGGTGTGTCGGCATCGGCCCACTATCCGTGCGGCACCGGCAAAAGAAAAGGGGCCGGACGCGAACGCCCGACCCCCGATCCGTCATTTTGTCGGAAAGATCAGAACTTCGCGACGAAGCCCAGATAACCGTAACGGCCACGAACGTCATAGATGCCCGAACCCGCGCCGACGCCGGTCAGGCCCAGCGGCGGCAGTTCATTGCCGACATTGTCGATACCGGCATACAGGTTGAACTTGTCGTTCACATCCACATCCGCGCGGATATTGTGGTAGAATACCTCGGGATAGAACTGGAACGGCGCGTAATCGGGGTTCTCAGCCGGACGGCCCTGCAGCGAGTTGAAGTCCTCATAGGTGTTGAGATACTGCTTGCTGATCCAGCGCAGCTCGTAACCGAAGCGAACATCGCCGACACCCAGGCGCGCGTTGAAGTTCACCTGATCGCGCGGGTTGCCCAGTTGATACAGGATGCGGTCGATCCGATCCGGATCGGTCGGGTTGACGAAGTCGTCGCGCTGCAACGTCCGCGTCCAGATGCCTGACAGGAGCAGGTTGCCCCAACCAAGATTGTGGCGATAGCTGACATTGGTGTCGATGCCGCGTGCCTTCAGCTTGGCGAAGTTGAGGGTCGATGCCAGCAACGAGCCTTCGAGGATGCGGAACGCTTCCTCACCGTTCGGGCCGCCACCCGGCCCCGCGCGCTCGATCAGGTCGCAGAACTGGTTGTCGAGCGTCGCCAGGTCATAGCACTGGTTGGCGATATCCTGGGCATCGACCGAGGTGATGACGTTTTCGATCGCGACGTCGTAATAGTCGACCGAGATCGAGAAGCCGGGGAAGAAGGTCGGCTCGAAGATGCCGCCGATCGTGTAGGAGGTGCCGGTTTCTTCTCGCAGGTCGGGGTTGCCGCCGCTCAGGATTTCCAGCGACGAGGTATAGACATAGTCATAACCCGCCGGACGCCCGGCCGCCGCGCAGTTCGCGGCGCGTGTGTTGGAACCCGTGCCGATGTTGCGTGCCGAGCACGGATCGGTGAAGCCGGGTGCGAAGTTCTGGCTCTGTGCCGAATAGAGTTCCGATAGGTTCGGCGAACGGATCGAACGCGAATAGCTGCCACGGAACCGGATATCGGGGATCGGCGCATAGTCGACGCCCGCGCTCCATGCGAACACGGTGCCGACGGCGTTGTTATAGTCGGCCAGACGACCCGAACCCGTGACGGTCAAGGCATGTGCGAACGGCAGGTCCTTGAGCAGCGGGATCGAAACTTCGCCGAACACTTCCTTCACTTCGAACGCCGGAGCGGTGAACTCGGGGATGGCGTTGTAGAAGGCGTAGCCGGCCTGCGTCAGGTCATCGAGGTCGTAATAGTTCGTCTCGCGACGATATTCCGCGCCGACCGAGAACGCGATCGGGCCGCCGGGCAGCTCGAACAACTGGCTGAGGTCGCCCGACATGAAGGCCGAACCGACGAACTGCGTGATCTTGCCGGTCGCGAGCGAGTCGATAATCACGTAATCGCGTGCGGCCTGCGACGAAGCACCCTGACCGAACGGATTGATCGGAACGCACGCCGCGACATCGGCCGCCAGGGTTGCGGGATTGTCGACATAGGCAACGGCCGCCGTGGGGTCTATCTGCGACCGGCAGACGATCTGGCCGGCGGCATTGCGCGCGGAATCGAGACCCAGCAGGTAACGCTGGATGTTGACGTTGCCCGCGATCTGGTTGGTTTCGTTGTGCTCGCCATAATTGGCCGAGATTTCATAGTTCCAGTCGTCGTTGAAATCGCCGCGGATACCGCCGACGATGCGGAAGGTCTCACGCGTGATCTCTTCGTCGCGCGCGCCGAACTCGACCCAGTTCTTGCGGAGCGCGAAGCGGGTATCGCCAACGGGCGCGTCGGCGCCGGAGGCGATGCGCGCCGCGGTCAGCACGCCGCGCGCCTGATCGCTGAGATACGGGTTGTCGAAACGGATCTGCTCACGCGCGCCGGCGCCCAGCGTGCCGCCCTGCGAGAAGAATGGACCCGACTGCGAACCGAACGCCGTCGACCGCGAATATTTCGCTTCGAAGAACGGCACCAGCGCCGGAGTGACTTCGAAATGGCCGATGGTGTTGATCGAAATACGTTCGAGATCGGGCGACAGTGCCAGCAGCTGGCCCTCGCGGTTCGTGTTCCCGTTGCCGCCGATATAGTTGCCGTTCGGCGCCAGGCCGACGCGCTGGCCGGTCTGCGCGACCAGCGAGCCATCGGGGTTGAAGATATAGCCGCAGCTGAACGCCGCGCCCAGTGAATCGCGACCGCAAGCGCCGGTCGGGCTAGCGAACGCCACCTGGCCCCCAAGCGAAATGGTCGACGAACGGAAATCGCGGAAGAACGTCCGGTCGGGCGTGTTGTCGAAATTGGCGCCGGTGTCGGAGTCGGTCACCAGAAGGCCCTGCGGCGTGCGGAACGCGGGACGACCCGAACCATAATAGTCCGACTGGTGCGAATATTCGACGTTAAGCGCGACGTTGCCGCGGCCTTCGGCAAAGTTCTTGCCGACAAGCGCCGACACATACTGGTTGCCTGCATCGCCATAGTCGAGATTGACGCCGGCCTGACCGCGAAGCTGAATGCCCTCGAAATTATCCTTGAGGACGAAGTTCACGACGCCCGCGATCGCGTCCGAACCGTAAACCGACGAGCTGCCGCCCGTGGTGATGTCGACGCGTTCGATCAGGTCGGTCGGGATGGTGTTGATGTCGGGCGAAACGCCGTTCACCAGAATGTCGCCCGCGACATGGCGGCGGCCGTTGACCAGCACCAACGTGCGCTGCGTGCCCAGGTTACGCAGATCGAGCAGGCTGATGCCGCGCGTGCCCAGAAACCGGGTCGAGTTCTGCTGGCTGAAATTGTTGGCGAGCTGGGGCAGGTCGTTCAGGATATCGCCCACCGAAACCTGACCGGTTTCGAAGAACTCTTCACCGCTGACCGACGTGATCGGCACGACCGATTCGAGGTTCGGCTGACGGATGCGCGTGCCGGTGACGACGATCGCCTGATCGGCAGGTGCTGCCTGACCCTCGGCGACCTGTTCCTCCTGAGCAACCTCGGGCGGGACGGCGGCCTGACCAAATGCCGCTGTCGGCAGCACGGCGACCACGCCGGCCAGTGCGGTCGCGGACATCCAACGGGTGGTACGCATCTTGATCCCCTTTACGCTTTTTCTGAACGTCTGATGACTACAGAAAGAACATGGAAGCGGGGACGCGCAAGCACTCTATCGTTTGCGATGTAACTTGTTTGGAGGATGTGATAAAACTGTCACATCCTCCAAGCTGCTGTAATCAGTCGCGTTCGACGCAC
This sequence comes from Sphingomonas sp., assembly GCF_035490575.1. Taxonomy (GTDB): domain Bacteria; phylum Pseudomonadota; class Alphaproteobacteria; order Sphingomonadales; family Sphingomonadaceae; genus Sphingomonas. The sequence goes on along the minus strand of NZ_DATJLI010000052.1, from coordinate 4,203 downwards.
ATGGCGATGCCCATGCCACCGCCGATGCACAGGGTCGCCAGCCCCTTCCTGGCGTCGCGGCGCTGCATTTCATAGATCAGCGTGGTCAGCACGCGCGCGCCCGATGCGCCGATCGGATGGCCGATGGCGATGGCGCCGCCATTGACGTTCAGCTTGTCGTCGGACCAGCCCATGTCCTTGCCCACCGCCAGCGCCTGTGCCGCAAATGCCTCATTCGCTTCGATCAGGTCGAGGTCGGCGACGGTCCAGCCCGCCTTTTCCAGCGCGCGGCGGCTGGCAGGGACGGGGCCGATGCCCATGACCGACGGATCGACGCCGGCCGACGCCCAGCTCTTGATCGTCGCCAGCGGCGTGATCCCGCGCTTGTCGGCTTCCTCGCGCGTCATCAGGACGATGGCGGCGGCGCCGTCGTTGATGCCGCTGGCGTTACCGGCGGTGACGGTGCCGTCCTTCTTGAAGGCGGGGCGCAGGCCCGACACCGCGTCCAGCGTGGCGCCCGCGCGGATATATTCGTCGTCGGCGACGACGGTCTCGCCCTTGCGCGACTTGATCGTGACGGGCGCGATCTCGTCCCTGAAGCGCCCTTCGCTGCGCGCCTTTTCCGCCAGATTCTGCGAGCGGACGGCGAAGCTGTCCTGGTCGGCGCGCGTCACCTGATATTGTTCGGCCAGATTTTCGGCGGTAATGCCCATGTGATAGCCGTTGAACACATCGGTCAGGCCGTCCCTTATCATCGTATCGACCAGGCTCAGGTCGCCCATCTTGGTGCCAGCGCGCATCGTCTGGGCATGGGCTGACATCGACATCGATTCCTGACCGCCCGCGACGACGATGGTCGCATCGCCATTGGCGATCGCCTGCATACCGAGCGCCACGGTCCGCAGGCCGGAGCCACAGACCTGGTTGACGCCCCAGGCGGGTACTTCCTTGGGAATGCCGGCCGCCATTGATGCCTGTCGCGCAGGGTTCTGACCCTGGGCGGCGGTCAGCACCTGACCCAGAATGACTTCCGACACATCCTCGCCCTTGACGCCTGCCTGCTCAAGCGCGGCCTCGATCGCGACGCGGCCCAGTTCGTGCGCGGGCGTGGCGGCAAAAGCGCCGAGAAAGCTGCCGACGGGCGTGCGCTTGGCGGCGGCGATGACGATCTGGGTCATGGGCGAAATCTCCTGGGCGTTGTTTCGTCGGGCGCTATCTAGTGAGCGAGACGCCGCTTAACCAGTCGCCAAGCGGGTTCCAAAGCGTGTCGCGTGCGTGCGAGCCGACGATCATGCCGACATGGCCCGCATCCAGCACGCGGCGGTCGGACAGCATCGGGCTGGTCGCGGCGGGGACGATGCGGTCACTGCGCGATACGAACTCGATCATCGGGCATCCGGGCGCATCGGGACCGATTCGTGTGCCGCCGACGATCCAGCGTCCGGTGCCCGGCAGGTCGGCGTCATAGAAATCATCGAACAGTTCGCGGCCCGCGGCATAGGTCAGCGGCGCCCCCTGGTTCGACCAATCCTCCAGCGCGACGAAGGCGGCGGCTTCGGGACTGTCCGGGGCAAGCGTGCCGAAGCGCGCATATTTATCGAGCGTCCGTTCCGGGTCCAGGCGCCAGAAGCCGCTTTGCAGCACTTCCATCGGCACGACGCCCAGTGCGTCGCATCCGCCCTCCCCACTGTTCCACAAGGCGGCTATGTCGCCGCGCGCGGCGTCGGAATAGCCCGAAAACCGCCATGGCGCCGCCAGCAGCGCAAGGCCCGCGACGGGCGCCAGCGCCGCTGCCGCCAGCGCGATCGTGCCGCCCAGACAGTAACCGACCAGCACCGGCGGCCGGTCGAGCGAGGCCAGCATCGGCAACAGCCGATCGGTGACATGGCCGCCGATGTCGAGGGCGCGGTCCTCTGCGTCGGGCGTGCCCCAGTCGACCAGCATCGGCGACAGCCCGCGTGCCGCCAGCGCTTCGATCAGCGAATTGCCTGGCCGCAGGTCGAGGACATGGGGCGGGTTGATGAGCGAGGGCACGAACACCACCGGCGCACCGCCGCCGCCCGGCGCGCGATAATCGCGCAGCGTCGCCGTGCCCGCCGATGCGATGACCGGACGTGACGGGCGTGGGGCGGGGCGGGGTGCGCGCTGATAGGCGGCGAGACCCGCCAGAATCGCCGCGCGGCGTTCGGGCGATGCTGCGGTCCGTTCGCGCAGCATCGAAAGAAACAGGGGCAGGGGACGCGGGCCGTGTTGCGGTGCGTCAACAAAGGATGATACGGTTCGGTCCTTGAAAGTCACAGGGGTCCGATGCGATGAAGAAGGCGAGTGCGGGAAATGGTCCCGTCATCATCAAGAAATACGCCAATCGGCGCCTCTATAATACCGAAACCTCGTCCTACATCACGCTCGACCATCTGGCGGTGATGACTCGCGAGGGCCGCGACTTCAAGGTCGTCGACGCCCGCAGCGACGAGGATATCACCCACAATGTCCTCACCCAGATCATCATGGAAGAGGAATCGCGCGGACAGACGATGCTGCCGGTCAGCTTTCTGCGCCAGCTCATCAGCCTGTATGGCGATAACATGCAGGCGATGGTGCCGGGTTATCTGGAAGCGTCGATGGACAGTTTCCGACGCAATCAGGAACAGTTCAAGTCGGCCGTAGAGGGCGCCTTTGCCCATTCGCCTTTTGCTGAAATCGCCAAGCGCAACATCGAGATGTTCGAAGCGGCTACCGCGGCGTTCCAGCCAAAGGCGGGCGCGACGCCCGCTCAGGCCAAGGACGAGGAAATCGCGGCACTCAAAGCACAACTCGCCGAGCTTCAGGCAAAGGTCGACAAGCTGGGCTGAGGATCGGTTGCCGGTCGCGGCATTGCCCGCGACCGGCGATCATGATGCAATCAGGCGGCGGGTTTGCGGAAACGGATCGTCATCCGGTCGCTTTCACCGATCGCGCGATATTGCTCACCCCCGCGCAGCGACGGCGCCAGCGTCCAGACACCGCCCGGATAATCGGCGGTGTCCTTGGCATTGGCGTTGACCTCGCTCTGGCCGACGACCTCGAACCCGGCCTTCTCGGCAAAGCCGATGACCGAACTGGTTTTCATATAGCCGCTCTTCTCCTCGGCCGCGGCGTCGCGGCTTTCGGGCAGTCGATGTTCGACCACGCCCAGCGTGCCGCCGGGCTTGAGCATCCGGAACGCGGCATTGAACACCTGTTGCGCGGCATCCGCGCCCCCGAAGCGCCAATTGTGGACGTTGCGGAACGTCAGCACGACATCGGCGCTGCCGTCGGGCACGCCGGCCATGCCGTCACTCGCGGGCAGTGCGGCGACCTTGACCTTGCCATAGGTGGCGGCGTCCTTTGCGATCAGCGATTGCACGCCCTTCAGGCCATTGGGGGCGGGGGCTGCAACCCATAACTGACCCTTATCCTTCAGATAGGGCGCCAGGATTTCGGTATACCAGCCGCCGCCGGGATACATCTCGACCACGGTGTGCGTCGGCTCGACACCGAAAAAGGCCAGCGTCTCGGCCGGATGGCGGGCCGTGTCGCGCGCCTTGTTCGCGGGCGTTCGCGTCGGCGCGTCGACGGCGGCCTGCAAAGCGGCGCGCTGGTTCTGCGGCGCTCCCGTGGCGACGCTGGCAACGGCGATGGCGGTCGTGGCGATGGCAAGCACGGCGATCGGTTGGCGCATGATTTCTCCCCCTTTATTTCGGATTCGGACCGATTGCGTGAAGCTACCACGCGCGCGGGCGCGGCAACAACCGATGGCGGCGGCTTTGGTTGCCGGTGGAACCTGTGCTTTGGACCAGGGTTGTTGCCTCAGGGAAACAACAGGGGTTCGCAACATGGTCGAAGAACGCACGACGCACACCACCACGCCCAACACCGCCCAGCCAAACACCACCACGGTGATCGAGCGGCGCGGCGGCGGCGGCACGGTGCTGATCGGTATCGCCTTGCTGGTCGCGGTGATTGTCGGTGCCTTTTATCTCATGAACCAGAGCCGCAACGAAACGGCCGAAACCACCGCAATCACCGGCGCGGCCGAAAGCATCGGCGAGGGCGCGCAAAAGGTCGGCGACGCGGCGCAGAAAGCCGTCGAATAAGCCCGATCAGCGGACGCAGGCGTCGAGGCGGTCGCGCCCGACGACGCCCATTCGTGCCGCGATCTGGTTGCCATAGCGGCGGGTAAAGCCCTGTGGGGCGATACCCGCC
>NZ_DATJLI010000051.1:0-17854 GCF_035490575.1 Sphingomonas sp. | reverse complement strand
AGCAGCAGCAACGCGACGATGTTGGTGATCTTGATCATCGGATTGACCGCGGGACCGGCGGTGTCCTTATAGGGATCGCCCACGGTGTCGCCGGTGATCGCGGCCTTGTGCGCTTCCGATCCCTTGCCGCCATGATGGCCGTCCTCGATATATTTCTTGGCATTGTCCCACGCGCCGCCGCCCGATGTCATCGAAATGGCGACGAACAGCCCGGAGACGATGACGCCCAGCAGCATCGCGCCCAGCGCCGCGAACCCCTGTGCCTGACCCGCCACCAGCGTCACGATGAAGTAGATGGCGATGGGCGCGAGGACGGGGAGCAGAGAGGGCACGATCATCTCGCGGATCGCGGCGCGGGTCACGATGTCGACGGTGCGGGCGTAGTTGGGGCGGCTGGTCCCGGCCATGATGCCGGGGTCGGCGGCGAATTGCGCGCGCACATCCTCCACCACATGCCCCGCCGCGCGGCCGACGGCGGTCATGCCGAACGCGCCGAACAGATAGGGGAGCAGCGCGCCGAGCAGCAGCCCGACGATGACATAGGGGTTGGACAAACTGAAATCGACGGTCAGTTCGGGAAAGAATGCCTTGAGATCAGTGGTATAGGCGCCGAACAGCACCAGCGCGGCCAGCGCGGCGGAGCCGATGGCATAGCCCTTGGTCACGGCCTTGGTCGTGTTGCCCACCGCGTCCAGCGCATCGGTGCGGGCGCGCACATCGTCGGGCAGGCCCGCCATTTCGGCAATGCCGCCCGCATTGTCGGTGACGGGACCATAGGCATCGAGCGCCACCACCATCCCCGCCAGCGCCAGCAGCGCCGTAGCGGCAAAGGCGACGCCGATGATGCCCGCCAGCTGATAGGATGCGACGACCGCCACGACGATGACCAGGGTGGGCAGCGCGGTCGATTCAAGGCTGATCGCCAGCCCCTGAATGACATTGGTGCCGTGCCCCGTCTCGCTGGCTTTCGCGATCGAGCGGACGGGGCGGTAATCGGTGCCGGTATAATATTCGGTGATCCACACCAGCAGCCCGGTGACGGCCAGCCCGATCATCATGCACCAGAACAGGCTCCAGCCCGTGAAGCCGCCGGCGGCATCGGGCGTCGGCCCGCCCTCGGTCGTCAGGGCGTCGGTCGTGGCTTCCAGAAAGCCCGCGCCGCCGATCGGGGCCGACAGGTCGCCGAGCGTCACCTGCATCGCGATGAAGATCGCGGGCACGGCCAGGATCGCGGTCGTCCAGAACCCCTTGTACAGCGCGCCCATGATCGATCCGCCCTTGCCGAGCCGGACCATATAAGTGCCGATGATCGAGGTGATGATGCACACGCCGCCCACGATCAAAGGCAACGCCATCAATTGCAGAAGGTTGCCCGCCGCCGGCAGCAGCAGCGCGATCGACACCATGGTCAGGCCGAGCGTGACGACATAGGTTTCGAACAGGTCGGCGGCCATGCCCGCGCAATCGCCGACATTGTCGCCCACATTGTCGGCGATGACGGCGGGGTTGCGGGGATCGTCCTCCGGGATGCCCGCCTCCACCTTGCCCACCAGATCGGCGCCGACATCGGCAGCCTTGGTAAAGATGCCGCCGCCCAGCCGCGCGAAGATCGAGATCAGCGACGCGCCGAACGCCAGCGCGGTCAGCGCCTCGACAATGTGGCGACGGTCGGCCTCGACGGCCAGGTCCATGCCGCCGGGGCCGATCAGCCAGGCAAAGATGCCCGCAATCGACAACAGGCCCAGACCGGCGACCAGCATCCCCGTCACCGCGCCCGACCGGAACGCCAGGGTCAATCCGCCCTGCAGCGACCCGCGTGCCGCCTCTGCCGTGCGGACATTGGCGCGCACCGAAATCAGCATCCCCACATAACCGGCCAGCCCCGACAGGATCGCCCCGATCAGGAACCCGGTGGTGGACAGCCAGCCCAGCGTCGGCGTCAGGATGACCGCGACGACGACGCCGACAATGGCGATGGTGCGATATTGGCGGCCCAGATACGCCTTGGCCCCTTCCTGAATCGCCGCGGCGATGTCCTGCATCCGCGCATCGCCGGGCGGCGCGCGCAAAACCTGAGTAGCGGTGACGAGTCCGTAGATGACGGCGATGACGCCACATCCGATCGCGATCAGCACGATATCCATGTCGCTGGGTTCCCTCCTGTGGGGCGCCCGCGCCGATACGATGCCACCGCGGATCACCGTGCAGCGAAGCGTATAGACCCCGCCGCAACCCCGCAAGTTCAGCGTGACGCGTGAACCCAGCCGAGATTTTCGGGCAATCCGACCGGCGTTCCCGAATCGGTGACGTGCAGGCCGGGCGCGTGCCCGAATGCGCCGATGCAGCGGGCGTCCACGGGCGGTGCGACGCCATCCGGCAGCGCGAACAGCAGCGCATAATCGTCGCCGCCGGTCGCCGCGCGAAGTCGCGCCGCGCGACTATCGCCGTCATGCGCGATGGCCGCCGGGGATCGTGGCAGGGCCGAAAGGTCGATCGTCACGCCGCAGCCGCTGGCCGTCGCCATCCTGTCGGCGTCGATCAGCAGGCCGTCGGACACGTCCATCATCGCCGTCGCGACGGATGCGAGCACGCGCCCTTCGCCCAGCAACGGTATCGGACGGCGATAGGCATTGAGCAGCGCGTCGGGTCCGGCCTGTCCGCGCGCGATCGACAGGCCGAGCGCGGCGTCGCCGACGATCCCCGCGACCCACAGCCGATCGCGGGGTCGTGCGCCGCGCCGCAGCGGAACATGCGGTCCCGCCCGTCCGATCGCGGTCAGCGACAGCGTGCGCGGCCCGTCGACTCGGATCGTGTCGCCGCCCAGCAGCGGGCAGCCAAGGGCCATTGCCGCGTCACCCAGCCCGGTCAGGAACGCGTGATCCCACTCATCGTCGCCCAGCGGATAGCCCAGCAATGCGCCGACGGGGGCCGCGCCCTTGGCGGCCAGGTCGGACAGGTTCACCGCCATCAATTTCCACGCGACATCGCCGGGCGGATCGATGGGCAGGTAATGCACCCCCTCGGCAATCAGATCCTTGGTCAGGATCAGGTCGCCCAGCCGCGCGGTATCGTCGGTCAGGTCCCCGGCGCCTGCGTGCAAGGGCAGGCCGCGTAGCGCGGCGATAAAGTCAGCTTCGTTCACGAGACTGAGACTAGGCACTTTGCCGGGCCGTGTCTCGCCAAACGGATTTGCTCGACCAAAGCCTTATTGGCCCTCACGAACCGGCATTCGGACGCGATCACATTAATCGCGCGCATTGTTTCGACCGAAGCGAAAACGGGGCCGCCGGTCGAATGGCGGCCCCTCTTCGTCAAAACATCAGCGGCATTTCACATTGCCGCGATCAACCTCACGGCCCAGCAGCGCGCCGCCGCCCGCACCCAGCAGCGTGCCCAGCGTGCCGCCGCCGATCAGGTTGCCCAGCACGCCACCACCGACACCGCCGATGACCAGGCCCGTGGTCCCGTCGTTGCGCTGGCAATAGGCGCGGCCATCACGGCCCTTGTAGATGCGGTCATTGCGGCCCAGCCGACGCTCGCGATAATTGCCTTCGCGATAGCTGTCGCCGGGGTTCCAGTTGCGATCGTTGCCGCGCCAGCGATAATCGCGGCGGTCCTCGCGTCGATCCTGACGCGCTTCACGGCGATCCTCGCGCCAGTCGCGGCGATCCTCACGCCGTTCCTCGCGGTCTTCGCGGCGATCCTCGCGCCAGTCCTGCGCGGTGGCGGGAACGGTGGCGAGGGGCATCGCCAGCGCGGCGAGCGTCAGAGCAAGGATGGGCTTCATGGGTTAGGCTCCTCTAAAAGATGCCGCACCAACCCCTGACACCCCGATCGGTTCACCCGCCGCTGGCGTTGCCGCCGCGGACATCCTTGGCTACGGCGTCGAGCAGGCCGTTGACGAAGCCCTTTTCGCGGCGGTCGTAAAAGGCGTCGGTCACATCCAGATACTCGCTGATGACCGCGCCGACGGGCACGTCCGCGCGTGCGATCAACTCATAGGTGCCGCAACGCAGGATCTGGCGCATCGGCTTGTCCAGCCGGTCCAGCGACCAGCCGCTGGCCAGCCGTCCGGCGATCAGCGCGTCGATCTCGTTCAGCCGCGTGGTCGTGCCGTTCACCAGATCGTCGAAGAACATCACGTCGGCATCGTGATATTGGGCGTCCTCGACCGTCGCGCCCAGCCGGTGCTGGTGAAACTCGTGCAGCAGCGCTGGGATGGCGGTCCCCTCCATCTCGCGCTGATACAGCGCTTGAACGGCGGCGAGGCGGGCGGCGGCGCGGGCTTGCGTGCGGGTGCGGGACTGGGAGCTGGGCATGATCTTTTCTCGATTACACCGGACGCGACCGATTTGTCGAAGCGTCTCGCTGCGACCGGGCGGCGGTGGTGGATTTCAGGGATTCAGGCGAAGCGCGACCGAACGGGCATGGGCGGGCAGCCCTTCCGCATCGGCCAGCCGCACCGCCGCGGGACCGATCGCGGCAAGACCGGTTTCGGTCAGCGACAGGAAACTGGTGCGCTTCATGAAGTCGAGCACCGACAGGCCGCTGGCGAAACGCGCGCGGCGGCCGGTGGGGAGGACGTGATTGGGACCGGCGACATAATCGCCCACCGCTTCGGGGGTATGGCGGCCCAGGAACACCGAACCGGCATGGCGCACCCGGTCGAACAGCAGGGCGGGATCGGCCACCGCCAGTTCCAGATGCTCGGGCGCCAGCCGGTTGACCAGCAGCATTGCTTCTTCGAGCGAGGGCACCAGGATGATCGCGCCGTTCGCATCCCATGCGGCGCGCGCGACCTGCGCCGTCGACAGCGTGCCGATCTGACGGTCGACGGCGTCGGCCACGCGGTCGGCGAAACCGGCATCGTCGGTGAACAGGATCGACTGGCTGGTGGGATCGTGCTCGGACTGGCTGAGCAGGTCGGCGGCGATCCATTCGGGGTCGTTCGCGCCGTCGGCAACGACGACGATCTCGCTCGGCCCCGCCACCATGTCGATGCCGACGACGCCGTAAAGCTGGCGCTTCGCCTCGGCCACCCAGGCATTGCCGGGGCCGCAGATGACATCGACCGGGCGGATGCGGTCGGTGCCGTAGGCTAGCGCGGCGATCGCCTGCGCGCCGCCCACGCGCCACACCTCGTCCGCGCCGACCAGCGCGGCGGCGGCGAGGACCAGCGGATTGGCTTCCCCATTTGGTGTGGGCGTGACGATCACCAGCCGCTCGACCCCCGCGACGCGCGCGGGGATGGCGTTCATCAAGACCGAACTGGGATAGGCCGCGCGACCGCCCGGCACATACAGGCCGGCAGCATCCACCCCGCGCCAGCGCGCGCCGGTGACGATGCCGTTGTCTTCCCGATATTCGCCGTCCACGGGCCGCTGGCGTTCGTGATAGGCGGTGATGCGGTCGCGCGCGAGCGCCAGCGCGGCGCGCAGATCGGGATCCAGCCCGGCCAGCGCGGCTTCGCAATCGGATCGTTCGATCCGCCAGCCGCTGTCGTTCAGATCATGCGCGTCGAACTTGCTGGTAAAGGCATGGAGCGCGGCATCCCCTTCGCGCCGGACGCTGCCGATGATGGCGGCGACGTCGCGCGAGACATCGGCATCGGCCTCGCGCCTTGCATCGACCAGCGCGTCGAACGCGGCGGCAAAGCCGGGGGCGGCGGTGTCGAGCCGGATCATGCCGCCCGTGTTCCCGCAACCGCGCGGCGGAACGCATCGACCAGCGGCACGACCTCTGCGCGGGTCTTGAACGCAGCGCGGTTGACGATCAGGCGGGAAGAAACCTCGGCGATCACCTCGACCTCGACCAGCCCGTTTTCCCTGAGCGTGCGGCCCGATGACACCAGATCGACTATGCGCGGCGCGAGGCCCAGGATCGGCGCCAGCTCCATCGCGCCATTCAGCTTGACGCATTCGGCCTGCACGCCGCGCGCCTCGAAATGGCGGCGGGTGATGCCGGGATATTTGGTGGCGATACGGACGTGGCTCCACCCGCGCGGATCGTCACCGTTCGCCATGTCGGCGGGTTCGGCGACCGAGATGCGGCAATGGCCGATGCCAAGGTCGACGGGCGCATAAAGCTCCGAATAGGCGAATTCCATCAGCACGTCGGACCCGACAATGCCCAGTTGTGCCGCGCCGTGCGCGACGAAGGTGGCCACGTCGAACGCGCGCACGCGGATCAAATCGATGTCGGCGCGGTTGGTGGAAAAGCGCAGCGCCCGGCTGTCGGGATCGGAAAAGGCTGCTTCGGGCACGATTCCCGCCGCCGCCAGAAGCGGCAATGCTTCGGACAGGATGCGGCCCTTTGGCACGGCAATCACGATCGGGCGGGTTTCGGGTAGAGCGTTCATGGGACGGGGCGCTTTACTTGGGGCGTGGACCGGGTGCAACAAGGGCGAAAGGCGCTGTCGTGCCGGTTTTACCCAACGGAGATCCGATGTTCCGTCGTTTTGCGTTCCTGCTCGCCCTGTCCACTTCCACGGTCGCCATCGCGCAGGATGTCCCGGCACCTGCCGCCGCGCCCGATGCGGCGGCGGTCAACACCCGCGTCAACGCCGCCCTGCCCGAAGCCGAAGCGGCGATGAAGGCGCATGTCATGTTCCTGGCGAGCGATGCGATGCAGGGGCGCGAGGCGGGCAGCGCCACCTATGACGTGGCGGCGCAATATGTCGCAGCGCAATTCTACGCCCAGGGCCTGCGCCCGGCGGGCGATGCGGGCAGTTACCTGCAAACGGTGCCGCTGGTCAGTTACAAGGCGGCAGACAAGGGCAGCTTCGGCTGGACGCGCACTGGCGGCTCGGCGCAGGCGCTGGTGTTCGGGGAGGATTACATCCCCGGTGCCGACCCGTCACGCGCGACGACGGCGATCGACGCGCCGGTGGTGTTCGTCGGCTATGGCATCGACGCCCCCGCGTTCGACCGTGACGATTATGCCGGCGTCGACGTGCGCGGCAAGGTGGTGGCGTTCTTCTCCGGCGCACCAGCGGGGATGCCGGGCGAAGAGCGCGCGCATTTCGGCAATGCCGCGAACAAGGCGGTGACGGCGCAGGAAAAGGGCGCGGTCGGCGTCATCCTGCTCGAATCGCCGACCAGCGCCAAGGTTCGCCCCTTTTCACGGCTGGTCGAGGGCTGGGATCATGCCCGCATGACCTGGGCCAATGCCGACGGCACCGGCTTTTTCGCGGCGCCCGACGCGCCCAGCCTGGGCACGCTGAGCATGAAGGGCGCCGAAAAGCTGTTCGCGGGCGCGCGCACCCCCTGGGCAAAGGTGGTGGCGACGGCCGAGAGCAAGGCGGCGAAGTTCCGCGCGGTCGAACTTCCGGGTCGTCTGTCGGTCAAATTGTCGACCGAAACCAAGCCCGTCACCAGTTACAATGTCGCCGGAATGCTGCCGGGCAGCGACCCGGCGCTGCGCGACGAAGTGGTCGTGCTGACCGCGCATCTGGATCATGTCGGCGTCGGCACGCCCAAGAACGGCGATGCGATCTATAACGGCGCGATGGACAATGCCGTCGGCATCGCCGCGCTGATCGAGGAGGCGAAGCGGTTCAAGGCGTCGGGACAGGCGCCCAAGCGCTCGGTCCTGTTCCTTGCCGTGACGGCGGAGGAAAAGGGGCTGGTCGGCGCCGATTATTTCGCGCGCCACCCGACCGTGCCCAAGGAAAACCTGGTCGCCGACGTCAATCTGGACATGCCGATCCTGACCTACAAGTTCGAGGATATCGTGGCGTTTGGCGCCGATCGGTCGACGCTGGGCCAATATGTGAAGAACGCCGCGACCAGGCTGGGCGTCGCCGTTTCCGCCGACCCGATGCCTGACCAGGGATTTTTCGTGCGGTCGGACCATTATCGCTTCGTGCAGCAGGGCATCCCGTCGGTGTTCGTATGGCCGGGCGCCAAGGGACCGGGACAGGCAGCGTTCGAGGCATTTCTGTCGACGCATTATCACCAGCCGTCGGACGAAGTGGGCCAGACGCCGCCGATCGACTGGGCGTCGGGCGTGCGCTTCATCGAGGCGAATTACATGATCGCGCGCGAGATTGCCGACGCGGCCGAGCGCCCGCGCTGGAACAAGGGCGATTTCTTCGGCACGCTGTATGACGGGGTCGGCGCCAAGTGAGACAGGCGCTGCTGGGCGCAGCCGCGCTGCTGCTGGTCGCGGCGAATGACGCGCCGCTGCCCGAAGATCAGGCGGCGATGCGCGCCCATGTCGCGTTCCTGGCCGATGACGCGCTGAAGGGACGCCAGACCGGCAGTCCCGAGTTCGACGTTGCCGCCGCCTATGTCGCGGCGCAGATGCAGGCGGCGGGGCTGGCGCCGGCAGGGGAGAACGGCACCTGGCGGCAAACCGTGCCGCTGGTCGCCGCCCGGCCGCTCGGCGCCACCGCGACGCTGACGCGCGGCGGCAAACCGGTGGCGCTGGAACTGGGCAGCGATTTCATCGGCCGCGCCAGCCTGACCCATGCCGAGCGCGAGGTCGCGGGCGAAGTGGTGTTCGCCGGTTACGGCGTGGTCGACCCGACGCGCGGGATCGACGATTATCGCGGACTGGACGTGCGCGACCGCATCGTCGCGGTGCTGTATGGCACGCAGCCGGGCCTGAACAGCGAAGTCGCGGCGCATTATGGCGACCGCGCGGTCAAGGCCGATCTGGCCGCGCGGCGCGGGGCGCGGGGCATCGTCTTCATCGAATCGGCTTCGACCCGTGCAAGCTATGATTTCCAGGCGATCGTCGAATCCTGGTCGGGGCCGAGCATGAACTGGGCGCGCAGCGACGATGCGCGCGCCGTTGCCGCGCCGCAACTGGCGGCGATCAGCCAGGCGGGCGCGGAAAAGCTGTTCGCCGGATCGAAGCTCAACTGGTCGCGCGTGCGCGCCGCCGATGCGGCGAAGCGCCCGGTTCCGACAGGCCCGCTGGCGGTGACGGCGGCGTTTTCGCAGAAGAGCGAGATCGTCAGGCTGACCAGTGCCAATATCGTCGGACGGCTGGCGGGCAGCGACCCCGCGCTGGGGAGCGAGCATGTCGTCCTGACCGCGCATCTCGACCATATCGGCGTGGGCGAGCCGGTGAATGGCGACGCGATCAACAATGGTGCGATGGACAATGCGATGGGTATCGCCGCGATGCTGGAGGTCGCCAGGACGTTCCGCGACGCAGACACGCCGCCCAAGCGCAGCCTGTTGTTCGTCGCGCTGACGGCGGAGGAGGAAGGGTTGATCGGCTCCGACTATTTCGCGCGCCATCCGACCGTGCCCAGGGGGGCGATCGTCGCCAACGTCAATCTCGACATGCCGATCATGACCTATAAGTTCGAGGACATCGTCGCTTATGGCGCCGACCGGTCGAGCATCGGCCCGGCGCTGGCGGCGGTCGCGACGGCACAAGGGTTGCGGCTCAGCCCCGATCCCGCGCCGGAGGAATCGAACTTCGTGCGGACCGACCATTACAGCTTCGTCAAACAGGGTGTGCCGTCGGTGTCGATCGACGCGGGACCGGCCGGGCCGGGCAAAATGGCCACTGCCGAGTTTCTGGAGAAGCATTACCACCAACCGTCCGACGATATGAAGCTGCCGTTCGACTGGGCATCGGCGCGGCGGTTCGTGGCGCTGAACTATTCGCTGACCCGCGCGCTGGCCGACGGGCCGCGCCCGGTGTGGAACAAGGGCGACTTTTTCGGGACGCTCTACGCGCAGCCGAGCGCCCAGTAACGTGCGGCTGCTGATCTTCGGCCTTGGCTACAGCGCAGGGGTGATCGCCGCGCGGCTGGCCCCGCATGGCTGGCGGATCGCCGCGACGACGCGCGACGGGCGGGGCGACACGATCGGCTTCGACGATGCCGATCGCGTGGCGTTCGAGGCAAAGGAGGCGACGCACATCCTGTCCAGCGTCCCGCCGGGGCCGGATGGCGACGCGGTGCTGAACGCATATGGCGATGTGCTGGGCGGGGCGCGCCTGTCCTATCTGTCGTCCACCGGCGTTTACGGCGATGCGGGCGGCGGATGGGTGGACGAAAGCGCGCCCATCCGGGGACGGCGCGCGGGGCGCAATGCGGCGGACGCGGCGTGGCTGGCGCGGGGCGCGCGCGTGTTTCGCCTGCCCGGCATCTATGGTCCCGGCCGTTCCCCGATCGAGCGCGTGATGGCGGGCGAGGCGCATCGCACCGGCATCGCCGGACAGGTGTTCAGTCGCATCCATGTCGAGGACCTAGCCGCGGGCGTGATCGCGGGGCTGGATGCGCCGGCGGGTGCCTATAACCTGTCCGATGATTTTCCGTGCGCGCAGGACGATGTGATGACGTTCGCCGCGCGCCTGATGAACCTGCCGCCCCCGCCCATCGTGCCGCTGGAGGCGCTCAGCCCGGCGGCGCGGGCGTTTCATGCCGAAAATCGCCGGGTGGCGAACGGCAAGGCGCGCCGCGCGCTGAACTGGCGCCCGGTATTCGCCGATTACCGGTTGGGTCTGCGCGCCCTCAAGGCGATTACGAGGCCTGCCATCGCCAGCAGCGCGCCGATCGCGGCCAGCGCGGACCAGCGATAACCCTCGAACACCGTCGACAGCGCCATTGCGATCACCGGCACCAGCACGCCCGAATAGGCCGCCTTGGCCGGGCCGATCACGCGGATCACGCCGAAATACAGCGTGAAGGCCAGTGCCGATGCGGCCAGCCCCAGATAGAGCAGCCCCGCCACATAACTGAGGCTCCAGTCGAAACGCGGCGGGCCGGTCGTCACCCAGGCGAACAGCGCATCGATGGTTGCCCCGAACAGCATCGCCCAGCCGAGCATCGACGCCATGGGGTAAGCGCGCGCGGTCTGTGTCCCCTGCATGACATTGGCGACGGATGCCGAACAGACGCCCATCAGCGTGATGGCGATGCCCGTCAGCACGCGCGTGGTGCTGCCCGGATCAACGCGCGCTTCATGGATGAACAGC
Source organism: Sphingomonas sp. (assembly GCF_035490575.1). GTDB lineage: Bacteria > Pseudomonadota > Alphaproteobacteria > Sphingomonadales > Sphingomonadaceae > Sphingomonas. The sequence goes on along the minus strand of NZ_DATJLI010000051.1, from coordinate 6,913 downwards.
ATGGCGATGCCCGCCATCGCGGTGGCGGAGCCGACCAGCAATTGCCGCCCCAGCCTTTGCCCCAGAAAGATGCGCCCCAGCAGCGCATTGGGCACCAGCAGCAGCGCGAACACCACCGCCACCAGCCCCGACGTGACATAGATTTCAGCGCGGTAGACGAAATTGAAGTTCAGGACGAACTGCATCAGCCCCAGCGCGGCGGCAAAGCCCAGCCCACGCGCATCGAGCGCGAGCGGCACGCGCCGGAACAGCGCCCAGCCCAGCATCGCCGCCCCGCCAATGGCAAAGCGATAGGCGACCGACCAGCTTGGCGGCACCTGTCCCAGCTGGCCGGTGATGACGATCCAGGTCGAACCCCAGATCAGCGTGACAATGCCGAACGGAATCAGCACCGCCAGCCGGGTGGATTGCGGCGGCGGCGCGGTGCTGTCGCTCACAGCGCGGCGATCGCGTCGGCCAGCGGGCGCACGACATCGGCCCCCTGATCCCATGCGGTCACGAACCGCGCCTGTCCCGGTCCCCAGTCGTAAAAGTCGAAGCCCGCCGCGCGCAGCCGGGCGGCTTCTTCGGCGGTCAGCGACACGAATACCTCGTTCGCTTCGACCCGGCCGGTCAGCCGCGCGCCCGCCGCTGCCGCGATCAGTGCGGCCCCGGCATTGGCGGCGCGGGCATTTCCCAGCCACACATCGCGGTCGAGCATCGCCAGCAACTGCGCGGCCAGATAGCGGCCCTTGGATTGCAGATGCCCCGCGCGTTTGCGGCGATAACGGGTCGCCGCGGCCAGATCGGGGCGGAAAAACACCAAGGCCTCCGCCGACATGCCGCCATTCTTGACGAAGCCGAAGCTGAGCGCATCGACGCCCGCGCGCCACGTCACGTCGGCGGGGGCGCAGCCCAGATGCGCGACCGCATTGGCGAAACGCGCGCCGTCCATATGCAGCGCCAGATTGCGACGGCGCGCTACAGCGCCGATCGCCGCCACTTCGTCGGGGGAGTAGACGCGGCCCGCCTCGGTCGCGTTGGTGATGCTGATGGCGTGGGGTTGCACCTGATGCACGTCGTCGCGGATGGCGGCGGCGGCTTCCTCGATCGCGCCGGGCGTCAGCTTGGCGCCTTCACCGTCGATCAGCAGCAGCTTGGCACCGTGGGTGTAGAATTCGGGCGCGCCGCATTCATCGACCTGGATATGGGCTTCGCTGTGGCACAGCACCGCGCCGTGCGGGGGGCATAATGCGGCGAGCGCCAGCGCATTGGCCGCCGTGCCCGTCGGCACCCACAGCACGGCGACCTGCGTGCCGAACAGGTCGGAAAAGGCGCCGTCCAGCCGCGCGCTCCACGCATCGCCGTCATAGGCGGTGTCCTGGACATTGGCGTTCGCCAGCGCGGCCATGACGGCGGGACAGGCGGGGGCGGCATTGTCGGAGAAGAAGCGCATGTCGGCGGCTTTACGGCACGCCGCCGCCGCGTCAATCGCGGTGCAGGCGACGGCGGACCCGCCCGCGCATCCGCCGGGCGCGGCGGCGGATACCGCCGACCAATCCGCCGCGCCCCGCCGGTTCGAACGTCTCGTCGGGATGTTCGGGATCCAGCGCCTGCGAACGGGCGAGGTCGCGCTGGAAATCGCCCTTGTCCGGCGGATTGAACGGCATCAGCGTGCGCCCCGAACCGCGCAGTCGCTCGACCGTTTCGATCAGCGAACCGCAAGTCGCCAGCGTTTCGCCGACAATCGCGGGCGCGACGCCCAGATGTTCGCCGAGCAGGTCGTCACGCAGCCCCGCGATGGTCGCGCGCATGGCGTCGTCGGCCGCCTCGATCACCAGGTCGCACTCGCTGTCGAGACCCATGGAGCGATTGTTCATGTTCGCCGAACCGACGCGCAGCACGCGGTCGTCGGCGATCATGACCTTGGCATGGACGTAAATGTCGGTGCCGCGGTGCGTCACGGGGGTATAGATGCGGATGCGGTGGTGATTGGGGTGCTGGCGCAGCGCGTCGATCAGCTCGGCGCGCGCGGCGCCCATCACTTCCTCCTCAAGCCAGCCATCGGCGACCTTGGGATTGACGATGACGAACTCCGGCCCGTCTTCCTCGTCCAGCCGTTTGCACAGCGCCTCGGCAATCACGCGCGACGCGAAATACTGCGTCTCGATATAGGCGAAGCGGCGGACATCGGCGATCATCGCGACGAACATCGCCTCGATCTCGCGGATCTGCTCGACCTCGCCGTTCACGCCGCGGGTGCGTGCGATCGTCACGTCAATGTCGCGGAATTGCGGCTCCAGTCCGTCGGGCCACGCATCGTTGCCGGGCGCCGGTTCGGGCAGGTCGTCACCACCGGCCGTCGTCCATCGCAGCCGTGCCAGGTCGCCCAGCGCCTTTGCCGCCGCACCGTCGACCGCCATCGACGCATCGTGCCAGGGCATCGAACGCCGCCGCGTGAAGGGGCGGCGGCGGCGCTCGTCATCGTCCAGATGCTCGCGCGTGTCCCAGCGCGACGCCGTCATGTCGATGCCGCCGCAAAAGGCAAAGCTGTCGTCGATCACCACGATCTTCTGGTGATGACTGGCCGCAAAGGGATGGGCATTGTCGGGCAGGAAGGTGATGTTGGGCCGCGCCATCCAGCGTAGCAGCCGGATCGCGGTGGTGCCGCGCCCCAGCAGTTTGAACGCGGCTACGTCCCATGTCAGGATGTTGATGCACAGCTCCGGCCGCGAATCGGCAAGCCAGGTCAGGAACGGGCCAAGCTCGGTCGGCGCGCCGTCGCGCGGGAAACCACGGTCGAGGATGATGCGCGTATCGAAATCCCACCCGATCAGCAGGATGCGTTCGCGCGCCTGCATCATCGCGTGCCGGGCATGGACGTAATAATCGGCGGCATCGACGATCAGGGACGCGCGCCCCGCATGTTCGGTGCGCCAGCCACGATCGGAAAGGCTCATGCCGGTTCGGGTCCTTCTGAGGTCAGCACATGGGTGCAAAGCTGGGCGGCGGGGCTGTCCTGTTCGTCCAGCGCGGCGACGGTCACCCATCCCGCAGCCCGAAGCGCGGCGGCGGCGGTGGGATCGGCATCGACCGGCACGAAAAGGCGACGACGCTCGACAGGGCCGACCCCGGCGTCGAGCAGCGCGTCGGCGAACAGCGAAAAGCCGACTGCCGGTTCCTCGGTCCCGTCATCATGCACGATGGCATAGCTGCCGCCGCGACCCACCTCGACCGGCACGCCGACCTGGAACAGCGAGAAGCCCAGCCAGCTTTGATATTCGAACCCATGGCGCTCGGTCGGATCGAGCGTCATGGCAACGCCGGTGGGCACGGCGGCGGCGATTTCGGCCAGCCCGTCCAGGCGGGTGGCGAGCACCGCGCCATGCACGCTGTCCCGCAGCCGGGCGAGGGCGGCGTCGAATGGACCGGCGGCTTCGATCAGCGGCAGGAAGCCGGGATCGACAGCGGCGACGCCCGCCGCGTCCTTGCCGTCCAGCGACTGGCGCAGCGCCGTCAGCCGTTCAGCGGGCATGTCACCCGCCAGTTCGGCCAGCAGGTCGGGCAGGGTGAAGTCGATCGACAGGCCGGTCATGCCAGCCGCCTGCAACGCCTCGACCGCGACGGTGACGACTTCGCGCGCGGCGGCGATGGTGTCGCGGCCGATCAGTTCGCAGCCGATCTGGCGCTGGGCACGTTCGGGGCGAAGCTGCGACGCGCGCAGCCGGACGACGGGTCCGGCATAGGACAGGCGCACCGGACGGGGGTGATGTGCCATGCGCGTCGCGGCGATGCGGCCGATCTGTGCGGTGATATCGGGGCGGATCGCCAGCGTCGATTGCGATACCGGATCGACAAAGCGCACCGAATCGCGTGCCCCCCCGGCCTTCAGCCGCCGTTGCAGCGCGGCCTCGAACTCGACAAGCGGGGGGTCGACCTGTTCATAGCCATGCCGGAACGCGGCATCGAGCACGCGGCGTTCCAACCGCGTCGCGGCATCGGCAAAGGGGGGCAGGCGGTCGTGAAAACCTTCGGGCAGGAGGCCGGTCATGACCGGCCTCCTAACCGCATCAGAAGCGAAGCGCCATCACCGTCTTGACGCCTGGCAGCGCACGGACACGGGCGATCAGATCGGCTGTAACCGGTTCGTCGACCGACAGGAGCAGCACCGCTTCCCCGCCCGCATCGCGGCGGCCAAGGTGGAAGGTGCCGATGTTCACGCCCGCTTCGCCCAGCGTCGTGCCGATGCGGCCGATGAAGCCGGGCGCATCCTCGTTCACGACATACAGCATGTGGCCGGCCAGATCGGCCTCCACCTTGATGCCGAACAATTCGATCAGGCGCGGCGCCTGATTGCCGAACAGCGTGCCCGCGACCGAACGCTCACCCGCATCGGTCTTGACCGACACGCGGACCAGCGTGTGATAGTCCCCCTCGCGCTCGGTCCGCACCTCGCGCACCTCGATCCCGCGCTCCTTGGCGAGATAGGGGGCGTTGACCATGTTCACCGTGTCCGAATGGACGCGCAGGAAGCCCGACAGCACCGCCGAAGTGATCGGCTTGGGGTTCAGCTCGGCCGCGGCCCCTTCGGTATGGACCGACACGCGCGGGATCGCGTCGTGGCTGAGCTGGCCGACCAGGCCGCCCAGCTTTTCGGCCAGCGCCATATAGGGCTTGAGCCGCGGCGCTTCCTCCGCGGACAGGCTGGGCATGTTGAGCGCGTTGGTGACGCCGCCCGATACCAGGAAATCGGCCATCTGCTCGGCGACCTGCAGCGCGACGTTCACCTGTGCCTCGTTGGTCGATGCGCCAAGATGTGGCGTGGCGACGAAATTGGGCGTGCCGAACAGCGCATGTTCCTTGGCCGGTTCGGTCACGAACACGTCGAGCGCTGCGCCGCCGACATGGCCCGTATCGAGCAGTTGCTTGAGCGCGGCTTCATCGACCAGCCCGCCGCGCGCGCAATTGATGATGCGGACGCCCTTCTTGGTTTTGGCCAGGTTTTCCGCCGACAGGATGTTGCGCGTCTGGTCGGTCAGCGGCGTGTGCAGCGTGATGAAGTCGGCGCGTGCCAGCAGCTGGTCCAGCTCGACCTTTTCCACGCCGATCTCGACCGCGCGTTCGGGCGACAGGAAGGGGTCATAGGCGACGACCTTCATGCGAAGGCCCAGCGCCCGGTCGGCGACGATCGAGCCGATATTGCCCGCGCCGATCAGACCCAGCGTCTTGCCGGTCAGCTCGACCCCCATGAAGCGGTTCTTTTCCCACTTGCCCGCCTGTGTGCTGGCATCGGCTTCGGGCAATTGGCGGGCCAGCGCGAACATCAGCGCGATGGCGTGTTCGGCGGTGGTGATCGAATTGCCGAAGGGCGTGTTCATCACCACCACACCCTTGGCCGAGGCGGCGGGGATGTCGACATTGTCGACGCCGATGCCGGCGCGGCCGATGACCTTCAAATTGGTGGCGGCGTCGAGAATCTCCTTCGTGACCTTGGTCGAGGAGCGGATGGCGAGGCCGTCATATTCGCCGATCATCGCCTTCAACTCGTCAGGCGTCTTGCCGGTGATTTCGTCCACCTCGACCCCGCGTTCGCGGAAGATCTGGGCGGCGAGGGGCGACATCTTGTCGGAAATCAGGACCTTGGGCATGATTTGAAACCTTGTGCTTCACCGTCGGGGCCGGGCGTCAGCGCCTCGGCCGGTTGTGACGATGCGGGAAAACGAAAATGGAGTAGGGTCAGCCCGCCTTGGCGGCGGCATATGCCCAGTCGAGCCAGGGGCCGAGCGCCTCGACATCGGCGGTGTCGACGGTCGCGCCGCACCAGATGCGAAGCCCCGGCGGCGCATCGCGATAGCCGGCCACGTCATAGGCGGCATGCTCGCTCTCAAGCAGCGAGGCCATTTTCTTGATGAACGCCTCGTCCGCGCCCTGCACCGTCAGGCAGACGCTGGTGTTCGAGCGGGTCGCCGGATCGGAGGCGAGATGGCCCAGCCACTCGCGTTCGTCGACGATGCGGCCAAGCGCGGTCGCATTGGCGGTCGACCGGCCGATCAACGCGTTCAGCCCGCCAATCCCCTGCGCCCATTCCAGCGCGAAGATATAATCCTCGACCGCCAGCATCGACGGCGTGTTGATCGTCTCGCCCTTGAAGATACCCTCGACCAGCTTGCCGCCCTTGGTCATGCGGAAGATCTTGGGCAGCGGCCATGCAGGCGTATAGCTCTCCAGCCGCTCGACGGCGCGGGGACCGAGGATCAGCACGCCGTGGCCGCCCTCTCCGCCCATCACCTTCTGCCACGAGAAGGTGGTCACATCGAGCTTGTCCCACGGCATGTCCATCGCGAACACGGCCGAGGTCGCGTCGGCAAAGGTCAGCCCTTCACGCGTGTCCGAAATCCAGTCGCCATTGGGCACGCGCACGCCGCTGGTCGTGCCGTTCCAGGTGAACACCACGTCATGATCGGCGCGAACCTGGGTCAGGTCGGGCAGTTCGCCATAGGGCGCCTTGATGACGGTGGGTTCGATCTTGAGCTGCTTGACGGCATCGGTCACCCAGCCTTCGCCAAAGCTTTCCCATGCCAGCACCGACACCGGCCGCGCGCCCAGCATCGACCACATCGCCATTTCGACGGCGCCGGTGTCCGACGCGGGGACGATGCCGATGCGGTGCGTGTCGGGCACCTGCAAAATCTCGCGCGTCAGGTCGATCGCGTGCTGAAGGCGGGTTTTGCCCAGCTTTGAGCGGTGCGAGCGACCCATGACGCGGGTGTCGAGCCTGTCGGGCGACCAGCCCGGTGGCTTGGCGCAGGGACCGCTGGAAAAATGGGGGCGTGCCGGTTTGTCGGCGGGTTTCGCGGACGCAAGGGTGGCGTCGGCGGCAGTCGGAAAAGTCATGTCAGTCTCTCCTCACAGAGAGCACGCGCGGCGTTGGGAC
>NZ_DATJLI010000050.1:0-11609 GCF_035490575.1 Sphingomonas sp. | reverse complement strand
GTCTTGAGATCCGCCGAACGCCACAGCTTCACGCCACCATCAGGGCGATGATAGCCGTAGCCGTCCAGCGTGCCGACGAGATAATAATTACCGTCGCCGCCCAAAGTCACCGATGGATCGCGCATGGTTTCTGTCGTGATGAGCGGTTTGCGTGCGGCGACCGCGCTGTCCTCGGTTAGAACTGCCGCGGCCTGTCGCAACCGCCCCTCGAACCGTTCGAGCGGCACGAGTCCCACCTGCTCGCAGAACAGCGCGAAGCCATCCTCACATTTCGGATCATAGACCGCTGCAAGCGTGTTGTCGTCCTGCCGGACCAGCGCGGCGCGGCCCGCATGGGGCACCGCCAGCGCCCGCATCGTGAAAGGACCGTAGGGCGTCGGCGCATCGGCAACGAACACGTCCTCGGTGGCGGTTCGCATTCGCCCGGTTACCTCGCTGACCGCCAGCACGTAGCGGTCGCCGTCGCGTATCATCGTGGCACCGCGCGTGCCGACACGGGTGCGAACCGGCCAGTCCTTGCCGACCGGCGGATGCTTGGCAAACAGCGCCTGGTCGGGCTTCAGGAACCGCGGTGCGTCGACCAGCTTGTCGAAGCCGGGCGCCAGCCGGGCGATATACCCCGCCCCCCACAGGAGATAGCCCGCGCCGTCGCGATCGACGAACAGCGACACGTCAGCCGCGCCATCGACCAGACAAGGCGATGCGGTGAACGCTCCATCGGGGGCCGCCGTGCTGCCGGTCGCGATCCGCGCGCACCCCGTCTTGTCGGAAAAGGCGAGATACAGTCGTTCCCCCGCAACCGTAACCGAGGGGGCGAGATAGCGCTCGGACACATCCCCCACCGCGATGCCGTTGCCCGCGATCTTTGCCGGTCCCAGTGCCTTCCATGACTTGCCGTCAATCGACGTCCAAAGCGCAACGCCGTGTCGCTGCCCTTCCCGCAGCGTCGTGCCGGTCAGCACCCAGCCGCCGCCCGGTAGCCGCGCCAGCGATGCGTCACCGATCGGACGGTCGGCAAAGATCGGGGCGACGGCTTTTGCGTTCGCCGCCGGCATCACCGTGGCGTTGCGGTCCATCGACGGGTGGTCCGCGAAAATATCGTCGGCGACTGCCTTCTTGAGTGGCGGCTGCTGCGCGGCGGCCTGTGTCGCCGTAACGAGCGCGAGGGCCAGGACCAACGAGAATGAGCGTGTCATCATTTCGCCTGCAATGTCTTGAAATCGTCGATCCAGGCGTAATTGAACTGGCTGGACCCATCGGCATTCTTGCGGATGGTGCGCCCGGCAACCACGCTGTTGAGCAACCACGGCGTCGATTCCGGGCCGAAGTTGTTGGCCATCGATCTACCCTGCTTGAACCCATAGGTCGCGACCGCCAGCCGGCCGGTCGCGCGAAACATCTGCATTATATTCGCGAGATAGTGTTTGCGGTCCTCGAACCACGGGTTCAGTGCAAGAAAATCGTCCCACTTCGCCTTGGGGAACGGCTGGTCCAGCGCAGCCTTGATGACCTGCCAGTTCCGGGTGTTTGCCGGTATGCTATATTTGGTGGCGAAAGCGGCGGGGACCGGTTTTTTCAGATGATCTTTCCACCACCAGATCAACGAGAATTCCGTCGCGATGAACTTCTGGTCGGGCCGCATCCTGGGAATGACATAATCGAGGAAGACTTTTGTCTGCTCAATCGTCGTGACGTGGGGGTGGATGTCCACGCCCTCAATCTCAGGCGTATTTTTGACGAAACGCATCCAGCGCTCGGTCGTGGGCGTCCGCCATTTCGGACTCCATAGCCGGTTGAACGAACCCATGTAGAGCCGGGTTTTGCAGTTCGCGCCGCAATTGGCGGCCCGATGGGCGATGGCACGCCTGGCCAGCTTTTCATAGAATTTGTTGAAATTGGGGGTCCAGTCCTGTTGGCGGCTTTCGATGAAAGGCTCGTTGCCGATCACCAGCATGTCGACCTTTCCCATCACCAGCGGCAGCACCGCGTCCAGCCGTGCAAGCTGCCGGTCGAATTCGGGTCCGTCCGCATCGGGAAACTGCACCCTGTTGTACGGGAATTTCAACGACAGGATGGTCTTGTATCCGCGCCTGTCGGCATCGAGAATGGTCTTGACTGCCCCATGTTCGGCGGGTCCCGCACGGTCGACCTGCGGCATCGGCAGGAAGATACGCACCCATTCGGCATTGGCGCGGTCGAGTTCGCCATAGTCGACGTCCTCGAAATGCTCGTTGTAGTTCGCCCCGAGCGCATTCTGGGCGGTGGCGGCAGTCGGCAACGCCAAAACCGTGGCGAGCGTGAGCAACGCGGTGCCCGTCTTCTTCCGAACCGTCATCTCAATCCCCAATTGTCGGGTTAAAGACCCGGCCGCGTCGGGCGTTCTGCAGCAAGCCGGACCGTGACCGGCTTTGGCTGTGCGTCGAGATAGCGTTCCAACTCACCGCGAACCCCCGGCAGGGCGTCGGCCATGTTGCGCGTCTCGCCCGGATCGCCCTGCAGATCGTATAGCTCATATGCGCGTGCGCCGGTCGCCTCCTGCGTCCAGCGCACCAGCCGATAGCGCTCGGTGCGAACCGCCTGCCCAATCCGGCGGGGCCGATTAAAGGCGTGATAGGCAAAGGGGCGGCTGACCCGGTTCGGGTCTTGGAGCGCCCCGCTCAGATCCATCCCGTCGACCGGCTGCATCTTCGCAGGCATCGTCAGCCCTGCAAGTTGCGCCAGCGTCGGATAGACATCGACCGTCTCGGCGATCTGCCGGGGCGCGGTGCCGGATTTGGTGCCCGGCCCGGCGAAGATCAGGGGCTGGCGCACCGCCTGTTCGAAATTGGTATGCTTGGTCCACAGGCCGTGATCGCCCAGATGCCATCCATGGTCGCCCCAAAGGACGACGATCGTATTTTTCTCCAGTCCCTCCCGCTTCAGCGCGTCGAGCACCTTTCCGATCTGCGCGTCGACATAGCTGACACCGGCATAATAGCCGTGGATCAGCCTGCGTTTCAGATCCTGCGGATAGTCCGCACCAGGCCCGTCGGGGATCGGCTTGTATGCGACGATCTCACCGCCGACCTTGCCGGCAAAGGCCGGCGCACCGGCCGGCAGCTGCTCGAATTCGGGCATCGGCAGCTTGGCGGGATCATACATGTCCCAATAGCGCTTCGGCACGGAGAATGGCAGGTGTGGGCGGGCAAAGCCGACCGCCAGGAAAAAGGGCGATGCCGCCGTCTTCAGCTCGCGCAGCCGCTGGCCGGCACGCCTGGCGGTGCGGCCGTCGGCATAGGCATCGTCGGGAACGTCGGGGCTTTCCCACGCCATGCCCTTGGCCAGCGTCGCGGCATATCGCCACACATTGCCTTTGACCGGCACCTCGTTGAACAGTGCCTCCTCGCGCGTCGGCGGCCCGTTCGCGTTTTCAGGCGCGACATATTCGACGACATGGTCGTGAACCGGCGGGCGCGACCAACTGGCGGGATCGTCGTTCGACCCGTGGCCGACGTGATAGACCTTGCCGATACTTTCGGTGGAATAGCCCGCATTCTTGAACAACTGGGGCAAAGTCACCGCGTTCGGGATATACCGGCGCAGGTCCATGCCGAAGTCATAGATGCCGCTCGACGTCGAACGCCGGCTGGTCATCAGGTTGATCCGGCTGGGCGCGCAGACTGCCTGGTTGGCATAGGCCTGCTGAAACCGCGCGCCGCGGGCCGCCAGCCGGTCAATATTGGGGCTGATCGCGGTGGCGTCGCCGAACGATCGCAGCGTGGGTTTCAGGTCGTCCACCATAATCAGCAGGACGTTCGGGCGCGGCTGTGCCTTTGCCGCCGCTCGCGTCGGGGTGCGGCGCTGCTGCGCCTGCGCCGACGTCGCCAGTGCGCCGATGGCAACGGTGGTCGCAGCCAGCATTGTCATCCATTTCCTTGCCATCGCGCCGCGTCCAGTCACGCCATTCTCCTTTGCAATGTTGTCAGGGGCGGCTGCGGCCAGCCGCCTCGATCCCGGCGAGCTGGGCCTTCATCGGCGCCGCGCGGGCTGTCGCGCCGCGGGATTTTCGCGCTCAGGTGCCACTTCCCGATCACACCTCTTGCATCGCCTGTGCGCTTTAACATCGCCGGTAGGGTGGAGCGTCCCGGACGGATCAGCGCGGGCGCGTCGCCGGCCAGCAACATTGCGCGACGTGTGACGCCTTTTGTCATCCAGTCTCCCCAAGGACCACCCCACTCTTTCGGTGGTGAGTGGTATTTATATTACTAAATCGAGCCGTCTTGAAAAGGGTATTTATGCCGATGGGCGATCGCCCTTGGCTACACGACCCTCTTGGCCGCATTTCGATGCCGGTCCCGAAGCGCCGGAACGCTACCGACAACCTACTTGCAAATTATGTTTAGTCTTATAATTATGACCGAACAAAAATCTAAATAAGGGGGGTGATGCGTGTTGGCCTTTGGAAAAGGTTGCCTGCTTGGATCGTCGGCGTTGTGCCTGGCGATGATGATGCCATCGTTCGCTGCGGCGCAGGACGCGGGTGAAACCGTGGCGACGAGCGCTCAGGACATTCCAACCGACAGCGGCGATATCGTCGTCACCGCTATCCAGCGCAGCCTGGAAAGCGCGCAGGCGATCAAGCAAGACTCGGACGAAATCGTCGATTCGGTTGTCGCTGAGGATATCGGTCGCCTGCCAGACGTGACCGCGTCGGAATCGCTGGCGCGCATTACCGGCGTCCAGGTGGAACGCAATGGCGGCACCGCACAGGCCGTTCGCATCCGCGGCCTGCCGGACCTGACGACCACCTATAACGGTCGTGAGGTGTTTACGGCCGAGGGGCGCTTCGTCGCGCTTCAGGATTTCCCGGCCAATACGATCGCGCGCATCGACGTCTATAAATCGGCCAGCGCGAACCTGCTCGAACCGGGTCTTGCCGGCCTTGTCGATGTGCGTTCGCGCAAGCCGCTCGACTTTAAGGGAGACCGGATCGCCGGCGGCGTGACCGGGCTGCATTTTCACCAGTCGCAACAGACCGGCGTCGAAGCCAATCTGCTTATCAGCAAACGCTGGTCGACCGGGATCGGCGAAATAGGCTTTCTGGTCGAAGGCGCCTATGCCGAAGTCAAGTTTCGTGATTCCGCGCGTAACGTCGCGCAGGCCATTCTGAACCGGACCAACGTGCCTGGATTCACCGGTCAGGCGCTGCGAATTCCCCAGTTCGTCAACACAGACTATACGAATGCGAACCGCTGGCGGCCCAATGCTGCGGCTGCCTTTCAGTGGCGGCCCTCGCCCCAGCTGGAATTTTATCTGGACGGCCTATTCCAGGGCTATCGCTCATCAGGCGAAGGTCGCAATTATCAGGTCGTTTCCGGTGATGCCGCCGTGCTCAGCAACGTCGTGCTGATTCCCGGCACGAACCAGATAAAGAGCGCCACCGCGACCGGTGGCGGCCTGCCCATCGGCGGTCAGGGTGCGGCCGACCAGACGACCAACACCTATCAGGGGGGCGGCGGCTTCAACTGGCGCGATGGTCCGCTCCGGATCACGGGCGACGCGGCCTATACCGAATCGACGTTCATCAACGAAAATTTTCGCATGAACTTCACCAACACGTTGGCGCCGACGCGCAACTTCGATTTTGACACCGACCAGGGTGTTGGCGGCGGGACGGTCTCGCTGGTCGATTTCGACCTGTTCAATCCGGCGCTCTACCGCTGGACCAACCTGGCGGAGACGGGCAGCCGGAGCTTCGGCAAAAGCGTGCAGGCCCGGCTCGACGTGGATTACAAGCTCGATCGCTTCGGGATCAGCAACCTGCAGGCGGGACTTCGCTTCGCCGATCGTGATGCGAACAGCTATTCCTACAATCGCACGACCCAGGCACCTCCCGGTCAACTTTTTTCGCTGCTTCCGCTGGAATACGAAACAACACCTGCCGGTTTCCGCAATGACCAGGCGCACTCGATCCGGACCTTCCTGGTGCCAACGCGCGACAGCCTGGTCGAGAATGCGGACCTGCTGCGCTCGATGGTCGGCCTGCAGCCCGGCAAACTGGACTATGTCGAGCCGGAATATACCAGCAACGAGAAGACCTATACCAGCTACGTTCAAGCGCGGTATGATTTCGACATCGGCGTGCCGATCGACGGTCTGATCGGTCTGCGCGCGACGCGGACCGAAGCGACGATCAACGGCACCACGCGTTCGACGGTCGGCACCGGCCCCGATGCCGTCACGACCATCACGCCGATCACGCGGACGTCGTCATATGACGACTATCTGCCGAACGTCAGCACCCGCGTCCGCTTCAGTCGCGATCTGCAGCTACGCCTGGCCTATACCAAGACCCGGACGCGACCCGGCTTCGGTCAGTTGAACCCGACCCTCACCATCGGCGCGCCCCCGCAGATCTGCACGGTCGACCCGGCCAATCCGGACAGCGGCCCCGACAATCCGGGCTGCGTCCGCAGCGCGTCCAGCGGCAACCCAGACCTGCAGCCGATCGAATCAAACAATTACGACGCGTCGCTTGAATATTATTTCAGCCGCAGTGGATCGATCACGGCCGGCGTGTTCCGCAAGGACTTGCAGGGATTCATCAACAACTTCCAGACCGAAGTGACCGACGCAGAGTTCGGGCGCCTGCTGGTCAGCCGGCCCGAAAACGGCGGCGCCGGCCGGATCGACGGCGTCGAGGCGGGAGCGCGCACTTTCTTCCGTGCGCCCTGGCTGCCGACCTGGCTCGGCAACTTCGGCGCGATGGTGAACTACACCTATCTCGACGCGACATCGGAACTGGCGCCGAGCCTCGCCGAAACGCTGCCCGGACAGCAACGCATCGCGGGTGTGTCGAAGCACCTGGTCAACCTGTCGGGCTTTTTCGAAACCAGGAACGTGTCGACCCGCCTGTCATATAACTATCGGTCGGACTTCGTCACTGGTTACGGGCGGGTGAACGATCCGGCACTCGGGGCGAACGTCCTTGGCCCGACGCTGCCGATTATCGAGCGCGGTCGCGGCACGCTCGACCTGGCGGCGACCCTGACGCCGATCGAGAACATCACGCTGACGTTCAATGCCACCAATCTGCTGGGCACGGCGGTCCGCAATTCGCGACAGTTCAACGCGCTCGATCAGGTCTATCCGTTTCAGACCCGGTTCCTCGAAAGCGTATACCGGCTCGGTATCCGTTTTCGCTTCTAAAACACGGACGGGAGGTGGAAGATGACGGACGCGCGATCACACGGCGGCAGCAGGCCCTGCGATCGGGCGTCCGCTTCATTTCGCCGGATCGCCCGACCGGCGGTGCTGGCGGCCTGGCTGATGTCCGTCGCACCGGCCGCGGGACAGCGACAGCCGGTGGATGACATCTTTCTCGACCATCCGTCGATGGACAGCAACGCCACCACCGCGCCTGCGGCGAACGCGCGTCCGGTGCAGTCGATCTTTCGTGACCGGGCGATCCTGGACGCATCGGTCGCCCGCACCGCCAGTGGCCGCTGGTTCCTGACGGGCACGCCGCAGCGCGACGGGCCGAAGGACGGCGTGCGCCTGTGGACCTCGCGCGATGGCAAGCGCTGGCAGTCGCTTGGTGCCGTCCACGCCGCCGGACGGCGCGTTCTTGCACCCGATGTCGCCATCGGTGGCGATCAGCTGTTCCTCACGTTTCAGGATCAGGATGGCTGCGCCCGCATTGCCACAGGGTTGATCGCGCAACCGAGCGGCCGCTATCGCGAAAGCCCCTGTTTGGTTCCGGACGCCGCCGACCCGTCGTTGTTCGTTGACAGGGACGGCGGCACTTATCTGCTTTGGGCTGGGGGAATGATCGCGCGCCTGACCCCCGATTTGAACGCACTCGCCGAAGACCCGCGCTTCCTGAAACCCGATCAGGCCGCCTTCGCCAAGCCGCTGCCGGCAGGACAGGACTGGCCGGTTCGCGTCCGGATCGGCGAAAAGGGCGCAACGATGTTCCGGGACGGCGAACGCTATGTCGTGGTCGCAAGCGAAATCACCAACCGGATGCGCTCGCCGACCGAAGATGTGTTCATGGCGACCGCGCCTACGCCCTACGGCCCCTTCACCCGCCGGTTTCTGGCGGTGCCACATGCCGGCCGGACCTCGATCATCACCGGCACCGACGGCCGCATGTCCGCCACCTACAATCCTCAATGCGCCGACCGATACGCCGTCCTTTGTGAGCAGGTCGCGCTCGTCCCGTTGGAGCGCACACCCGACAACCGGCTGCGTCCCGTCCCGTCCGTCCTGACAGAAGGCGGCACGGTCGCCGCGCTTCGGCCGGCCGAACCGATCATCGGGATACGCGATCCGTCGGTAACCCGCGGTCCTGATGGAGGATATTATCTGGTCGGCACCACCGGCCGAAACCGACAGGCGGTGGGCGAACTCGCGCTCTGGCAATCGTCGGACCTGCGTCGCTGGTCGGAAACGCGGCTGACCTTCGACCGCGCAGACCTGGGTCGGACCTTTCGCAACAGCGTCGCGCTGTGGGCGCCGGAGCTGCGCTGGGTGGAAAAGGATCGCACCTTCTATCTCGCCTTCTCGATGATGGAGCGCGATGTCGGCGGCAAGACCTGGCTCTACCGCAGCACCACCGGGCGGGCTGAAGGACCGTATCGCAACGTCGCGCCCGCGCATCTGGTCGAGGGGATCGACGGCTTCGTGTTCGAAGATGACGCCGGCGTATATCTATTATGGGGCGGAGGGTGGCTTGGCCAACTCAACGCCCGGCGCGACGGGTTCAAACGCCCGCCGGTCCGTCTTGTCGACACCGACGGCGAGAACGTCGGATATGAAGGCAATGGGCTGGCCCGGATCGGTGATCGCTACGTCATCACCGGTGCCGAATGGAACGGGCCACTCCGCACCCACGGCACCTATGACATGATGTATGGATCGGCGCGGTCGATATGGGGACCTTATGGCAAGCGCCAGGTCGGCGCGGCACATGCCGGGCACGGCACGGTTTTTCAGGATCGGGGCGGCGGCTGGTGGACCACAATGTTCGGGAATGACGTGACGGCGCCGTTTCGCAAGAAGCTTGGTTTCGTGCCGCTCCATGCAACAGAAGACGGGCTATCGGTTCGGGCTGGTGAAAGCGGGACACAGCAGACACGCTGACGGGTGCTGCGACACGACGCCGCCTTTCGGGCAAGGGCGCGGCTCAAGCCCAAAATTCGTGTGTTAGGGTTGGGTCGAGATCTGGGTCTTGGGTCTTCACCCGTTGATTCCATGCATGGATGACACTGCCAAACGTGCACGCGCCCTTGTAATCACGCTTATTCTCCTGACGCCGCTCTTGTCGCGGGGCCAGGCGGCGGTAGCTTGGCGATCCAGCCAGCCACGCGATCAGTCAGCCGGCGCGCAACATCCGGCACGTCCGTCTTGCGATCGCGCGTCTCGGCAGGGTCCTCATCGATGTTGTAGAGTTCAACGTTGCTGCGGTTGGCGTTCATCAGCAACTTCCATGGACCCGACCGGACGGCGTAAAGCGGACCGAAAGCGCTTTCGGTCGCCGGGCGCGCGATATGGAAGAACAGGTCCGGCCGCTTTGTCAGCGGTCGTCCGGCCCAGGTGCCGCCGATGTCGATCCCGTCCGCGCCGGCCGGCATCTTCGCGCCCGCTATGTGGGTAAGTGTCGGGAGCAGGTCGACCGCCTGGACGACGCTGCGCGCGTCACGGCTTCCCGCCTTTACATGCCCCGGCCAGCGCACGATCAGCGGCTGCCGCATACCGCCTTCGTACAGGCTTGCCTTGCGCCCGCGAAACGGTCCTGCCGAACCCGGCGTGTTGGCGCCCACGGTCGGGCCATTGTCTGACGTGAAAACGATCAACGTGTCGTCAAGCTCGCCGGCGCGCCGCAGCGCGTCCACAAGACGACCGATCTCGGCATCCATTGCCACCAGCACCGCGAAAAACTTGTCTTCGCGCTGGCTGCGCCCCTCGCCTTTCACATGCTCGACCTGTTCGCCGTCCGGCACCCAGGGAGTATGCACGTCGTCCAGCCACAGTTGCGCGAACCAGGGACCGGCCTTTTCGCGCCCGACGAAATCGAGGAGGCGATCGACGTATCGCCCGGTGACCTGCGCGCGCGGCGCCCAGTCGACCGGCCCTTTGCCCAATGCCGCGCTCTGCTTGGCCAGGTTGCTGGGCAGGTCGCTGGGCAGCAGGCGCGGACCAAGGCCTTCGAACTGCGTATAGCTTTCGTCAAAGCCATAAGCCGATGGTAGCGGCGCGTCGCCGACATCGCGCCCCCCGCCCATGTGCCATTTGCCGAAATGGCCGGTGGCGTAACCCGCCCCCTTCAGCGACCGGGCCATGTTCGGAAGCCTGGGGTCGAGCCAGTCGGTCTGCCCGAAGCGCGCGTTGCGGGCGCGATCGGAAATGTAGGTGGTGAAGCGATTGCGGGCCGGGAACTGGCCAGTGAACACGCCCGCCCGCGAAGGCGAACAGATCGGCGCGGCATCGTAGAACTGCGTCATCACCAGTCCGTCGCGTGCCAGGGCGTCGATATTCGGCGTCGAAACCCGCTTGTTGCCGGTCAGCGACAGGTCGCCATAGCCCATGTCATCGACAAGGATGAACAGGATGTTGGGCTGCGGCGCCGCCGCAGGCGGACGTGCCGGCGTCTGCTCGTCCGGCAACGCCGTCGGAGCGCCGACCAATGGCGTTGCAATCGCGGCTGTCGCGCTCAACAGCAGCGGAGCCACGATCTGGCGCGCACGGCTATATGACATCGAATATCCCTTCCGAAATGGCGGTATCGTTTCCGGCCGTCAGTTGTCGCGCGCTGTGCGCTCGCGGTTGAGGTGGGGCGTGCGCGTCACCGGACGCGTATCCCCCTGTTCGCGACGCCAGCCCTCAACGCGCGCGCGCAAGTCCTTCACCACCGACGCATAGCGTGGATCGTCCGCGAGGTTGCGGGTTTCGGCCGGATCGGTGACGACGTCATACAGTTCCTCGGCGGGCCGGCTGTAATAGGCATCGACAATGCGCTTGGCGGCGGGATCGGTCTGCGCGCGCCGCTGCCAGGTCGGGAAATAGGCTCCCTCGCCCGTCTCTCGGCTCTGGTCGATATGCGTCGTGTGCAGCCATTGCGGGTGAAGATTTCGAATATACTTCCATCGATCGGTGCGAACCGCCCGGCCCGGATACACATTGAAATTGCCGTCATTGTTATGGGTCGTGAAGATTTCCGAGCGACCGGCAAACGTCTTGCCGCCGGCGTCGAGCGCGGCCGCGAAGGATCGGCCGTCAATTTCAGCGGGCGCCTGTCCGCCCGCAACTTCGACCAGAGTGGGCAGGATGTCGACCCAACTCACCATCGCGCTGGTCCGGGTTTTCGGCATGGTGTGCCCTGGCCAGCGGACCATCAATGGCGTGCGCGTGCCGGTGTCATACAGGTTCCATTTGCCGAACGGCCATTGGGCGCCGTGATCGGATGAGAACAGGAAGAAATGGTCCCTGCCCAGCTTCGCATCGACCGCCGCCATCACGTCGCCCAGTTCCGCATCCAGCCGGGCGATCGCGGAATAATAGCGCGCGCGCGCGTTGCGGGTTGACGGCGTATCCACCGTCTTGGGCGGCAGCGTCAGTGAGTCTGCGTC
>NZ_DATJLI010000049.1:0-4130 GCF_035490575.1 Sphingomonas sp. | reverse complement strand
GCGCAGGCCGATGCCGTCGCCCGCCGCGAAGCCGCGGTGCAGGCCGCCGCCGCCCGTGCCGAAGCCGTTGCCGATGCGCGCACCGCCAATCAGCGGATGCGCGAGAACTTCGTCGCGATCGCCGCGCTGCTGCTGGTGCTGGGGGCGCTGGCGGTCGGGGCCGGGGGGCTGATGTATCAGCGCGGCAAGCAGCGCGAGGCGATGTGGGCGGGCGGTGGCGGCGCGGCGCTGATGCTGGCGGCGATCCTGGTGTTCCTGCTGCGCCCCGCCTTCGACCCCGAACGTGCCGAGGCGATGGCCCGCGCGGCGGCGCCAAAGCCGTCTCCGACACCCTCCGCCGTCGATCCGGCGGCGGCGCAGGGACCGTTGATCTGCGCGATCGACCCCTCCCGCAGCCGGGTTACGGTGTCGGCGACCGATGACGTCGCGCTGACGCTCGGCCCCGACGGCTGCGTCAACGGGCGCACCCAATATGCCGAATCGGGCCGGCGCTGGGCACGCGTGCTGGTGCCCGACGCCGAGCAGACGGTTTCGGTGCTGGAATTCGATCCCGCGACGCGCACCTATACCAACACCCGCTATCTGTTGTCGGCGGCCCGCATGGAACAGGCGCGCGCGCTGCGGCGAGAGGTTCAGCTGAAGCAGTGCTCGACCGATCAGGCGGCACGTGCCGCGCTCGCCAGCCAGCAATCGGCGATCCGCGCGGCATTGCCGCCGGTGCCCAATGAACGGCTGGTCTATCGCTGCCGCCCGACGACGAGTGGCGGCTGATCCGGCTACACCGCCTGCGCCGCCGCCCAGCCGCTGGCCCAGGCCCATTGGAAATTATAGCCACCGAGCCAGCCGGTCACATCGACCGCCTCGCCAATGAAATACAGACCCGGCAGCTTGCGCGCGGCCATCGTCTGTGACGAAAGCTCGGCGGTGCTGACCCCGCCCGCGGTCACTTCGGCCTTGGCATAGCCCTCGGTCCCGTTGGGGTTGAACGCCCATGCCGACAGCGCGCGCTCGGCTGCCGCCAGCTTCGCGTCGGTCAGCCCGCCCAGTTCGCCGTCCACGCCCAGCCGGTCCGCCAGCACATCGGCCAGCCGTTCGGGCAGCATCCGCGCCAGCATCCGGGGGGCGCGGGCGCGCGGGGCTTCGTGCTTGGCGGCCTTCAGCCAGCCTTCGCCTTGCGCGGGCAGGAAGTCGATCGTCACCGGCTGGCCATGCCGCCAGTATGACGAAGCCTGAAGGATCGCCGGACCCGACAGCCCGCGATGCGTGAACAGCGCGGCTTCGCGGAACGATGCCTTGCCCGCTGTCGCGATCACGTCCGCCGACACGCCCGACAGGGAGCGGAACAGAACCTCGTCCCCGCCCAGGGTCAGCGGCACCAGCGCCGGACGCGGCTCCACCACCTTCAATCCGAAGCGGCGCGCAATGTCATAGGCGATGCCCGTCGCGCCCATTTTCGGGATCGACGGCCCGCCGGTTGCAATCACCAGTGATGGCGCGGTGACGGTTCGCCCGTTCACGCTCAGCGAAAAACGGCCATCGGCGTGCGTCAGGTCGCTGGCGCCGTGACCAAGCGCAACATCGACCCCGCCGACCGCGCATTCGCCCATCAGCATCTCGACGATCTGTCGCGCGGAACCGTCGCAGAACAATTGCCCCGGCGTCTTTTCGTGCCAGGCAATGCCATGCCGGTCGACCAGCGCGATGAAATCGGCGGGCTGATACCGGGCCAGTGCCGACCGCGCGAAATGCGGATTGGCCGACAGGAACCGGTCGGGCACGGTCCCGGTGTTGGTGAAGTTGCAGCGCCCGCCGCCTGAAATCAGGATCTTCTTGCCCGGCGCATCGGCATGGTCGATCACCAGCACGCGGCGACCGCGTTGACCCGCGACGGCGGCGCACATCAGCCCGGCGGCGCCTGCCCCCAGCACGATCGCGTCATATTGCCCGCGCATCAGCGCAGCTTGGCGATCGACAGCCCGTCTTCCTTGGCGCGGTCCTTCACCGATTCCTCGCTGCGGGTCAGCGCCTTGGCGATCGCTTTCAGGGCCATGCCCTTTTTCGCCAGCGTGTGCAGCTTCTGGATTTCGTCCTGCCGCCACGGCTGGCGGTGTCGTTCAAAGCGTTCGGCCATGACGCCCCTTATCCTTTTGCGGGCATCCGCGCGAGCCGCACCAATGCGGTGTCGAGCGCTTGCAGAAAGCGTGAACGATCCGCCTTTGAAAACGGCGCGGGGCCGCCCAGCTGATCGCCGCCCGCGCGCAGATCAGCCATGATCGCGCGCGTGGCAATCGCGCCGCCGATCGAGCCGGCGGTGAACGGCTTGCCCGTGGGCGACAAAACGGTGCCGCCTGCCTTCAGGCAACGGTCGGCCAGCAGGATGTCGGCAGTGATGACGACCGATCGGTCGTCGGTCCGCTCGGCGATCCAGTCATCGGCGGCGTCGAACCCGTCGCCCACCGTCACCCGTTCGATCAACGGATGGGCGGGAACGCGCAGAAACGCATTGCTGACGATCCAGACGCGCACCTCGTGACGCCAGGCGACGGTATAGACCTCATCCTTGACCGGGCAGGCATCGGCATCGACCAGGATGCACGCGCCGCTCACCGGGGGCGCGGCCCCTTGCGATGCGGCTTGCCCGCGCGCGGCGGATGATTGCCACGGCGTGGCGGCCCCGCATTGGGACCGTTGCGGCGCGGACCGCCATGATCGCCGCGCGTGCCGGGCGCGGGTGCGCCGTCGGCCTGCTCGATCCGCACACCGCTTTCGTCGTCGCCATTGGGATCGGCGGTGCGCTGGACGGCGGCGGCGAACTTGGCGGCGATGGCGCTCGGCACCTGGAACCAGGTTTCGCCCGCCGCGATGCGGATCGCGCCGATCTCGGCCTTGGTGACATGACCGCGACGGCAGATCAGCGGCAGAATCCAGCGCGGATCGGCATTCTGGCGGCGGCCGACATTCATGCGGAACCAGACCGTATCATCGAAACCGGGGCGATGGCGCTCCGCCTGCGCCGCACGACGCGCCTCCGGCGTCCCCTCGATCAGTTCTTCGGGCGCGGGCAGCGCGGCGCGATGCGCGCGCACCAGCGCGGCGGCGATATCCTCGGCACTGCGTTCGGCCAGCAGGCGCGCGGCCAGCTCGCGATCCTCTTCGTCGATTTCGACCGGGGCCAGCAGCGCCTCCAGCATCCGTTCGCGGTCGCGCGCGCGGATGTCCTCGGGGGTCGGCGCCTCGATCCATTCGGCATTGATGCGCGCGCCGCGCAGCAGCGCTTCCATCCGGCGGCGGCGGGGATAAGGGACGATCAGCACCGCCGTCCCCTTGTTGCCTGCGCGGCCCGTCCGGCCCGAACGGTGCTGCAACGTCTCCGCATCGCGCGGCAGTTCGACATGCACGACCAGGCTCAGGCTGGGCAGGTCGATGCCGCGCGCCGCCACGTCGGTCGCGACGCATACGCGCGCGCGCCGGTCGCGCAGCGCCTGAAGTGCTGCGTTGCGTTCGTTCTGGCTATGCTCGCCCGACAGCGCCACGGCCTGGAACCCGCGTTCGATCAGGCTGGCGTGCAGGTGGCGGACATTGTCGCGCGTGGCGCAGAACAGGATCGCAGTCTCCGCCTCGTGCAGGCGCAGCAGGTTGATGGCGACATGCTCGATGTCCGACGGCGACACCGTGACCGCCTGATAGGCGATATCGCCATGCCCGCGATCCTCACCCACGGTCGAGATTCGCAGCGCATCGGTCTGATAGCGCTTGGCCAGCGCCTCGATCGGGCGCGGCATGGTGGCGGAAAACAGCAAGGTGCGACGGCCATCGGGCGTTGCGTCGAGGATATGCTCCAGATCCTCGCGAAAGCCCATGTCGAGCATTTCGTCGGCTTCATCGAGCACCGCGACGCGCAGTTCGGACAACTCCAGCGCGCCGCGCTCCAGATGGTCGCGCAACCGGCCCGGCGTGCCGACGACGATGTGCGCGCCGTAAGATAGCTGGCGGCGTTCCTTCGACGCATCCATGCCACCGACACAAGTGGCGATTCGCGCACGGGCATTGGCGTAAAGCCAGCCCAGCTCGCGGCTGACCTGCAGCGCCAGTTCACGAGTCGGCGCGACGATCAGCGCCATCGGCTTGCC
>NZ_DATJLI010000048.1:0-1876 GCF_035490575.1 Sphingomonas sp. | reverse complement strand
GGCGATTATCCTGTCCCGCCACTGACGCGCGGATGGCGTCCAGCGGCCGCGCCGGCGTTCCCAATTGCAACCGGCGGTCCTGAAAGCCGGGGATGCCCATATCGGTGGCCGGGCAGGCCGTCGCCCATGACCGGCCCTTGCGTCGGCCGCTCAGCCGGGTGACGCCCTGGCGCCGCGTTCGTTGCGCCATGTCGCCGCTGTCGGTCCAGTCATAGGATTGCGCGCCCTCAGAAGGGCGGGGTGCGTTCGACGGCAAGGTCGCCGACCAGGGCGAGACCGCGCCGTGCCAGCGGCCATCCGACGCTGAAACCAGCGGTGCTTCAAGCGGTTTCGGCGTCGGCATTGGTGATGCCGCGCCGACATCGACCCGCAGCCCGGTTGCGCTGACCGCACGCGCGCCCTTCCCTTCGAACGTCACCCGTGCCTGCATCAGTTCCGGCCCGCGCTGGGCAAGCGGATGGCGGGTGGTGCCGACGATCAAATGGGTGGCGAGCGCAGGCGACGTGTCGGTGCCCGCCTCGATCAGGGCGCTGGGCGCGCGTCCGGATCGGACGTGAAGACCCAGCACGGTTTCGCCAGGCCGCATCGCAATGCGTATCCGCGCCATTTCGCGAGCGAGCCGGGGGGCTTCCTGGGCGGCATGGTCGGATGCCGTCACGTCGACCGATGCAAGCGTTCTGGCCAGCGCACGGTCCAGCGGCGCCCGGTCGCGCACGCGTGTTTCGCGCAGATCGTCGCCGAGCGCGATCGCCGCCAGCGCCGTGTCCTGTTCCACCAGGAACAGGGTCCGCTCGTCGCGCGACCAGGCGACGGGCCGCAATCCGTCGAGCGCCTGCAATGTGACGTGACATGCCTGCGAAGGCGTATTCTGCTCGCAGTCGAGATCGCTGATCGTCACCGTCCTGCTGTTGCGCGCCGCCGTGGTCTGGCGCCAGGTCGGTTGCCATGACAGCAGATAGCGGCCGGTGGGCGAGAGCATCAGGGCGGGCAAGTCGCAATGACGCACCAGACGTGAAGTGGACATGCCCAGATGTTCGGGACTGAGCGGAACGATCGCCCGGACATCCCCCTGTGCCGCACCATCCACATGCCGCTTGGCGGTGGTGGAAGGTTGCCCGCTGGCGGGGCCGAGCGCCAGCGCGGCGGGCAGCAACAGGGCATATCGTCGCCCCCCGACCATGCGGTCACGCAAGGCGTCGCGATGCTGTGCGGCCTTCATGATCTTCTCCCGTCGCCTCAGGTCAGCCGACACCACGAACCAAGGTGCGGCCCGCGCCCTCATCTGCCCAGACATTTCCTGCGTCGTCGTTCCACATGCGAAGATCGGGCTTACCATTGCCGTTGGTGTCAAAAAAAGCTGAACCATCCTGCATCCGCCAACCGCGATCGATATTGCCGTTGGCATCCAGGCCCTGCATATTTGCGACAACTTCTGATGGGTTGAATTGACTGGAAATTGTTGTTTCGCGTTCGGTTGCTGAACTTGCCTTATTAGAAAGAAAGCTGACAATAAAATCCATCGCGACGCCGCCCCAGAACTGCCATTGAGCGTATTCCTCTCCGCCGCCGATACCACCGGGGCCACCACTGTCTCCTCCACCGTCGCCAACGATTGGCGGGAAAAAACCATCGCCCGGATCGGCAGTCACAACAATATCCTGATTCATGGCATCGACTGTTTGCAGGCCGCCGGCGATCAGTTCTTGCTCTTCCAGTGACAATTCACGCATTGAATGGTCCTTTCCTCGCTCCTCTGCAAAGCGATGCTAGCGCGGCATATGGTTGTCCCGTGGACCTATTGGGTCCAAATGCCGAGCGTTCGTGCGCTATTTACATCGTCTCTGGAGCGAGTTGGTCGCTACTCACCCGATGACGC
>NZ_DATJLI010000047.1:0-1513 GCF_035490575.1 Sphingomonas sp. | reverse complement strand
CCTATCAACTGCCCAGCGTGATGATGGACGGCACCTGCGTCGTCGTCAGTCCGCTGATCGCGCTGATGCACGACCAGCTTCGCGCGGCGGAGGCCGTGGGCATCCGCGCCGCCACGCTGACCAGCGCCGACACCAACCGGGCGGAGACGATCGACCGGTTCCGCGCCGGCGCGCTGGATTTGCTCTACATCGCCCCCGAACGCGCATCGACAGGGCATTTCCGAGAGCTGCTGAGCGCCGCGCCGATTTGTCTGTTCGCGATCGACGAGGCGCATTGCGTCAGCGAATGGGGGCATGATTTCCGCCCCGATTACCGGCTGCTGAAACCGCTGCTCGACCAGTTTCCGAATGTGCCGCGCCTGGCGCTGACTGCGACGGCGGACGCGCATACGCGGGCCGACATCCTTGAGCAGCTGGGCATTTCGCAGGACGGGCTGATCGTCGCCGGTTTCGACCGCCCCAATATCCGCTACGCGATCACCCCGCGCGACAATACGACGCGGCAATTGCTGGACGTGATCGCCGAACATGACGGGCCCGGCATCGTCTATGCCCCCACCCGCGCCGCAACGGAGAAGCTGGCGGCGGCGCTGGCGAAATCGGGGCGCCCCACGCGCGCCTATCACGCCGGGCTGGACCCAGCGATCCGCGCCGCCAACCAAGCCGCGTTCGTGGCGAGCGAGGATATGGTGATCGTAGCGACGGTCGCGTTCGGCATGGGGATCGACAAGCCCGACGTGCGCTTCGTTGCCCATGCTGGGCTGCCCAAGTCGATCGAGGCCTATTATCAGGAAACCGGCCGTGCGGGGCGTGACGGCGACCCGGCTGTCGCGCATCTGTTCTGGGGTGCCGACGACCTGGCCCGCGCGCGCCAGCGGATCGTCGAGGTGGAGCCGCATCGACAGGCTGGCGAACGTGCGCGGCTGGGCGCGCTGGCGGGGCTGGTGGAGACGGCCGAATGTCGCCGCGCGGTGCTGCTGCGCTATTTCGGGGAAGACCCGCCTGCCACCTGCGGCAATTGCGACAATTGCCTGACCCCGCCCGCCACGGTCGATGCGACGGTGGTGGCGCAGAAGTACCTGTCGGCGGTGTTTCGCACCGGCCAGATGTTCGGCACCGGCTATGTCGAGCAGGTGCTGACCGGCCAGTCGAGCGAACGCAGCCTGATGAACGGCCACGAATCGCTGTCGGTGTGGAACATCGTCGATGGGGAGGAAGCGGCGCTGCTCAAACCCGTGGCCCGCGCGCTGATGCTGCGCGATGCGGTGCGTGCCAATCCGCATGGCGGGCTGGAATTCGGTCCCGGTGCCCGCCCGATCCTGAAGGGTGAGGCAGAGGTGCGGCTGATCGTGCCGCCCAAACGCGAGCGGCGGCGCGGCGGCGGGGCGGGGGCAGCGGCGAACCCCGCCGGCCATCCGCTGTTCGAGGCGCTGCGCGCCAAGCGGCGGGAAATCGCGCAGGAAACGGGCCTGCCGCCCTATGTCATCTTCCACGACTCCACCCTGCGCGACAT
>NZ_DATJLI010000046.1:0-33209 GCF_035490575.1 Sphingomonas sp. | reverse complement strand
CGGTGGCGGGCGCCGTATTCTCATTCCGGCGCGACCGTCTCGGCAGGCGGCGTCACGGGTTTCGCGCCCGGCGTTTCGACAATACGGATGCCCAGTTCGCGAAGCTGCTTGGCCGTCACGGCCGACGGCGCGTTCATCATCAGATCTTCCGCCTTCTGCGTCATCGGGAAGGTGATGACTTCGCGGATGTTCGGCTCGTCCGCCAGCAACATGACGATCCGGTCGACGCCCGGCGCCGATCCGCCATGCGGCGGTGCGCCGCATTTGAACGCGTTTATCATGCCAGCGAAATTGGCATCGACCTCGGCCTGGGAATAGCCCGCGATCTCGAACGCCTTGTACATGATTTCCGGCTTGTGGTTCCGGATCGCGCCCGACGACAGTTCGACGCCGTTGCACACGATATCATATTGGTAAGCAAGAATATCGAGCGGGTCTTTCGTTTGCAGCGCGTCCATCTCGCCCTGCGGCATCGAGAAGGGGTTGTGGCTGAAATCGACCTTCTTGGCGTCCTCGTCATATTCGAACATCGGAAAGTCGACGATCCAGCAGAACTCGAATCGCTTGTCGTCGATCAGGCCAAGCTGCTCCGCGACGCGCGTGCGCGCCAGCCCCGCCAGCTTCGCTGCCTGCCCTTCCTTGCCCGCGGCAAAGAACACGCCGTCATTCTCGCCCAGCCCCAGCGCCGCGATCAGCTTCGCCGTCGCTTCCTCGCCATGGTTCTTGGCGATCGGGCCGCCGGGCACACCGTCCTTAATGTTGATATAGCCAAGGCCCGAATAGCCTTCGCCCCGCGCCCAGTTGTTCATCTCATCGAAGAACTTGCGGCTGCCGGCCCCCGCGCCCGGCGCCGGGATCGCGCGGATCACGCTGCCGCCCTCGACCAGCGAGGCGAAGATGCCGAAGCCCGAGCCATGGAAATGGTCGGTCACGTCGGCGATCTCGATCGGGTTGCGAAGGTCGGGCTTGTCGTTGCCGTATTTCAGCATCGATTCGCGGTAGGGGATGCGCTTGAACGGCAGTGCCGAGACGGTGCGCCCCTTGCCCTGCCAATCGGCGAACTGTTCGAACACGCCGTGCAGCACCGGTTCGATCGCGGCGAACACGTCCTCCTGGGTCACGAAGCTCATCTCGAAATCGAGCTGATAGAATTCGCCCGGCGAACGGTCGGCGCGCGCATCTTCGTCGCGGAAACACGGCGCGATCTGGAAATAGCGGTCGAACCCGGCGACCATCAGCAGCTGCTTGAACATCTGCGGCGCCTGGGGCAGCGCATAGAATTTGCCCGGATGCACGCGGCTGGGCACCAGATAATCGCGCGCGCCCTCCGGCGAGGAGGCGGTCAGGATCGGCGTCTGGAACTCGGTGAATCCCTGATCGATCATCCGGCGGCGCAGCGACGCGATCACTTCGGCGCGCAGCATGATGTTGGCATGGACCTTTTCGCGACGCAGATCGACGAAGCGATAGCGCAGGCGGACATCCTCGGGATATTCGTTCTCGCTGGCGACGGGCATCGGCAGGTCGTGCGCCATCGACTGAACCACAGCTTCCGTGGCGCGGATTTCGACGGCGCCGGTGGGCAGGTTGGGGTTCACCGCCTCTGTCGCGCGCGCCACCACCGTGCCGGTAATGGTGACAACCGATTCGCTGCGGAGCGATTCGATCACGGCGAACACCGGGCCGTCGACCTCGGTCACGATCTGGGTGATGCCGTAATGGTCGCGCAGGTCGACGAACACCAGGTCGCCATGGTCGCGCTTTTTGTGGACCCAGCCCGACAGGCGAACGGTCTGGCCGACATCGGTGTCGCGAAGGGCGCCGCAATGGTGCGTGCGATAGGCGTGCATGATCGTTGGTCTTTCGCTTCGGCAGAAATCAGGATGGTCGCCGCGCATCCCGCCCCCTTCCCTCTTTGTCAAGGCGCGCACTTGGTTCTATGGAACCGCGATGCACATACATGGTCTGATCGAGGACAATGCGGCCCTCGCCAATCTCTGCTCGCGCCTGTCCAATTCCCCGTTCGTCGCCGTGGACACCGAGTTCATGCGCGAAAACAGCTATTGGCCAGAGCTTTGCCTGATCCAGATCGCGGACGAAAACGAAGCCGCCGCGATCGATCCGATGCAGCCGGGCATCGACATGAAGCCGCTGCTCGACCTGCTGGTCGAGAATGAAGAGGTGCTCAAGGTCTTCCACGCCGGCGGGCAGGACATCGAGATCATCTACAATCTGACGGGCAAGACCCCGCACCCGCTGTTCGACACCCAGGTCGCGGCAATGGCGCTGGGTCAGGGCGAACAGATTGGCTATTCGAACCTGGTCGACAGTTACCTGGGGATCACCGTCGACAAGGGCGCGCGCTTTACCGACTGGTCGCGCCGTCCGCTCGATGCGCGGCAGATCGATTATGCGATTGCCGACGTGACGCATTTGTCGAAGATCTTTCCGCGGATGCTCGACAAGCTGCGCCGCACCGGACGCGGGCTGTGGCTGGATGAGGAGATGGAGCGGCTGGCCGACCCGTCCAATTATTTCAACGATCCCGATCAGGTATGGCAGCGCATCCGCATCAACAGCCGCAAGCCCGACGTGCTGGGCCGGTTGAAGGCGCTGGCCCGCTGGCGCGAGCTGGAGGCGCAGGGCAAGGACCTGCCGCGCGGCCGTATCGTCAAGGACGAGACGATCGCCGACCTCGCCGCCAATCCGCCGCGCCGCCAGGGCGATCTGGCCAAGGTGCGCGGCCTGTCTGCGACATGGGGCGGCAATGATATCGGCGGGCGACTGATGGCGGCGCTGGACGGCGCGGCGCCGCTGCGGGGCGACGAATTGCCGTCGCGCGACGATCGCCGTCCTTCGGTGGGCAAGGACGGGGCGCTGGTCGCCGATCTGCTCAAGCTGCTGCTCAAGATCAGGGCCAAGGAGATCAACGTGGCGTCGCGGCTGCTTGCCCGATCCGACGACCTGGAGGCGCTGGCGGCGGGTCAGCGCGAGGGGCTGGCGGTGCTGACCGGCTGGCGTTTCGAACAATTCGGCCGCGATGCGCTGGCGCTGGTCGAAGGCCGGCTTGGCTTTGCGGTCAAGGGCGGCAAGCTGCGTATGACCCGAACGGAGGACCCTTCATGATCCGAATACTGCCTGTCGCGCTGCTCGCCTGTTCGGCCTGTGCGCCGATGAATGAACCGCAGTCGCCCGCCAACGATCCGGCGGAGACCGGCGCACAATGCGACGCGACCGCGATCCAGGACCTGGTCGGACAGAATGGCGATCCGGCGACGATCGAACGCGCAAAGTCGATGTCGGGCGCTCGCGACGTGCGCCGCTATGTCAGCGGATCGGCGCTGACGATGGACTTCCGCCCCGACCGGCTGAACGTCGAAGTCGACGCCGCGGGGCGTATCGTCAAGCTCGGTTGCGGCTAAGTCATTTGAAATGATCGGGGGCGTTGTCATCAAACCGAAACGTCAATGCAACAAAGGGGCGGCGATCCGATGCTAGCGGCCATAGCGGGGCCATTTCCAGAGCATCCGGGGGATTGTTTCGATGTTGCGACCTTTTGCCCTCGCGGGGTTGATTGCCCTTGCGCTGACTGCCTGTGACGAGAGCGGCGCCGCGCGCGAGGAGATCCGTGTCGTCGGTTCCTCGACCGTCTATCCGTTCACCACGGCGGTGGCCGAACAATTCCGCAACAAGCGCCCCGACCGCAAGGCACCGGTGATCGAGGCGACCGGCACGGGCGCGGGTATCAAGCAGTTCTGCGGCGGCATCGGGCCGCTGCACCCCGACATCCTCAATGCATCCCGCCGCCTCAAGAAATCCGAATATGATGTCTGCGCCGCCAATGGCGTGACCGAAATCATGGAGGTTCAGGTCGGGCTGGACGGCGTGGCCTTTGCCGAATCGACGCGTGGCCCCAAGCTCGCGCTGAGCAAGGTCGACATTTATCGCGCGCTCGCCGCCAATCCCGGCGGACAGCCCAACCAATTCCGTTTCTGGTCACAGGTCAATCCCGCGCTGCCCCGCATTCCCATCCAGGTGATGGGTCCGCCGGCGACCAGCGGCACGCGCGACGCGCTGGCCGAGCTGATCCTCGCGGAAGGGTGCGAAGCAACGGTGCCGGGCGCGGCCGCGTGGAAGGAAAGCGACAGCGACCGCTTCGCGCAGACCTGCACCCGCGTGCGCGACGATGCGGCCTATATCGATTCGGGCGAGAACGATAACCTCATCGTCCAGAAGCTCGACGCCAATCCCAATGCAATCGGCATTTTCGGTTTCAGCTATCTTGACGAGAACAAGGATCGCCTGAACGGCGTTCCGATCGACGGCGTCGAGCCGACCTATGAAACGATCGCCAGCGGCCAATATCCGGGCGCACGGCCGCTATATATCTATGTGAAGAAGCGTCACCTTCGCCCCGTCCCCGGTCTGGCCGAGTTCCTGGGCGATTATGTCGAGGCATGGGGACCGGAAGGCCCGCTGGTCCGCAAGGGCATGATCGCCGCGCCTGAGGCCGATCGTCAGCGCGCGGCACAGGTCGTTGCGAACGGCACGACGCTCGATCCGGCGGGGCTGGAATAAGGCGCGATGACCGGTTCGGCTCTTTTCTTTCTCATTATCGGCCTCGCCCTGATCGGCTGGCTGACTGCCCGCGCCCGCGCGACCCGGATGCAGGGCGGCGGCGGCCGGCTCCATTCGCTGCCGGGCCAGCATGGCTGGTATGTGGCGATGTGGGTCGCGGTGCCGGCATTCGTCTTCCTCGCCTTCTGGAGCTGGCTCAGCCCGCAGTTGGCGCGCGAAGGCGTGCTGGCCAGCGCTCAGGCCGCGTCCCTGCCCGACTTCGCGTTCGAGCGTTCGGCGATCCTGTCCGAAGCGCGCGCCATCGCGAACAACCCCACGCTCGGCGCGTTCAATCCGCTGGCTGAAACGCTGGCGCCGGTCTATCGCATCTACCTGACACGCTATGCCTGGATCGGCACGGCAATCGCGCTGGCGCTGGCCTTTGCCGGTGGCGCTTACGCTTTCAGCCGCATCGCACCCGCGTTTCGTGCGCGCTGGCGGGTCGAACGCGGGGTGATGCTGATTCTGCTGGTCGCCTCGCTGATCGCGATCCTGACGACGCTGGGCATTTTCCTGTCGCTGCTGGTCGAAAGCGCGCGCTTCTTTTCCATCGTGCCGATCACCGATTTCCTGTTCGGCTCGCATTGGTCGCCACAGGTCATCAGCGCCAGCGATCCCGGTGCCGATCTGGGCGCGGTGCCGCTGTTCTGGGGCACCTTCTTCATCGGCGCGGTCATCGCCATGGTGGTCGCGATCCCGTTCGGTCTGATGAGCGCGATCTATCTGACCCAATATGCCGCGCCCGTCGTGCGAAGCTGGATGAAGCCGATCCTCGAAATCCTGGCGGGCGTGCCGACCGTCGTTTACGGCTATTTCGCCGCGCTGACCGTGGGACCGGCGATCCGTCAGTTCGCGGTGGCGATCGGCCTGCCCTATGCCAGTTCGGAAAGCGCGCTGGCGGCGGGGCTGGTGATGGGCGTGATGATTATTCCGTTCGTCAGTTCGATGGCCGATGACGCGCTGGCCGCGGTGCCCGGTTCGATGCGCGACGGCAGCCTGGCGATGGGCGCGACCCGGTCGGAGACGATCAGCCGCGTGTTGCTGCCCGCAGCACTGCCCGGCGTGGTCGCGGGCATCCTGCTGGCGGTCAGCCGCGCCATTGGCGAGACGATGATCGTCGTGATGGCGGCATCGGGTGCCGCGACGATCAGCCTCAATCCGTTCGACAGCGCGACCACCGTGACCAAGCAGATCGTCGACCTGCTGACGGGCGAGGCGGAGTTCAACAGCCCCAAGACGCTGGCGGCGTTTGCGCTGGGCCTGACGCTGTTCGTCATCACCTTCCTGCTCAACATCGTCGCGCTGCGCGTGGTGAAGAAATATCGCGAAGCCTATGAATAAGATCGCAGACCGCCAGCCGACCGACTGGGGCGCCGCCGCGATGCAGCGCCGCATCCGCCGCCGCTATGCCGCCGAACGCCGCTTCCGGCTGCTCGGCCTGGCGGCGGTCAGCCTGTCGGGCGCCTTTCTGGCGTTCCTGTTGTGGACGATGATGTCGAACGGCATCGCCGGATTCAGTCGGACCGAGATTCGCCTGCCGCTCGATTTTCCGGCGATCGCGCTGGATGTCGAACCGGCGCAGTTGGGCCGCGCGGGCGCCGACCTGGCGCTGGCGGGCGCCGGGCTGCAAAACGCCGTCGGCGCGGCCGCCGTTCAGGCCTTTGGCGAGGATGGCGAGCGGGTGATCGCCGAAAGCGCGTGGGTCTCGGTGCGCGAAGCGATCAAGCGCGATCCCGACATGCTGTCGCGCCGCACCACGATCACCGTGCCGGCATCGGCCGATGTGCATGAAGCTTCGACCGACGATGCGGGGGCCGAGGCGGAGGCGATGGTCGCCGCGCTCGAACGCGGCGGCGCGCTGACCAGCGGGTTCAACTGGACGTTCCTGGCCGGCGCCGATTCGACCGACCCTTCGGGCGCGGGCATCTGGGGCGCGCTGAAAGGCTCGCTGCTGACCATGGCCGTGACGCTGGGCCTCGCCTTTCCGATCGGCGTGCTGTCGGCCATCTATCTTGAGGAATATGCGCCTCGCAATCGCTGGACCGACCTGATCGAAGTGTCGATCAACAATCTGGCGGCGGTGCCGTCGATTATTTTTGGCCTGCTGGGACTGGCGGTGTTTCTGGGCACGTTCAACATGCCGCGCTCGGCCCCGGTGGTCGGCGGTTTGACGCTGGCGCTGATGATTATGCCGGTGATCGTGATCGCCGGGCGCAACGCGATCAAGGCGGTGCCGCCCTCGATCCGCGACGCGGCGCTGGGCGTCGGGGCCAGCAGGGTGCAGGTGGTTTTCCACCACGTCCTGCCGTTGGCGCTGCCCGGCATCCTGACCGGCACGATCATCGGTATGGCCCGCGCGCTGGGGGAAACCGCACCGCTGTTGATGATCGGGATGCGCGCCTTCATCGCCACCCCGCCAGAGGATCTGACCGATGCGGCAACCGTGTTGCCGGTGCAGATTTTCCTGTGGTCCGACCAGGTCAGCCGCGGCTTTGTCGAGAAAACATCGGCGGCGATCATCGTGCTGCTGATATTCCTGCTCGCGATGAACGCGCTGGCAATCTATCTTCGCAACCGTTTCGAGACCCGCTGGTAATGCTGAACCCCGTTCCGAACACGTCGCCGAAAATGTCGGCCCGCAACGTCAATGTCTTTTACGGGCAGAAACAGGCGATCGACGATGTGTCGATCGATGTCGACATGGAGAATGTGACCGCATTCATCGGCCCGTCCGGCTGCGGCAAGTCAACATTTCTGCGGACGCTCAACCGGATGAACGATACCGTCGCGTCGGCCCGTGTCGACGGCGATATCCGGCTGGACGGCGAGGATATCTATGCCGCGTCGATGGATGTGGTGCAGCTGCGCGCGCGCGTGGGCATGGTGTTTCAGAAGCCCAACCCGTTCCCCAAGTCGATCTATGAAAATGTCGCCTATGGCCCGCGCATCCATGGGCTGGCGTCCGGCAAGGGTGATCTGGACCGGATCGTCGAGCAGTCGCTGACGCGCGCGGGCCTGTGGAGCGAGGTCAAGGACCGGTTGACCGATTCGGGCACCGCACTTTCGGGTGGTCAGCAGCAGCGGCTGTGCATCGCGCGGGCGATTGCGGTCGATCCCGAAGTCATCCTGATGGACGAGCCGTGCAGCGCGCTCGACCCCATCGCCACCGCCAAGATCGAGGAACTGATCCACGAGCTGCGCGGCAAATACGCAATCGTGATCGTCACGCACAACATGCAGCAGGCCGCGCGCGTTTCACAGCGCACCGCGTTCTTTCATCTGGGCACACTGGTCGAATATGGCGTAACCTCGGAAATCTTCACCAATCCGCGCCAGGAGCGGACCAAGGACTATATCACCGGACGCTATGGATAATCGGCGCGTCCGGTCGGGAACCCCATGATGAACGAACACACGGTCAAGGTATTCGACGACGAACTCGGCCAGCTGCGCGGGCTGGTCGCCCAGATGGGTGGGCTGGCCGAGGAAGCGATCGGCAAGGCGATCGAGGCGCTGGTGCGTCACGACCTTCAGGCCGCCGCTGCCGTGGTGGAGGGTGACAAGCGGATCGATGCGCTGGAAAGCGAGGTCGAACGGCTGGCCGTCCAGTTGATCGCACTGCGCGCGCCGATGGCCGACGATTTGCGCGAAGTGCTGGCCGGCATGAAGATCGCCAACGTGCTGGAGCGGGTGGGCGATCATGCCAAGAACATCGCCCGCCGTGTCGCCGATGTCGATCAGGCCAAGCATATCGAACCGCTGTCGGTGCTGCCCGCGATGGCGGGGGTCGCGTCCGACATGCTGCACGACGTGCTCGACGCCTTTGCGGCGCGGGACGCAGCACTGGCCGAATCGATCGGTGAACGCGACCGCGCGGTCGATGATTTCTACAACTCGATCTTCCGCGCGCTGGTGACGTTCATGATGGAAAACCCGGCGTCGATCAGCCAGGCGGCGCATCTGCTGTTCATCGCCAAGAATCTGGAACGCATCGGCGATCAGTGCACCAACCTCGCCGAAATGGTTTATTACGCGGCGACCGGAGAACAACTGGTCGAACGCGATCGCGTCAGCTGAAGGAAGCCATATGGCCCGCGTAAAGATGTTGCTGGTCGAGGATGATGCCGCGCTTGCCGAATTGCTGGCATGGCATTTCAAGCGCGAGGATTTCGAGGTCAAGCAGACCCCCGATGGGGAAGAAGCCCTGCTGCTGGCCAAGGAAGCGACGCCCGACATCGTGCTGCTCGACTGGATGGTCGAGGGTTTGTCGGGGATCGAGGTTTGCCGTCGTCTGCGCCGGATGCCCGAAACCGCCAACGTGCCGATCATCATGCTGACCGCGCGCGGGGAGGAAGAAGACCGGGTGCGCGGCCTGGAAACCGGCGCCGACGATTATGTCACCAAGCCCTTTTCCCCACGCGAGTTGGTGGCGCGCGTCGGCGCGGTGCTGCGCCGCGTGCGCCCGGCGCTGGCGGGTGAGCAACTCACCTATGCCGATATCGAAATGGATACGGTGGGCCACAAGGTTCGTCGAGGTGGCGAGGTCGTCCCGCTCGGCCCCACCGAGTTCCGGCTTCTCAAGCACTTTCTCGAACATCCCGGCTGGGTGTTCTCGCGCGAGCGATTGCTCGATGCGGTCTGGGGGCATGACAGCGACATAGAAAGCCGCACGGTCGACGTGCATATCCGTCGCTTGCGTAAGGCCATCAACAATGGCGACCGCCCCGACATCATCCGCACCGTGCGCTCGGCCGGCTATGCGCTCGACGCCGGAAACTAAGCGGAGAGGGGTCCGGTAAGCCCGACGGGCAGCCCGGACCGCAAACGAAACAAAGGAAACCTTCCCGCGTCCGAACGTTCAATGTGCCGACGCGCGCGACTTAGCGCGTTTTGGCACGAGGAGAGTTCGAAATGAAGCTCATCGCATTGACCGCGGCCCTTGCCCTTGGTGGTGCCGCTTATGCCCAGGACATGTCGACGCAGACCCCGCCCGCCGGCGGCGGCATGGCGCAGACGGCGCCCGCGCCGATGAACGAGCAACCCGCAACCGCCACGGGCGCAACCGAAACGCCGGGTGGCTATATGCCGTCGACGCCGCCGATGTCGGGCACGCCGCAGGCCGGCGCCCCGGTTCGCGTGCAGGCATCGATGTCGCCAACCCAGGCATTCCCCCCGCCCGCGCCGAAGGCCGAATATCCGGTCTGCAAGCGCGGCCAGACCGACGGTTGTCGCCAGCGCGGCGAATAACCGCCGCTTCCACTTCGGACGATTGGGGCTTCGGCGTGCCGAGGCCCCTTTTCGTATACACGCAATGCCGATAGCAATCGGGCAAGGTAACAGGAGAGGCCGTTTCGATGACCATCCGCTTCGACGGACGCACCGCGATCGTGACGGGTGCCGGAAACGGCCTGGGCCGCGCCTATGCACTCGAACTGGCGCGGCGCGGCGCGCATGTGGTGGTTAACGATCTGGGCGGCGCCCGCGACGGCCAAGGCGCCTCCCCTGCCGCGCAGGCAGTCGTGACTGAAATCGAGGCGGCGGGCGGAACAGCCATTGCCGATGGCGGCGACGTGACCGATTTCGACGCGATGACCGCGATGGTCGACACCGCCCGGTCGCGCTTCGGCTCGGTCGATATCCTTATCAACAATGCGGGTGTCCTGCGCGACAAAAGCTTTGCGAACATGACGCCCGATGACTTTGCATTCGTCGTTCGCGTGCATTTGATGGGGTCGGCGAACTGCACCAAGGCGGTGTGGGACGTGATGCGGGAGCAGCGCCATGGCCGCATCCTGATGACCGCGTCGTCCAGCGGGCTTTACGGCAATTTCGGGCAGGCCAATTACGGCGCGGCCAAGCTGGGCATCGTCGGGCTGGCGCGCA
Source organism: Sphingomonas sp. (assembly GCF_035490575.1). Classification (GTDB taxonomy): domain Bacteria; phylum Pseudomonadota; class Alphaproteobacteria; order Sphingomonadales; family Sphingomonadaceae; genus Sphingomonas. The sequence continues at coordinate 22,709 of NZ_DATJLI010000046.1, read as the reverse complement.
CATTGCATCTGGAGGGGACGAAATACGACATCCGCGTCAACACGATCGCACCGACCGCCGGCACGCGCATGACCGAGGATATTTTCCCGGCCGCGGCCTTTGCCCGTTTCACGCCCGAGAGCGTCGTGCCGGCCGCGCTCTACCTTGTCAGTCAGGACGCGCCCGCGAATGTCATCGTCGGCGCTGGTGCTGGCGTGTTCCAGGCGGCCTATCTGACGCTGACCGAAGGCGTGCGGCTCGACGGTGAAGATCTGTCGCCCGAGGGGGTCGCGGCGCATTGGGCCGCGATCATCGATCGCGCGCGGGAACGGGTGCCGCAATCGGGAATGGAACAGGCGCATGGCATCCTGCGGGCGCTGGGCAGTTGAACGGGCGCGCGTTGCCGCTACCTTGCGGTCATGAAACGCGCCGTCATCATCCGCCACGCCGAATGCGAGGGGATCGCGGGCCTTCGCCTGCCGATCGAGGCAGCGGGCCTTGCGATCGAAACGATCGATGTCGATGACGGGGGGCTGGCGACATTCGACTATCTGGCCCCCGATCTGCTGGTCCTGATGGGCGGGCCGATGGGGGTTTACGAGCATGATGAGCACCCCTGGATCAAGGACGAGATCGCCGGCCTGAAGACGCGCCTCGATCATGATCGACCGACGCTGGGCATCTGCCTTGGCGCTCAGTTGATCGCGGCGGCGCTGGGCGGGCGAGTCTATCCTGGAGCGGTAAAGGAGGTCGGTTTCGCACCGATCACGCTCACCGGTGCCGGACGCACGTCACCCTTACGCTGGTTTGCGGAAACGCCGGTGCTGCACTGGCATGGCGACAGCTTCGATTTGCCCGCGGGCGCTGAGTTGCTCGCGTCGACGGCGGCCTATCCTCACCAGGCCTTTCGCCGTGGCAAGACGCTGCTGGCGCTGCAATTCCATCCTGAAATGGGTGACGATCCGTGTTTCGAGGAATGGATGGAGGATGTCGACTATCTGGCGGCGGCGGGCACGACGCCGGACAAGATGCGCGCCGCGCTGGTCCAACATGGCCCCGCCGCACTGGCGGCCGGGCGCGCGATGATGCGCGACTGGCTCGCCGCGCTTCAGGTCCAGCCTTCCAGCACCTGATCGGGCGGCCGGTGGCCATCGGCCCAGGCGCGGATATTGGCGATCACCTTCTCGCCCGACGCGATGCGGCCCTCCATCGTCGCCGATCCCATATGCGGGGTCATGACGACGTTCGGCAGCGCGAGCAGGCGTGGGTCGATTACCGGCTCGAAGGACCAGACGTCCAGCCCCGCCCCGGCCAACGCGCCGCCTTCAAGCGCGTCGACCATCGCCGCTTCGTCGACGATGCCGCCCCGCGATGCGTTGATGAGATAGACGTGCGGCCGCAGCAGCGCGATCCGGCGTGCGTCGATCAGCCCGACGCTGTCGGCATTGAGCGGCGTGTGGATCGTCAGAATGTCGATCTCGCGCAACATCGTGTCGAGATCGGCGTGCCAGCTGGCGCCAAGCTGCGCCTCGAGAACGGCGGGGAGGCGATTGCGATTGTGATAATGGATCGACAGGCCGAACGCCCGCGCCCGCGCCGCGACCGCCTGTCCGATGCGGCCCATGCCGATGATGCCCAGTTTCTTGCCGCCGATCCGGTGGCCCAGCATCGCGCACGGACTCCAGCCAGTCCATTCGCCTGAACGCACCAGCTTCTCACCCTCGGCCAGGCGCCGTGGGACCGAAAGGATCAGCGCCATGGTCATGTCGGCGGTATCTTCGGTCAGCACGCCGGGCGTATTCGTCACGACGATCCCGCGCGCTCGCGCCGCCTGCAGGTCGATATGGTTCACGCCCGCGCCGTAATTCGCGATCAGTCGCAGCCTGTTCGGCGCGGCGCTCAACAGATCGGCGCCGAGCATATCGGTGACGGCCGGGACCAGCACGTCGCAATCGGCGACGGCATCCGCCAACTCGCCGCCCGAAAAGCGGTGATCGTCGGGATTGGGCACCAGATCAAACAATTCGGCCATGCGCGCCGTCACCGGATCGGGCAAGCGGCGTGTCACGATCACGCGGGGACGCTTTGGGCGGGGCAGTCGCGCTGGATCGGCCATGAACACGGGCTTGGCGCGCACCCCTGCCCCAGTCAACGCCATTGATGCGGATGGTTGCTTCGCGTTACGGAGGCCAGAGACAAAAGGCGGGGCCGATGCACAGCAATTACCGATGGACCAGTGCGATTGTCGCGGGCGCAGTCGCATCTGCCGGGGTGACTACGCTTGAGGCGCAGACGCGTAAACCGCCTTATTATGCGTCGATCGCCGCGTCCAAGGCGCGGATGCGGACCGGACCGGGGCGCAACTATCCGGCCAACTGGCTGTATGTCCGCGCCGACCTGCCGATCAAGGTCGTCGACATCTATCGCGACTGGCGCAAGGTCGAGGACCCCGACGGCACCCAGGGCTGGATGCAGGTGGGTCTGCTCAGTGCCCAGCGGACGGCGATCGTGCATGGCGGCATCGCAGAACTGCGCGACGATCCGTCGAGTGGCGGTAATGTCGCATGGCGCGCCGCGCCGGGTGTCGTCGGCCGCATCAGCCGCTGCGCCCGTGGCTGGTGCTATATCGACATCAAGGGACGTGGCGGCTTTGTCGAGCAGGCGCGGCTGTGGGGCGTCGATCCGGGCGAGGACCTGGACTGAGGGCGTGTCATGCGTTGCGGCGGCGGATCGTTGGCGATAGGCGGGGCGGCATGAACGGACTCGAATCATTCGACCTCGCCGCCTTTGTTCGCGCGACGCTCGCCGAGGATCTGGGTCCGGGCGTCGACGTCACGTCGCAGGCCGTCATCCCCGCCGATGCCCGGTTCGAAGGGGTCATGGACAGCCGCGATGCGATCATCGCCGCCGGACTGCCGATCGCGGAGGCGTTCTTTCGCGCGCTCGACCCCGATGTGTGCATCGAGCGGCTGGTCGAGGATGGCGCAGCCGTTGGCGCAGGCGGTGAGCTGATCCGCTTGTCGGGCAACGCCCGTGCGCTGCTGACGGCGGAGCGGTCGGCGCTCAACACCGTCCAGCATCTGTCGGGCATTGCGACGCTGACCCGCCAATATGTCGATGCCATCGCGGGCACGGGCGCGACACTGCTCGACACGCGAAAAACGCTGCCCGGCCTGCGCCTGCTTGAGAAATATGCCACGCGCATGGGCGGTGGCACCAATCACCGCATGGGCCTGTGGGACGCCGCGATGATAAAGGACAATCATGTCGCGGTGGCCGGATCGGTCGAAGTTGCGGTGCGGCGTGCAGTCGATGCCGGGGTTGCCCGGATCATTGTCGAAGTCGACCGGCTGGACCAGATCGAACCCGCGCTGGATGCAGGCGCGACACATTTGCTGCTCGACAATATGGCGCCCGACATGTTGCGCGCCGCCGTGGCGCAAGTCGGTGGCCGCGTTCCGACCGAGGCCTCGGGCGGCGTCCGGCTCGACACCATCCGCGCCATCGCCGAAACCGGCGTCGACTTTATCAGTGTCGGCCGTCTGACCCAGTCGGCACCGGCCGCCGATGTCGGGCTGGACCTGGCGCTCGCCTGATTGGCGGATGGCGGCGGCCCGGCTATCGTCGGGCCAGACAGGGGGGATTCGGATATGCGGCCATCATCGATCATCTGGTTTGAACGCCTGTTCCTGGCCGCTCTGGCGATCGGGCTGGTCAATTCACTGATGATCCTGAACGCGATCAATGCCGATCAGGCGGGACAGCCGCTCAGTCCATCGGTGTTGATCGGGTCGATCGTGGTCGGCAACATCATCAATGTCGTCTTGTGGTATTTCGTCGCGCGCCGGGCGAGCAACATCGCACGCTGGATTTTGGTCGCATTGTTCGTGCTGGGCGCGCTTTCGCTGGGTTTCTCTGTCATGACCGACAGCTATCCCGGCGGGATCGAAGGCCTGCTGGGCGCGATCGGCTGGGCGCTTCAGGCGGCATCGATCCTGTGCCTGTTCCGACGTGATGCGGCCACCTGGTTCGAAAGCGAGCCGGGCGACGACCTGGGCGAGCCGGCACAATGAAGCTGGCAGTCCTGGCGGCGTTGGCGTTGCTGACGCCGGGCGTGGCATCGGCCCAGGCGTATCGCTGCGCCATTCCGACCGAGGTTCCGGCCCCGCGGGTCGAGGGTCCGACCGCGCGTGAGCCGCGACGGGCGTTGCCGATTGGCAGCTATACGCTGGCGATCAGTTGGGGTCCGCAATACTGCAAGGGCAATGGCGACCGTCCCTCGGCACGGCTGCAATGTGGTGCGGGCAATCGGTTCGGCTTCACGCTGCACGGGCTTTGGCCCGACGGACGCGGTCGCGAATGGCCGCAATATTGCCGGGCAGCGCCACAACTGAGCCAACAGGTGATCCGCCGCAACCTGTGCGTGACGCCATCGGCCCAGCTTTTGCAGCATGAATATGCCAAGCACGGCACCTGCATGGGCGTGTCGCCGAGCGCCTATTTCAATCAGGCCTCCCGCCTGTTCGGACGGCTGCGTTATCCCGACATGCAGGCATTGTCGCGTCGCCGTTCGCTGACCGTCGGACAGTTCGCTCAGGCGTTTGCCCGTGCCAATCCCGGCCTGACGCCTGCAATGTTCCGCGTGACGACGGATCGGGCGGGTTGGCTGGACGAGGTGTGGGTGTGTCTCGACACCCGGTTCGGATATCGGGCCTGCCCCGCGCATCAGAAAGGCCGCGCGATGACCCAGCGTTTGCAGATCTGGCGCGGCCGATAACGCGCTGTTGTCCTACCGTAACATCTGGAACCGGGCCGCCAGCCATTCGTAGGGTTGTTGATTCACATCAACAGGAGAACCCTTATGCGTAAGCTGATCGCCACGACTTTGCTCATTGCCGCTGCCGGAACAATGGGCGGCTGCTCGACGCTGCGCGGCGCGGCGATTGGCGGCGCGGGCGGTGCCGGGGTTGCAGCGGCTACGGGCGGCGATGTTGAAAAGGGCGCGGCCGTCGGCGGTGTAGGCGGCGCCGTGGTCGGCACCGTTGTCGATGACTGAGGCCAGAGAAATGGGGCCAGCCGCAATCGGCTGCCCCCTTTTTGGTCAGTCGCCGGTCAGGATGCGGTCGACCAGCTGCTTGACCGTCGGTACGAAACCGTTCGAATAAAACGGGTCCTGCTTGAACTTGTAAGCGGCATGACCCGCGAACATCAGATTGTCGTCAACAGGCCCGCCATGGGCGATGTCCTGCAACGTCTTCTGGATACAGAAGCTGCGCGGATCGGCCAGCCGACCGGTCGAGTTGGTTTCGGTGTCCGCCCAGGATGAAAAGGAGCATTGGCTAAGGCAGCCCATGCAATCGGCCTGATCCTTGCGAATGACCTGCTTTTCGGCGGGCGTTACGAAAACCAGCGTATTGTCAGGCGTCTTGAGCGCGTCGGTATAGCCAAGTCCATACCATTCGCGTGCGCGCAGCAGGTCGCCACGCGTCACCCAGAAATTTTTTCCCTTAACCCCTACATCGAGCTGGAAAACGTGATCGCCAGCCTCCTGCTTCGAAAAGGCAATCTGGCGTTCGGAGCGTGCTTCCAGACTTCGCAGAAACGGGTTGCGAACCGCCGACGAGTAAAAACCGGTCGGCGAAAAGCGGTGGAGCAGCACGTCGTTCGGCTCCAGCTGCATCAGTCGCGCCTTCCACTCCTCAGGGATCGGGCTTTCCCGCGTCAGAAGCGGGCGGGTGCCGAACTGAAAGGCGATCCGGCCGAGCTCCGGATTGTCGATCCAGTCGTTCCAGTCGCGCAGATGCCAAACGCCGCCCGCCATCACGATCGGCACGTCATCTGAAATGCCGCCCTCGCGCATCACTTCGCGCAGCGCCTTGACGCGCGGATACGGGTCCTGCGGGGCCAGCGGGTCCTCGGCATTCGACAGGCCATTATGGCCGCCCGCCAGCCATGGGTCCTCGTAAACAACCGCCGCCAGCCATTCCGACGCCTTGGAATAAGCGCGCTTCCACAGCGCGCGAAATGCCCGGCCCGAGCTGACGATCGGCAGATAATGGACGCCGTAGGACGCCGCGATCTCGCTGAGCTTATAGGGCATACCCGCGCCACAGGTGACGCCCGCGACCATGCCGCGCGTGCGTTCGAGGACGCCGTGCAGCACTCGCTGCGCGCCGCCCATTTCCCATAGCACGTTGATGTTGATCGCACCCTTGCCGCCCGAAATCTCAAAGGCGCGGCGAACCTGTTGCACGGCACCCTCGATCGCATAGGCGACCAGTTCCTCATGCCGTTCGCGGCGCGTGAGTGCGTGATATACCTGGGGAATGATGCGGCCCTCGGCATCATAGCTGTCGGCATTGACCGCCGACACCGTGCCGATACCGCCCGCCGCCGCCCATGCACCCGCGGATGCGTGATCGGTGGCGGCAACTCCCTTCCCCCCTTCGATCAGCGGCCAGACTTCGCGGCCGTTGTAGTGAATGGGTGACAGGCCCTTGAACAAGATTTCCTCCGGGTGACGATCGAAAGCGTCGCGCTAGCGCTATTCAGCCAAGCACGCGAGCGGAACTTAAGCCCTTAACACACCCGGAAGCGCCATCGCACCCTCATAAAGCCGGACATAGGCGTCGACCATGGCTCGGTCGTCGAACATGGCGGCGGCGCGCGCCCGGTTCGCGGCGCCGATCCGCGCGCGTGCTTCGGGGTCGTTCACCAGTGCTGACAGAGCATCGCGCAGTGCCACTTCATGGCGTTCGTCGACCAGATAAGGCAGGTTTTCGGGCGCCACCATCGCGGCAATGTCGCCCACACGCGGCGCGACGATCGGCAGGCCCGCCGCCATCGCCTCCATCACCGAAATCGGCTGCTGTTCGCTTTCGGAGGACAGCATGAAAATGTCGAACAGACCGATGTAACGGTGCGGCGACGGCAGAAAGCCGGGCAGATGTACGCGCTCGGCCATGAACATGGCGGCTGCCTGTCGCTCGATCGCGGCGCGCTCCGGCCCCTCCCCCACGATGACCAGCCGAACATTGCGGGCGATGCCGCCGACCGCCCGGACCATCAGCGGCAAATCCTTGACCGTGCGAAGGCCCGCCAGCGTACCGACTACCGGTTCCTTGCCCTTCACGAAACCGGGAATCGCCTTTGGTTCGGCACGGCCCGCGTAAAGGGCGGTCGGTATTCCGTTCGAGATGCGATGCACGCGTGCCGGCGGCTGTTTCCAGATATCGAGCGCGATCCGCTCCAGCTTCTCCGACGGCACCGCCAATCCATGCGCCGCGCCCAGCGCCATGCGACGATAGAAATTGCGCTTGCGGTTCAATCGCTCGGCTTCGTCCGACCCGAAGCCGTCTTCGTGATGGACCACCGGCGGCGCGCCCTTTGAAAACACGCGCGCGGCCATCACCCCGTCGACCGCGCCCCAATTATAGGTCAGCACCAGGTCGAAGCGGCGCATATAGCGCGCGATCGCGTCATAACGTGCGACGGACGGTTTGCCGGTCAGCGGTGGCGGGGTCTGTGCGATCTCATAATCGATCCCCCTGGCGATGGCCGCCTGCGCGCCATAGGCACCGTCCACGCCCGACACGATGACATGCCGCGCCGCTTTGCCAAAGGCGTTCATCAGCCGGACCGCGCGCGCTTCCTTGCCGCCCAGGTCGAAGCTGGAATGCAGATGCAGGATATTGACCGTCATTACGTGGCGATACGCGCCAGCAACCGGTCGATCGCGGCCTGGCATTCGGGTTCGTCCAGCGTCGGCGCGTGGCCGGTATCGGGCACCGTCACCCGTTCCACCGTGTCCAGCCGCGCGGCCATGCGCTGCGCCACCGCATCCGACAGGATATCCGAGCGGTCGCCGCGAACGAGCAGGCTCGGCACCGATTTGAGCGCGTCGAAGGCGGCCCACATGTCGGGTCCGGCCTCGTTGCCCGGCACGCGAAATGGCTCGGCGACCTTCATGTCGTAGTCGAGCACGATCCGGCCCGTCGATGTCAGCCGATACAGCCGCTTTGCCATGTCCAGCCATTGCTCGATGCCATAACGGGGATACACATCGGCGTTTGCGTCCGCCAATGCACGAGCGGCGTGCATCCAGGTGGGATATTGCACCGACTTGCCGACATAGCCGCGAATGCGGTCCAGGCCGGCACGTTCCAGTTCCGGTCCGACATCGTTCAGCAGCACGCCCGCCAGCGGCGGCCGCCCGGTCGCCGCCAGCAACATGGTAAGAATGCCGCCCAGCGACGTGCCGAACGACACCACACGCTCCAAGGCCAATTCGTCGACCAGCCGTTCGACATCCTGCAGATAGGCGAGCGGCACATAACTCATCGGATCGCGGGCGTAGCCGCTTTCGCCGCGCCCGCGCAGTTCCACCGCAATCACGCGCCAATCGGGCGACAGACGCGCCGCGAGCCGTTCGAAATCGCGCGCATTGCGGGTCAAGCCGGGTAGGCACAAAATGGGCGGACGGTCGGCGCGTCCCGGATAGTCGCGATAATGCAGGCGGACGCCATCGCCCGACCACCAATAGCCGTCGACATAATCGGTCGGGTTGCGGGAAGTCGCCATCGGCACCCATATCGCTGCATGGCCGATTTGACGCAAGCACTCGCCCGCCCCCACCCCGAACGTGCGATCGAAACGCTGGGCGACGCATTTTACGACGCCGTGTCAGGCGCGCGCTTTCCACAAGCGACGTTGCGCTGGCGCAACGGCCGCGCCGCGACACAGGTGGGTCTGGCCGACCTGACCGACGAAGAATGGATGGCACATTTCGGCCGGTTCGAGCCGCTCGAAGGCAGCCTCCCCCAACCACTGGCGCTACGCTATCACGGGCACCAGTTCCGCACCTACAACCCTGACATCGGCGACGGTCGCGGTTTCCTGTTCGCGCAGCTCCGCGACGGCGCCGGCCGCCTGATGGACCTGGGCACCAAGGGGTCGGGCCAGACACCCTATAGCCGCTTCGGCGACGGGCGCCTGACGCTGAAAGGTGCGGTGCGCGAATTGCTGGCGACCGAGATGCTGGAAGCGCTGGGCGTGCCAACATCAAGGACCTTTTCGATCATCGAGACCGGTGAGGCGCTGGAGCGAAACGACGAACCCTCCCCCACGCGCGGCGCGGTCCTGTTCCGTCTCAGCCACGGCCATATCCGCATCGGCACGTTCCAGCGGCTGGCCTATCTTCGCGATGCGGAAAGCATGACGCGGCTGGTCGATTACTGCCTCCAACGTTTTTATGGAGAGCCGGGCGGCGGCGATGGCCCCGCACGGTTGTTGCGGCACGTGATCGACCGCACTGCCGTGCTTGCCGCCCGCTATATGGCGGCGGGGTTCGTGCACGGCGTGCTGAACACCGACAACATCAACGTCACGGGCGAGAGCTTCGATTACGGGCCATGGCGGTTCGCGCCGACTTGGGATCCCGGCTTTACCGCCGCCTATTTCGACCATGCCGGGCTTTACGCGTTCGGCCGACAAGCGGAAGCGATCCACTGGAACTGTATGCAACTGGCCGTCGCGCTCCGCACCGTCAGTGAAGCGCCGCCACTGATCGACGCGCTGGACGCGTTCGGCGATGCCTATCAGCAGGCGATCATCGACGCGCTGTTCTGGCGGCTTGGCGTCAAGCCGCTGGGCGACGCGCGCGACCGGGCGACCGTGGAAGCGATCGAACGGGGTCTGCGCGAAACCGGAACCGGCATCGACACCTTCTTCCACAATAGTTTCGGCGGGGCGATCCCCGACCATCTGGGCATCGCCTTTGATGATGCGCGAGCGGCACTGGCCGACCATGCCCCGCGAAAGCCGCGCGATCACCCTTATTGGGCAGGTCCGCCCTGCTCGATGCTGATCGACGAGGTGGAGGCGCTGTGGAGCGCGATCGACCAACGTGACGACTGGTCGCCACTGGCCGAAAAAGTCGCCTCGATCCGATACATGGGCCAGGCGCTTGCCTGAGCCATGGGTGGCGTTTGACCCCAAGTTGATGCAGAACCGCCGCAATCCGGAGTGGACGACCAGCAGGCCGGAGTGGACGACCAGCAGGAAAGTGACCCCTTGTCGGCGCAAGAATTGATTTCGATTGAACCCGCCACCGGCGCAGTGCTGTGGCAGGGTGTCGCCGGGGATGCCGATACCGAGGTTGCGGCCGCCCGTGCCGGGTGGAGCCAATGGGCCGCGCGACCACTGGCGTTCCGCATCGAAACGCTGCGCCGCTTCGCCAATGTCGTGCGCTCACGCCATGAGGCCTTCGCCGATTTGATCGCGCGCGAAACCGGCAAGCCGTTGTGGGAAGCCCGCACCGAGGTCGACACCGTGATCGGCAAGGTCGATATTTCGATCAGCGCCTTTTCGGATCGCACCGGACAGCGCCGCATCGACGCACAGATGGGCAGTCGCCTCGCGCTCAGGCACAAGCCGCACGGTGTGCTGGCCGTGCTTGGCCCGTATAATTTTCCCGCACACCTGCCTAACGGACATATCGTGCCCGCCTTGATCGCGGGCAACGCGGTGGTGTTCAAGCCGTCGGAAAAGACACCGGCGGTCGGCGGGTTTCTGGTCGACTGCTACCGCGCGGCCGGCGTGCCGGAGGGATGTGTCCGGTTGCTGCTGGGCGGTCCCGATGAGGGACGCGCGCTGGCCGGGCACCCCGATATCGATGGTTTGCTCTTTACCGGCTCGGCGCGAACCGGGCTGGCGCTCAACCGCGCCTTTGCCGACACGCCGGAAAAGATCCTGGCGCTGGAAATGGGCGGCAACAATCCGATCGTCGTGTGGGGCACGCCCGACATCTATTCGGCGGCGGTGCTGGTCATCCAGTCTGCATTTACCAGCGCGGGCCAGCGCTGCACCGCCGCGCGCCGGCTGATCGTGGAAAGCCGTCTTTACGAACCGCTGATCGAACAGGTCGTGAAGCTGTCCGACCGGCTGATTATCGGTGAGCCACATGCCGATCCCGCGCCCTTCATGGGACCGGTCATCGACAATGACACCGCCGACATGCTGACCGAAAGTTTCCTGTCGCTGACATCGCAGGGCGGGCGGCCGATCCGCTATATGTCGCGCCCTGTCGAAGGGCGCCCGTTCCTGTCCCCCGGTATCGTCGACATGACCACCGCGCGCGAACGGCCCGATGTCGAGTTGTTCGGCCCGTTGTTACAGGTCATCCGCGCCGACAGTTTCGAGGATGCGATCGCCGAGGCGAACGCCACCCGCTATGGTTTGTCGGCCAGCCTGGTCGCACAGGACCCGCGCCTTTACGACCAGTTCTGGGCGGGCGTGCGCGCCGGCATCGTCAACTGGAACAAGCCGACCAACGGTGCCAGTTCGTCCGCGCCCTTTGGCGGCGTCGGCTGGTCGGGCAATCACCGACCCAGCGCCTATTACGCCGCCGATTATTGCGCTTTCCCCGTGGTATCGAGCGAAGCCGAGCAGGCGCGCGCGTCCATCGGCATCGGCCTGAGCGACGGCTGAACAAAGTTGCGCTAGGGTCGGCGATAGCATCCATCGGTTGCCGGGCGACGGGTGCGGTCCCATGTCATCTCCATGCCAAGTCTCCTCGATCCCGAAGCGCGCGGTCGCGTCATTCTGGTCGGCGCCGGTCCCGGCGACCCCGACCTGCTGACGGTGCGCGCGGTCGACGCGCTGCGGTCGGCCGATGTCGTCGTCCATGACGGATTGATCGACCCGCGCGTCCTCGACCTCGCACCGCGGGGCGCGCACCGCATTTCGGTGGCCAAGCGCCGCTCGCGCCATACCGTGCCGCAGGATGGGATCAACGCGCTGATCGTCGCGCATGTTCGCGCCGGATCGGTCGTGGTGCGCCTGAAGGGCGGCGACCCGTTCATCTTCGGGCGTGGCGGCGAAGAGGTTGAGGCCGTGCGCGCCGCCGGGTTGCGGGTCGATGTCGTGCCGGGGGTCTCCGCTGCCCTTGGCTGTGCCGCGCAGGCGATGCTGCCGCTGACGCACCGCGATCATTCCAGCGCGGTCAGCTTTGTCGCGGGCCAGTGCAAGGGATTGTCCGAACAGGACTGGTCGGGGCTGGCCGGTATCGGCCGCACGCTCGTCATCTATATGGGTGTCGCGACGGCGGCGGCGATCGCTGAGAAACTGATCGCCGATGGTGTCGCGCCCGACATGCCCGTGGCGGTGCTGGAAAAGGGCACCCTGCCCGGCCACCGCGCGATCCGCACGCTGCTGGCTGATCTCGGCGCGATGGTCGAGCGGGAGAGCGTGGAAAGCCCCGCGATCATTGTCGTGGGCGAAGTGGTCAAACTATCCGACGCCGAGGACCGGCTGGTTCGCTGGGCCGATGTCGCGGCCGAGCTGGCGCAAGGAGCGCGTGCATGAAAATCCTGACGGGCAATGACCTGACCAGCGGCGATGTCGTGTGGTGGACGGGCAGCGACTGGTCGCGCCATGTCGAGGACGCCGCCGATGTTGGCGAGGATGGTGAGCGCATCGCACGCGAGGAAGACGCCGCGCGGCGCGTCAACGTCCCTTATGTGATCGACGCGACCGATACCGCCGACGGCCCCCGCCCGGCGCATATCAAGGACCGCATCCGTGCTCTGGGGCCGACCGTTCGCCCCGACCTGACGCTCAAGCCCGCCGATCCGGCGGCCGGAAACTGGGTTATCTGACATGTATCGTTACGACACTTTTGACCAGGCGATTGTGGATGCGCGCGTCGACGAGTTTCGCGATCAGGTCGAACGCCGCCTGTCGGGCGCGCTGAGCGAGGATCAGTTCAAGCCGCTCAGGCTGATGAACGGGCTGTATCTGCAGCTGCATGCCTATATGCTGCGCGTTGCTGTTCCGTATGGCACGCTCAACTCCGGCCAGCTTCGTGTGCTGGCCGATATCGCGCGGCGTTACGACCGGGGTTATGGGCATTTCACGACGCGCCAGAACCTTCAGTATAACTGGATTCAGCTTAAGGACGCGCCGGAGATCCTGGCCGAACTGGCCAAGGTCGAGATGCACGCCATCCAGACCAGCGGCAATTGCATCCGCAACATCAGCTCCGACCAATATGCCGGTGCCGCCGCCGACGAAGTGACCGACCCGCGCCCCTGGGCCGAATTGCTGCGCCAATGGTCGACCTTTCACCCGGAGTTCACTTACCTGCCGCGCAAGTTCAAGATCGCGGTGATCGCCGCGGCCGAAGACCGCGCGGCGATGCGGCTGCACGATATCGGGATCGAGATCGTGTCGCGCGATGGCGAAATAGGCGCGCGCATCTTTGCCGGGGGCGGCATGGGCCGCACGCCGATGATCGCGCATGAAGTCGCCGAATTCGTGCCGATCGACGATCTGCTGAGTTATCTGGAGGCGTGCCTGCGCGTCTATAACCGCTATGGCCGGCGCGATAATATCTACAAGGCGCGCATCAAGATCCTGCTGCACGAAATCGGCGCGGACGAATATCGCCGACAGGTCGAGGAAGAGTTCGCGGCGGTCAAGGCGCTGGGCATCGACCCGCCCAAGGCCGAGTTCGACCGCATCGCCGCCTTTTTCGCGCCGCCGGCCTTCGAAAACGGCCTGCCAGATACGATCGACCGCACCGATCCCGATTTCGCGCTGTGGGTCGACCAGAATGTCGTCGCGCACAAGCAGGCCGGCTACGCCATCGCCACCGTCAGCCTGAAGCCCGCTGGCGGCATTCCGGGCGATGCGACCGCCGAGCAGATGGAAGTCGTAGCCGACCTGGCCGAGCGTTACAGCTTTGACGAGCTGCGCGTGACCCATGCCCAGAACCTGGTGCTGCCGCATGTCGCCAAACGTGACCTGTATGCCGTTTGGCAGGCGCTGAACGACGCCGGGCTGGCGGAGGCCAATCTGGACCTGATCGGCGACATCATCGCCTGTCCCGGCCTTGATTATTGCAGCCTCGCCAATGCGCGGTCGATCCCTCTGGCGCAGAAGATCAGCCGGCGCTTCGCCGATCCGGCACGCCAGCGCGACCTGGGCGAATTGAAGCTCAAGATCTCGGGCTGCATCAACGCGTGCGGCCACCATCATGCCGGGCACATCGGGATTCTGGGCGTCGATCGTAAGGGCGTGGAGAATTACCAGCTGCTGCTGGGCGGATCGGGTGCCGAGGATGTCAGCCTTGCCAAGCTGACCGGTCCCGGTTTCGATGAAGACGGCGTGGTCGACGCGATCGAGCGCGTTACCGACCTGTATGTGTCGCGCCGTGAGGATGGAGAGCGTTTTGTCGACACCTATCGCCGGCTTGGCATGGAACCGTTCAAGGAGGCGATCTATGCCCGGTCGTGAGGCTGTCTGGCCTGAAAATCCCCACGCGCTCTACCGCGAACATGGCTATTCGCCGGCCGTCCGCGCGGGCGACATGTTGTTCGTATCGGGTCAGGTCGGCGCGCGCGCCGATGGGACGCCTCCCGACGATCTGGCCGAGGAAGTGGCGCTTGCGTTCGACAATCTCGCCGCGATCCTCGACGCTGCGGACGCGACATTTGACGATGTGGTCGACGTGACGCTGTTCATGACCGATCCCGACACGTCGATCCCCTTCGTTCTCGAACAGATGGCGCTGCGGTTCGGCGATGGCCCCCGCCCCGCCCTGACGGCGCCGGGGGCCACATGGCTTGCGGGGTTCAGGTTCGAGATCAAGGCGATCGTTCGTCTGGACACGGGTGCCGCATGACCAACTCATCGCTCCGCTTTCGCGACGATGCCGTTCATGACGAGCCGGCCGTCACGCTCGATTCGTTCCTGGGACAGTCCAACGCCACCGCCGTGCGGATCGAAGCAGGTGAGGATGCGCGCGCATTGCTGCCGCATATCGACCGGCTGGCACTGGTCGAGGTGAGCTTCCCCAGTTTTCGTGACGGACGCGGCTATTCGGCGGCCAGCATTCTGCGCGAAGCCGGGTTCAAGGGCGAGTTGCGCGCGCAAGGCGACGTGCTGGTCGATCAGGTGCCGCTGATGCGGCGCTGCGGCTTTGACAGTTTTGCGCCCAGTGCGCCGATCGACGAAGCGGCGCTGTCGCGCGCGCTGGCGCGCTATGAACATGTTTATCAGGGTGCGGCCGATGCCCGCGCACCCGTCTGGAGATCACGTCATGGCTGATGCCGCGCTCCGCCGGATCGACCGCATCGACACATCGCCACGCTTCACCGCTGCCGATGCCCATCGCCTGAACAACCTGTTCCGTGGACGTTACACGGCAGAGATGCTGCGCGTCGTGCTGGGGGAGCGGATGCTGGGCGACCTGGCCGTGGTGTCGTCGTTCGGTGCCGAATCGGCCGTGCTGCTGCATCTGGTGGCCCAGGCGGATCGCACGACACCGGTGCTGTTCCTGGAAACCGGCAAGCATTTTCCCGAAACGCTCGCCTATCGCGACGAATTGGTCGCACGCCTTGGCCTGACCGACCTGCGGAACCTGACCCCCGATGAGGCGGTGTTGCAGGCGCGCGACGAAACCGGCCTTCGCTGGTCCTATGATCCCGATGGCTGCTGCGAGATCCGCAAAGTCGCGCCGCTGGAAAAGGCATTGACCGGTTTCGATGCGACGATCACCGGGCGCAAGGCGTTTCAGGCGGCAACCCGCGCCAATCTGCCCCGGTTCGAGCTGGATGGCGATCGCATCAAGATGAACCCGCTCATCACCTGGAGCCAGCAGGACCTTGAGGACTATTTCGCCCGCCATGACCTGCCGCCGCATCCGCTGGTGGCGCAGGGCTATCCCTCGATCGGCTGCGCGCCTTGCACCAGCAAGGTCGCGCCGGGTGAGGACCCGCGTTCGGGCCGCTGGAAGGGGTGGGACAAGACCGAATGCGGCATCCATGTCGGCCTGAAGGACGGCGACCCGGAACAGCCGAGCTTCTAGGCGCGGGGGGCGGGTGCGCCACCGCGCGCCCGCAACACTTGACGCGGTATCGGCGAAATCGCCGGAACGGCCCGTTAGTCGAGCGGTCCTGAATATTGCGGCCCGGCATAGTCGCTGAAGCGGGTGATTTCCGGCTCGAACTTCAACGTCACTTTGCCGGTCGCGCCGTGACGCTGCTTGGCGATAATCAGTTCGGCCAGACCAAATACACGCTCCATGTCCATGTGCCATTTCTGGTGGTCTTCGAACACCTTGGCATCGTCGCCCTCAACGGGGCGCTTGGGTTCCTTGGCCGCGACATAATAGTCTTCGCGGTAAACGAACCAGACCATGTCGGCGTCCTGCTCGATCGATCCTGACTCGCGCAGGTCGGACAATTGCGGCCGCTTGTCCTCGCGGCTTTCGACCGCGCGACTGAGCTGGGACAGCGCCATCACCGCAACGTCGAGATCCTTTGCCAATGTTTTCAGGCCACGGCTGATTTCCGAAATTTCCTGGACGCGATTGTCGCTCCCACGGCTGCCTGAACCTTGCAGAAGCTGAAGATAGTCGACCACCAGGAATTTCAGGTCATCGCCCAATGTGCGTTTCAACCGCCGGACACGCGTGTGCAGCGCGCTGATCGTCAGGCCGGCGGTGTCGTCGATGAACAAGGGCAGGTTCTGAAGATCGGTCGCGGCATCGGCGAGCTGGCGGAACTCCTGCTTGCTGATGCGGCCCATACGCAACGCTTCCGAACTGATGCGCGACTGTTCGGCCAGAATACGCGTAGCAAGCTGATCGGCGGACATTTCGAGGCTGAAAAAAGCGACCTTGCCGCCAACACTTTCCTTGGGCGAGAGGCCGAGCGCCATATCGTCGATCCAGCGGCGCGACGCGTTGAAGGCGATGTTGGTGGCAAGCGAGGTCTTGCCCATGCCCGGACGGCCAGCGAGGATGATGAGGTCGGAATGGTGCAGGCCGCCGATCCGCTGGTTGATGCTCTCAAACCCCGTCGTCGTGCCCGACAGGCCACCGCCCGCGTTAAGCGCCTTTGCCGCCATGTCGACGGCGGCGGCGGTCGCTTGGGCAAAGGTCTTGACCGCCTTGGTCGTGCTGGCGCCCGCCGCGACCGCGAACAATGCTTCCTCCGCCGCTTCGATCTGTGCCGATGGATCGATCCGCTCGGATGTGTCCATCGCGCGGTCGACCAGTTCGCGGCCAACCTCGATCAGCGTCCGCAGCTTGGCGAGGTCGAAAATCTGCTTTGCAAACTGACGCGCGCCGATCAGGCCAGCGCCCGATCCAGTCAATTGTGCCAGATAAGCAGGGCCGCCCAGCGCCGCCATTCCGGCGTCATTTTCGAACAGCGGCTTCAGCGTCAGCGGGTTCGCCAGCAGATCATCGCCGCGCAGCTTGGCGATCGACCCAAAGATGCGGCCGTGGACCGGCTCGTGAAAATGCTCGGGCTTGAGCATGTCGATGATGTCATCGGCAAGCCGGTTGTCGATCATCATCGCGCCCAGCAGCGCGGCCTCCGCCTCGACATTCTGGGGCAGCCGGACGGGTTCGGTTGGTGCGGCGAGAATCGCTTGCGTAGCCATCCAAGCCTATTCCGGCATGAACGCACTCCACGCAACCCGTGAGGGGTGTGAAAGCTGTGAACGGATCAGTCGACCCCGCAGCCGCCAGCTCCGCCCGAAACAAAAATGGCAGCCACGCGGGCTGCCATTTCCGAACCAATACTGGTTTCAGCGATTAGTTGCTGTCCGAGTCGTCGCCGTCGCCGCCTTCATCAGCTGCGATCACGATGCCGCCGATCACGGCAGCAGCGGCCAGCACGCCGATGATCGCGCCACCGGCAACCGCCTTGTTCTCGCCTTCGGCCGAGCTGGCAGCGCGCACCTTGGCGACCGACAGCGACGATGCCGGGTTCGCCAGCACCGGGGTTGCAACGAGGGTCGAAGCGATCGTCGCGGCAATCAGCTTGGTCATACGCATGGGTCGGTTTGCTCCAAATGGGCCTTATTCGAGATCGCCCCTTGCCACCGGATGATGAACAGGTCAACCCATCGCGCCAATATGTTCAATTCTATTGGTAATCGCCGTGGTTAACCGATGCTTTACTGTTTGATGGTCGGCGTAACCGCGGTTACTTCATGTCTTGCGTCTTTGTACCGTTGTCCGCCCTTTCGCGCGTATCGTCGTATCGCGCCCTTCCGCCCTTGCCGCCCGCGCGACTGCACAGCATAGCCGGGCAGGCAACAAGGGGAACAAATGGATGGCCAGTGGTTTGATCGCATTGCTGGACGACGTCGCTGCGATCGCCAGACTGGCGGCCGCATCGGTCGACGATATCGGCGCCGCCGCCGGCAAAGCCGGGGCGAAGGCGGCAGGAGTCGTGATCGACGACGCGGCGGTCACGCCCAGCTATGTCACCGGGCTATCCCCTCAGCGCGAATTGCCGATCATCGGCAAGATCGGCATCGGATCGCTTCGCAACAAATTGCTGATCCTGTTGCCCGCCGCATTGCTGCTTTCGGCCTTTGCACAATGGGCGATCATGCCGATCCTGATGCTCGGCGGCGCCTATCTGTCGTTCGAGGGCGTCGAGAAGCTGATCGAGAAGCTGCGCGGCGAAAGCCGTGGCGAGGAAGCAGCCGCGATCACCGATCCCGCGCAACTGGAGGCGCGTCAGGTCTCAGGCGCAATCCGCACCGACCTGATCCTGTCGGCCGAAATCATGGCCATCACGCTGGCCGAACTGCCGCAGCAAGGCCTTTGGATGCAGGGCGCGGTGCTGGCGGTGGTCGGCATTGCCATTACGCTGATCGTTTACGGGGTCGTCGCGCTGATCGTGAAGATGGATGATATTGGTCTTCATCTGGTCGACAGTGGTCGGGCGCCCGGCGCCGGGCGCGCGCTGGTATCCGCGATGCCGGTGCTGTTGCGGGCGCTGGCCGCAATCGGGACGGCCGCAATGATCTGGGTCGGTGGCGGGATCGTCGTGCATGGGCTGGCGACCTTTGGCGTCGATGGTCCCGAACATCTGATCCACGACGCGGCATCGGCCGTGGGCAATGGCAACGGCCTGCTCGAATGGCTGGTGACGGCGATCGGGTCGGGGGTGGTCGGCATCGCCACCGGACTGCTGGTCGTTGCAGGCCTGCATCTGGTCCCACGCAAGGCGCATTGAGAGACGCTAGACCGGCCGCATCCTCTGCAAAGCGGGCGTTGGCACCATGGCCGAGGCATTGACTTCGGCCCGCGTCGTCCGCTCCGGCGGCGCCGCGCTTCGCAACGCGGCGGCCGCGCCCGTCAACACGCCGTGTTCGACACGCTCGAACCGACGCGGCATTTCCGACAGCAGCCGCGCATATTTGCCCTTGCCGGTAAAGGTCGCAACGCAGTCCGGCTGATCGGCCAGGTCCTGCAGGGCCAGCGCCAATCCGCCGGTCGCGATCACGCCGTCCCACGCGCCATAGGCAAGGACCAGATTGCTCAGATGCCCCCAGAACGCCTGCGCCAGCAACGCACAGGCGCGCGCGGCAAGGGGGTCATTCTTGCGGGCAGCGGTAATCGCCTTGGGGTCACTCAGCCGCGCTGACTGTCCCGCATGGGCGGACAGCGCCGCATAGATGGCAATCAGGCCCGGCGCCGAGATCAGCAATTCGGCGGGCACCGCATGTTGGCCCGGAAACATTTCAGCCACCAATGCCGCAAGATCGTCGTTCGGCGGTGAGAAGGCAGCGTGCCCCGCTTCGGTCGCGATCACCGTCGTTCGCCCGGCGTCGCGGCGCAGCACCGACACCCCCAGGCCCGATGTGATGCCCGCGATGCACCAGGTGCCCGACCGGGCCATGGCCGCATCGCCCTGACAGGCCTGTGCGAACGCCCAGGCCTCTGCCTCGAAATCGTTGAGCAGCAGCGGGGGATGGCCCAGCATCGCTTCCAGCCCTGGGCGCGACACGAACCACCTTGTGTGTGTAACCGAAATCGTGTCGCCGCGGATCAGGCCGGCGACCGCGATGGCGGCGCGGATTGCGCGCCCCTGCAATCCCTGGTCGCGCAGGAACGTGGCAATGGCCCCCGAAATGCTGGTCGAGGATGCGGCCGGATGAAAGCACAGGCTTTCCATGTCGACCTGCCCTTCGCCATCGACACGGGCAAAGCGCAGCCCCGTCCGCCCGACATGGCCGACGATCGCTGCCTCGCCATCCTCGACCATGAATCCCATATCCGCTCCGATCCCATTTGTTTTACCGAACCCGCTACCTCCAAATGGTTAAGGATCGATAAGTGTGAGCGGTATCACAAACCCAGATCGGCAGGGCCGAATGCGTGCGGCAGCAACGCGCTCAGCCGGTGGCGCTCGATCGCGTCGCCCTCCGCCCCGGCGCACAGCACGATCAGGTCGCGGCGGCCGATGCCCGCGGCTTCGTTCAGCACTTGCCGGCACCGGCCGCACGGCCGCACGGGATCGGTGCCGGACGGCAGGCCATCGACCTGCATCCCGCCGATGACCGCCACCGCGATGACATCGCCCAGCCGCCCTTCGCTGCTCGCTTTCGCGATGGCGACCGTTTCGGCGCACAGCGACAGGCCATAGCTGGCATTCTCGAAATTGGCGCCCGTCACCATCGATCCGTCGGTCAGCAGCACCGCCGCGCCGACCGAGAAGCGCGAATAAGGCGCGTGGGCGTTGCGCGCTGCCCGCCGCGCCGCCGCAATCAGCGCCTGTTCGTCGACCTCGTTCATGTCGCCACGACGTTCCATCCGACTTTTCCTTCAAACCCATCCACACGCCGCGCATGATTGGCCCGCCACATCCGCCACGGACGGGACAGATAATCGGGCCGGAACCAGTCGCGTTCCGCCCAAAGCGTCCGGTCGATACCCGCGCTGAGCTGATATTCCTTCTCGAAAGCCGGGCTGATCCGCAGCAACACACGCTTGCCCATATGCCGCTCCACGCGTTCCAGAAAGGTCGCAACCTCTCGCAGGACGACGGCCCGCATCGGGCGGTCGGCGCAATCCGGCGCAAAGGCGAACGAAACCGCTGCTGGCAGCGCGTCACCCAACCGGGGCACCACGGCGTTGAAATGATCGGCCTGATCGGCCGCCAGGCGACACAGCGAAAAGGCGTGGAGCGCGCCGCGCCGAACGCCCGCATCGGCGGATGCGGCCCAGTGACCCTCGAACGCCGGATCGCGCGCCCGGTCGCCGCTGGTCGCCAGCAGATAGGCGAAATCGACGCCGCGTGCCTTGGCGGTGCGCCAGTCGACCGCCCCCGACGCGGCGGAAACATCGACGCCCTGGATCGGATATTCCTCCGATCCCGGCCGCCAGCGCCCGGCATGCCACCATCCGGCGGCGAGCATGGCCGCAACGGTCATCACGGCGCCAAGCCAGCGCCCCAGTCCCCACATGTCGGCCGCCCCCTCAGCCTTTGATATGCAAGACGCAGATCAGCGTGAACAACCGCCGCGCCGTATCGAAATCAATGTCGATCCTGCCTTCCAACCGCTCCTTGAGCAGCTCGGCCGCCTCGTTGTGGATCGCGCGCCTGGCCATGTCGACGGTTTCGATCTGCTGCGCCGTCGCGCTGCGGATCGCCTGATAATAGCTGTCGCAAATCGCGAAATAGTCGCGGATCGGCCGCCGGAACCGGCCGAGCGCCAGCACAAGCGTTTCCAACGCCCCCTTGTCCTCGCGTGCGATGGCGAGCACCAGCCGCCCCTCCTCGACGCTCAGCGACAGGCGATAT
Source organism: Sphingomonas sp. (assembly GCF_035490575.1). Taxonomy (GTDB): domain Bacteria; phylum Pseudomonadota; class Alphaproteobacteria; order Sphingomonadales; family Sphingomonadaceae; genus Sphingomonas. The sequence goes on along the minus strand of NZ_DATJLI010000046.1, from coordinate 1,116 downwards.
GGCCCGGCATAGCCATCTGGCTGTTCGCGCAGTGGACGGAAATGATTGCCCTCCAGCAGGTCGAAGATCGCGATCCGCCGTTCCTGCTCGATATCCGCCGATCGCCACAGGATCGTGCGTTCGTCCAGCGTGACGTCAATGATGCGCGGATCGGCCATGATTGCGTCCCGCTTGCCGTGTTCGATGGCGAAGATCAACGGTTGCCGACGGTTGCCATCGGCCGCGCCCTGCGCTATGCGCGCGCCTCCATCGAGACATCGCTGGAATTGCGGGAGGCGGCCTGTCCGGGTCGTCGCTCGAACCGCTTAACTTGATCCGGCGCGGGCATTCCGCCCCGACCGGCAACAGAGTGAGTAACATGGCAAAGAAAATCACCGGCTATATCAAGCTGCAGGTGCCGGCCGGCAAGGCCAACCCCAGCCCCCCGATCGGTCCCGCGCTGGGTCAGCGCGGCGTCAACATCATGGAATTCTGCAAGGCATTCAATGCCTCGACAGGCGATCAGGAAGTCGGCACGCCGCTGCCGACGATCATCACCGTCTATGCCGATCGCAGCTTCTCTTTCGAGACCAAGACTCCGCCCGCGACCTATCTTATCAAGAAGGCCGCGAACCTGAAGTCGGGTTCGAAGGAGCCGGGCAAGGTGTCGGCAGGAAAGATCAAGCGTTCGCAACTGTCGGAAATCGCGACGGCCAAGATGAAGGATCTGAACGCGAACGACATCGACGCCGCGACCAAGATCATCGAAGGTTCGGCCCGCGCGATGGGCCTCGAAGTGGTGGAGGGCTGATCCCATGGCCAAGCTGACCAAGAAGGCCAAGGTTCTGGCCACCGCCGTCGACCGCGAAAAGCTGCACGGCATCGACGAGGCGATTTCGCTCGCCAAGACCAATGCGACCGCCAAGTTCGACGAGACGATCGAAGTCGCGCTGAACCTGGGCGTCGATCCGCGCCACGCCGACCAGATGGTGCGCGGCGTCGTCACGCTGCCCAAGGGCACCGGCAAGACCGTGCGCGTCGGCGTTTTCGCCAAGGGCGCCAAGGCTGACGAAGCGCGCGAAGCGGGTGCCGATGTCGTGGGCGCCGAAGACCTGATGGAAACCATCCAGGGCGGCA
>NZ_DATJLI010000045.1:0-2496 GCF_035490575.1 Sphingomonas sp. | reverse complement strand
CGCGGGTGTCGGCGCCGGGGCGGGCGGCGGTTGCGACGGCGCGACGCAAGCGCCGACGAACAGGAGCGGCAGGGTGGCAAGGAGCGGACGCGACATATCCTGCCTTATGCGGTGAGCGGGCACCCGGTTCAACCGCCGATGCCGCGTGCATCAGCCTCACCGATCCGCCCCTGCGCCGGGCCGATGGGCACGACCCCGCCGGGATTGATGTCGGGATGGCTGCGATAATAATGCGCCTTGATCTGGTCGAGGTCGATCGTCGCCGCAACGCCCGGCAGTTCGGCGATGCGTCGCGCGAAATCGGACAGGCGCGGATAATCAATCAGCCGCCGCCAGTTGCACTTGAAATGCCCGTGATAGACCGGATCGAACCGGACCAGCGTGGTAAAGGCGCGTATATCCGCCTCGGTCAGGCGGTCCCCGACCAGCCATTCGCGCTCCGCCAGCCGTTCCTCCAGCCAGTCGAGCGTGTCGAACACCTCGCGCGCCGCCTTTTCATAGGCCTGCTGCTTGCGCGCGAAGCCGGCGCGATAGACGCCGTTGTTCAGCCCCGGATAGACCCGATCGTTGACCGCATCGATCTCCGCGCGCAGCGCCGATGGGTAGAAATCGCCCGCCGCCGCGCCGCAATGGTCGAACGCGCTGGACAGCATTCGCAGGATTTCCGACGATTCGTTGTTCACGATCGTCTGCGTCTCGGCGTCCCACAGGACCGGCACCGTGACCTTTCCGGTCATGCCGCTGCGTGCGCGGGTATAAAGCTGGTGCAGATGCTCGAGACCGTAAAGCGGCTCGCCCGTCCCGCCAAAGGTTTCGGCAAAGCTCCACCCATATTCACCCATCACCGGGCCGACGACCGTCACCGGAATGGCATCTTCCAATCGTTTGAGCGCGCGAACGACCAGCGTGCGGTGCGCCCATGGACAGGCAAGGCTGACATACAGGCGATAGCGCCCCGGCTCTGCCTTGAAGCCGCGCTGCCCATCGGGACCGGCACCCCCATCGGCGGTCAGCCAGTCGCGAAAACCGCTGTCGACGCGTTCGAACTCACCCTTGTCGTTGGTGGGCGCGACGGCTTCGTCGCCATGCCATTGCCCGTCGATCAACCTGCCCATGCCGCCTCCGTTCGTTTCGGGGCCAACGCGCAAACGCCTATTTGGGGTCCGGCAGCGCGATCTCGAACAGGCTGGGCCAGTATTTGCCGGTCACGAACAGCCGCCGCCCCTCGGCATTCCATGCGATGCCGTTCAACACCGCCTCGGCATCGGGGCGCGGCACTTGCGCGACGATCGGCGACAGGTCGAAACGGCGAGTCACGCAGCCTGTTTGCGGGTCGATCGCGACAATCACATCGCTGTGCCAGATATTCGCCAGCACCAGCCCGTCGACCCACTCAAGCTCGTTGAGTTGCGGCAGCGGTGTTCCCGCCAGCGTGACGCGGACGCGCCCGGTTTCGGCGAACGTGGCCGCGTCGTGGAAGATCAACGCATCGCTGCCGTCGGAACGGATATAGCGCTGCCCGTCGCTGGTCAGCCCCCATCCCTCCCCTGAGTAGCGAAAGCTCCCCAGGGGTTTGAGCGTATCGGCGGAAAAGCGGTGCGCGACGCCGCTGGTCCAGGTCAGTGCGACCAGTTCATTGCCGATTCGCGCCAGCCCTTCCCCGAATTGCGTATCGGGCAAGGCCCGGCGCGTGATGACGCGGCCGGTGCGCGGTTCCACGCGGCGGACGCTCGACTGCCCCTCCTGCCCCGTGCTTTCGAACAGGGAACCACGGTGCCACAGCAGACCTTGGGTAAAGGCTCGCGAATCATGCGGCATCCGCGCGATCACGCGCACCGGTTCGAGCGCGGGTGCCGGACAGGACGTTTCGACCGGCGCAGCCTGCACCGGCAGCGCGCTTGCACCCGGACACGAAAACGCCGCGCCGGTGACAACCGACGCGGCGATTCGCAGGATCGATCCGGCGCGCGCCACGCGTGCCTTTCCGATCCGGTTGATTACTGAACCGGCTGAAGATTCACGGCGGCATATTTACCGCGACGATCAACTTCCAGCTCGAACTCCAGCCGATCGCCTTCGTTCAGCGTCGGCATACCGGCGCGCTCGACAGCGGAGATATGCACGAACGCATCGGGCTGACCATCGTCACGCTGGATGAAGCCAAAGCCCTTCATCGCGTTGAAGAACTTGACCGTTCCCGAAGCGCGCTCACCGGTCAGCTGACGCTGCGGCCCGCCCCGCGGCGCACCGCCGGCAGCATCGCGATCGCCACGCGGCGCTGCCGCCGCGCCACCCGTGACCGGCAGCGGCTCACCCTCGATCTTGAGTTCCGTCGCCGAGATACGGCCACCGCGGTCGACTAGGGTGAAGCCCAGCGGCTGGCCCTCGGCCAGACCGGTCAGGCCAGCCTGCTCGACCGCGCTGATGTGCACGAACACATCCTCGCCGCCGCCTTCCTGGGCGATGAAGCCGAAGCCCTTTTGGCCGTTGAAGAAT